>JBFYVZ010000022.1:0-3588 GCA_041298995.1 Desulfobacteraceae bacterium
AGGTGATCGATGGCTGGAATTTGCCGGCCAAGATTTGCAGATGGCGGAACTCGCCTTAAAGGACAAAATTTATAACCAAGTCTGTTTTCATAGCCAGCAATGCATTGAGAAATGTCTGAAAGGCCTTCTGACAAATCAGGGTAAAATACCTCCCCGAACCCATTCTATTGTCGATTTGCTCGGGTTACTGCCACACGATTTTCTTGAAGATTTAAGAGAAGATCTCGGGCAAATGGACATTTATTATATTCCCACCCGATATCCTGACGCATTACCGGGTTCTTTACAGGATGGGTTACCCGGCAAAGAGGATGCAAAAGAGGCGATCTCTATCGCCAGAACATGTTTGCGGAAAGCAGGGGGAAAAATACTCAGAGTTGAAAAATAGCTGAATACATTTTCACACAACATAAAGGCTTCGCCGACTCTGTTCGTGAAGCCAAAGACATTAAAGCGCCTAACGGCGGTGTAAAGCGGGTCGAGTTCCTATCGGGCTATACCCGCTTATGTCTAGCGTTAAATAATAACAGTTTGTTCCCAGTGCCCAACTTCATCCGTTCCGGGGAGCCAGCAATCAGAGCCCGGCCTTTTTTAGAGAGCCGGGCTTTTTTTGGGCGTGTGTCTATTTGTCATGCATACTTTGACATATCGCTTCCGTAGGCTGCTTGTACCGCCTGTTCCATGCGGGCGATTTCATCTTCCGACAGATAATGAAAGTAGCTTGAACGTTTCCGCTCTGAAAGTTTTCCGTTGTTTTCCAGACAGAACCGGATAAAGAGGTCTGTATGCCTGTCCGGCATGTCGAGGATCTCACAGACAGACTCTCTGGCCTTGTCGTAGTTCGCCAGGAAGGCCAGCTCGCCGGCGAGTTCCGTATCGATGGTCTGCGCGATGAACTTAAAGAGCGCTTCGGCCTGGTGTGTCATATCAATGTAGCGGTACCAACGTGCCGTATCATTGTGAACGGTCATATGGCCGTCTTCATCGAGCGAGTATTCCACGTGGGTCATGAGCGGTCGGGAAAACGCCTCCAGGGAAGCATCGTAATCGGCAAGATTTTTCAGAATGGATGCCGATACGGGGAACATGATCCCCTTGGGCGTAAATCCGCGGCGGGCAAGAATATTGTGGATCAGAAACCGATGGATTCGGCCATTGCCGTCCTCGAACGGATGAAGAAAAACAAATCCATAGGACACGGCTGCGGCATGAACCACAGCGCAGACGGCCCCCTCCTCCATTTGTTTGTGTGAGGCGACCAAACCTTCCATCATATAGGGCAGGTCATCCGGCTTCGGACACACGAAATGTATCTTTTCCTTCTGCCAGGCGACTGTTTCACCGACATAGTTCTGACTAGATCGGTAGCCGGCTTCGGAGAATCGCGGATCGGCAATGCGGTTCTGAAGGTCAATCAATTTTTCTTTTTCACAGAAGTCTTCGCGTTCTGCCAGTTGAAGCAATGCGGCAAAGCGTTCGGACCTTGTTAAATTGGGTTTGATGTGTTCGATTTCAAATGATGATTTCGTTTCTTTAGAGTACAGATAGCTCAATGCCCTCTTAAGCAATTCAGGTGAGTAACCGGAAACGACTTTTCGGCAGCGATCCGGAAGATCTGATTTCTCGAATTCTTTAAGGATATCGGTGCGGCGGATTATCGGGCAGAATCTGTGATCGCCGGGCAAGTTGTCGTTGATTCGCTGACGGCGCGCCTGTCTGGCCGGGGAGACTGTGTAGTATTCATCAGGATTGAGCAGATCGATGTAGTTTCCCTGCTTCAAGTCGTCAATCGGGATGGTCGTTCCGGTAAGATACTCATACAGAAACCACAACCGCCGAGCATACTTGCCGACAGGTTTGGACTGGACATAACGCAGGAAGTCTTCAGGCGCGACTATCTGAAACAGGGCGGCAAGTATCGCGAGATTCACGCCGTCATACTTAAGCGCGAATTCGAGATGATCGCCCAGCGAGTTTCCCGGCCAGTACTTGGGCGGATAGACCTCCTCGATAACGCTTCCTGTCGAGTTGATCCGGTGGATTCCACTGGTTGTGACCAGGGATCTGTGCCAGTTCGGGATAACCTCCACAGCATACAAATCAATCAGAGCCGCATATCCCGCTGGCCTGATCGTTGCTTTTTCCTGAACGTTTTCAGACATGACATTCTCCATAAAAACGGTTACGATTCGAGAAATATACTTATATTTAGCATTATGTCAAGAAAATTAATTATAAAAACCCGCTGTACCCTGCCTAAACGGGAAAAAGAATTACAAGCCCGGAAAAATAATTATGATGATTCTTATTTCAAAAAATATTAACCGAAACAGCGAGCATAAACGCGGCAACGATCATCAATACCTCGAACTGACAGAAACAGACTATGAATTCATGTCTGCCATGCAAGAGTTGTTTCCCGTATGAGCCGAAACTCTTGCACTATTTTTGCGCTTGTATTAATTATTCCGGTACTCAAATTTTCCAAATCAAGCGTCGATTCGGAAGGTGGTATAAAATCGGGGAATAATGATAAGGAATAGAATGGATAAGGAACGTCATAAAGTTATTGAAGAAATATTGATAAAAGAAGTTGCCGCGATACTCTCCATGGAGCAAGGCTCGATAGGACCCGAAGTTCCACTCCATGAAATGGGATTAGATTCCCTCGGCTTTGTTGAACTCCTTGTTGTCATAGAAAAGACTTTCAAAATTAGACTTATGGAATCCGGTCTTACCAGGGATGATTTTAAGACTATAAATTCCCTTGCTGCCAAAATCAGGGTTATGACGTGAGACCTTTTAAGATGTTACGGAAGGCCTCATTTTAAGTGTATATGAAGATTTCTCTGCCATACTCAAAAAACAAACGGTATTTAACAGGAATCGACTGGATTATACATGTCTTAAATTGCATGACCCTGAAAGAAACAGGGGCAGGATTCATGTCACAGGTGGTCATAGAGGTCGCAGGCGATATAAATCCGCAGGATATCGGCAATGCCCTGAATGCCTTTATAAAAAAGCACCCCATAGTAAACGGCTGTTTATCAAGAGACATAAACCTTGCCCCTTACTGGAAAATATCTCCGGCAAGAAAACCTGAAATTTCTCTTGATACCCTGACAATAAAGGAAGGCGAATCTTTTGACGTTATTTTAAAAAATCTTGAAAAAGGAATAAACACTACTTTTAAAAACAAAAGAGATCACATTGCTTTTCATGTTCTGACAGGATCAGGCAAAAGCTATATCACCATGACCTTCGATCATCTTCTTTTCGATGCAAGAAACGCTGAAGCTTTTCTCAACATGTTCCAGAAGGACTGGGAGGGCGGGGAATATTCAGGCAACATGACGATTACCGAGCCCGCCCATCTTTCCATTTGGATCGATAAGTTCAAGGCCGGACAGCGTGTAAACAGGGCATTTATAAAAATAGCCGGGAAGGCGTCTCCCCGCGTGCTTCCTCTTCCTTCCGGTAATAATGGATTTAAATTCAAGATTCTTTCTTTCGGCACGAAGGAAACTGAAGCAATAGCCGAAAATGCTTTCAATGAAGCAGGGTACCTGATGCTGATGCCTTATG
>JBFYVZ010000041.1:0-9240 GCA_041298995.1 Desulfobacteraceae bacterium
GACATAAAGGCGATTTACAACCTTCTGCAGATATACAGCAGCAAGGGGGAATTGCTGCCGAGACCTTTCAGTAAACTCTATGATCATCTCAGGGATTTCATTGTTTACACGGATGATACAACCGGTGAAATTATAGGATGCTGCGCCCTGCAATTCTGCTGGGAAGATCTCGCTGAAATACGCTCTCTCGCCGTGCATCCCGATCATGTCAGAAAAAAGATAGGCACACTGCTTGCCGAAACAGTTCTCGCCGAAGCAAAAACTTATGAAATGAAAAAAGTTTTTTCTCTTACTTATAAACCCGGATTTTTTGAAAAACTGGGATTTGTTCATGTTGATAAGGCCGAGCTTCCGCTCATTAAAATCTGGTCCGATTGCATTCTTTGTGTTAAATTCCCCGATTGTGACGAGATTGCGATGATCAAAATAATTATTTAAAGAAAGAAGTCAGGAGCCGGAATCCAGAAGCCAGAAGTCAGGAGTCAGAAGAGGAATAGTATCGCTATTCTTCAAAATAATCTTTTCATTCTGGATTCTGGCTTCTGAATTCTGGCTTCTTTATGGACATAGCCGTCATGTATAAATGATATTGTGCGGAAGAGGAGGATATTTCCAGGTTCCGGGTTTTGGAAGAATATATTGGGAATCCACTGTCTGCCAGTATAGGTCCGGTTTTAATTCCCTTAACTTTCCGTCATCCGGCGGCCTTGCCGGATTAGCAAAATAATATGACACCTGAAAAATACAAATACTATCCTTCCTGTCCCTCGCCACAACATAATTTTTTTTGAAAGTAATCGGGGATATACTATTTAAAGCTGATGTCTGTATTATTTCATTCTCGGTAAACTTCAATAATATCGACTTTGAAACACCCCGTTCCGAAATTCTTATCAGCGATCTTGACCCGCTGCTTCCGGCATAAACAGTCGTAATGCAGGGAATCCTTTTAAGATATTGTGCGGCAACTATTGCGGCAGTTCTCCTGCCGCCAGCCATAACAGGCAGACCGTAATATTCAAAATATTTTTTCTGGATATCTTCGGCATACTTATCTCCCTTCTCATAAATATCCTTCGAAATGTACCGGAGACTGCGAGCGAGATCTTCTGCCGCTTCCGCTACAGGCCAGTCTATGCGGACATGAAAATGGCTCAGAGCATACCTGTCCTTTATTCTGCTTGTCGGATCCCTTTGGATAAGAAGGGAATAATCAACGGGGAGCAGCATTCGCATAAAATCAAAAAATCTTGCTGAATCAAGAAATTTCTGGGTCCTGTCAAATTTGTTTGAAAGAGGAAACGTTTTTGAACTTATAAGATTTGATTTCGTTGTTTTATTAATATCAAAAAATCTGATGTATTTTTTATGATTGGCAGAAATAATATCTTCAACAAAAAGAACAAGAAATGTATTATGGGATTCATATTCAATATCAGACGCACGCGCACGGGGCTTGAGTTCGCGCCTTTCAACAAACGGGTAGGGAGTATTCTTGCTTAAAAAGTTATTATAAGAATCAACCAGCGCATACTGAAGCATGAAATGGTCAAGCTCATCTCTTAAGATTTCGTAATAAGAGCGTCTCAGCTTGTTTGCCTGACTGAGTGATTCTCTGACAGTCCAGAATGCCAATTTCTTCTCCTGTTTTTAAATACGATAATCAAGCCGCTTTTTTTGTAGTAGTATTTCGAACTTCGAACTTCGAAGTTTATCTGTTTCGATAACATCGATTTGAATTCAAGTCAATAAAGGCAGCGGCTCGATTAGATGTATTATGTTCGATGTTCGACATTCCTGACCCCTGATCCCAGTTTCCTGATCCCTACTTAGTGTTCATCTTATCAATCCACCTGTATAGATGCTCACGATACACATAACCTGCTATTGCACATGCTATAAAAAAAACCGTTATCAACGCAAAAACCTTGTAAGATTTATCATAAAGGGAAGCTCCCTGAAGGCTAAGCATGAAAGTTCCAGGCATTCGCCCCAGAGCGGCAATAATAAGAAATATTTTGACTGGAATCGAGCTTATCCCAAGAAACAGGCAAAGATAATCTTTGGGAAAACCGGGGAATATGAACAAAATTATTATTACAAATATTCCCTGATGTTTTAAGGCTGTGTCGAATTTTTGCAAAGAATCGGATGGAATTAATTTTCTGATATAGCGCTTCCCCAGAAATCTGCCGATCATGAAATTTATCCAGGAACCTGCTGTAAGCCCGATTGTGGAAAATATAAAGCCCCTGGTGGCTCCGAAAATATATCCTCCGATAAAACCCGTGGCCTCTCCTGGAACCGGCGCAAAAATAACCTGCAATATCTGAATCAATATAAATGCCGCGGGAGCGGCGGCGCCGAATGAACCTACAAGAGCCTTGATCTTTTCCCTGTCCTTAAAAATATCATAGCAGAATAAGATCTGATCCCATAATTGTATTCTGTATATGTATGCAGGCAAAGCCAGAGAAAAAAAAACGATGCCGATCAGAATCAGGTTGCGGCTTGAAAATAAATTCATAGATTGTTTTCGGGCTCTCTTATTATCAGGTTTTTTGCCCTGCCTTGATCAGGGCTGAAACAGCAGGCAATGTCCTGCCTTCCAGCAACTCAAGGAAAGCCCCCCCGCCGGTTGATATAAAGGTTATCTTATCGGCCTCTCCGGCCTTGTGAACAGCCAGATCGGTATCTCCACCTCCGACAATGGTCAAAGCCTGTGAATTTGCGATATCACGGACCATTGACATTGTCCCTCTGCTGAAAGCATCCATTTCAAATGCTCCAAGAGGGCCATTCCAGATTATTGTCCTGGCATCATTAAGCGCTTCCTGGAAAAGCAGTGATGTTGCAGGTCCTATATCCAGCACCATCCATCCCGAAGGAATTTCATTGACCGGAACAATTCTTGTCACGGCACTGGGATCAAAAGAGTCTGCCGCGACAGCATCAACAGGAAGATATAATTTAACACCTTTTTCACAAGCTTTATTCATAATCAACGCCGCAACTTCTACCAGATTTTCCTCAATTTTTGAGCCTCCAACATCAATTCCTCTGCTTTTAAGGAAAGTATTGGCCATTGCTCCGCCTATCAACAGCTTATCAACTCGCTGAATAATATTTTCGAGAGCCGCCAGCTTGCTTGAAACCTTCGCCCCTCCTATAACAGCCACAAGTGGCCGCTCCGGGTTCATCATGGCCTTTTCAAAATACTCAAGTTCCTTCTCAAGCAGAAATCCTGCAACCGATACCGGGGCATGCTCTGTTATTGCGGCGACAGAAGCGTTTGCCCTGTGGGAAACCGCGAAAGCATCATTAACATATATATCACAAAGTTGTGCCAGCTCTTTCCCGAAAGCATCATCATTACTCTCTTCCTGAGGATGGAATCTGAGATTTTCAAGAAGCAGGACATCTCCGTCTGACATTGAAGATACAAGAGCCGTTACTTCAGGTCCGATGCAGTCGGGCGCCATTTTTACTTCTTTCCCGAGATAAGATCCGAGGGATTTCAAGACCGGGGCGAGGCTGTATTTCGGGGCAACTTCCCCTTTCGGTCTTCCAAGGTGAGATGCAATTATAAGTTTTGCTTTGTTGTCTATGGCATATTTTAAAGTTGGCACTACAAAACGTATTCTCGTATCGTCGGTAATTTTCTGGTTATCATCGAGAGGAACATTAAAATCGACCCTTATAAATACCCTTTTGCCTGAAAGATCTACATCTCTTATGGTTTTCATTATATCCCCCTTTCTGATGTTATTTTTTCTTCGCGTGAATTTTCCGATGGAAGTCTTTCTTTTCAGACCATCTCCTGACAAACCCGATCATGCCTGAATCGTAAGCCCTGTCGACCATTTCCTCCTTAACTTTCAGACCTTCTTTCCCCTTCATCGCCTCACGCAGGCAGTCGGTCTTGTAATGACAGGGGAAACAGGATTCAGGGGGGCTTCGCAAGCCATCTTCTCCTTCCGGAAAAACAACTTCGAGTTTCGCAAAACAATAGGGATGTTTTCCCCTGTTCTCCGTCATTTCATCTCCCGACCCCGAGTTCCTTGACCTGTATGTCAAATTCGCGGTTGATTTTTTCTATATATCCGTTATCGGCAAAACTGTAATATTTATTATCCCCTATCACAAGATGTTCATGAACGGTTACGCCCATAACCTTGCAGGCAAAAATGAGCTGCCGTGTAACCGATATATCTTCTGAAGACGGCGCCGGATCGCCTGACGGATGATTATGAGCAAATATCAGGGCAGCAGCGTGGTAATCAAGAGCGGCCCGTGCGACTTCCCTCGGATAGACCGAACTTGAAGTGAGCGAGCCCTGAAAGAGTGTTTCGGTCCTTATAACTTTATTTTTGGCATCAAGAAATATAACCTTGAAGCATTCTATGTTTTTATCCCTCAGATCATGATTGAGGTATTCAAACAATTCTTTTGAGTTGTTTAAAGGATTTTTATTTATCAATCTTTTTTCAAGATAACGGTGCGCGGCTGCCTGCACAAGCGTTATCCCGAAGAGGTTTTTCGGGCCTATGCCTTCTATCTCGCACAATTCATTGGGTGAAGCCTCAAGAACTCCCTGAAGAGTTTTAAATCTTTGCAATGCAGCCTTTGCGGCATCCTTGCAATCTCTGCGGGGAGTGGCAAGAGTCAGGAGAAGCTCTATAACTTCATAATCGTGGAAACCGGAAAGGCCTGATGAAAGGAATTTATCACGAAGCCTTTTTCTGTGCCCTTCACTTTTATTTTTTTTATCACTGTTCATCCAGTTCCTGCTTAAGATCACGTGTCATAAGCCGATAGACAGCCTCTTTGGGAGGAACATCTTCATAGAGTATATGGTATATTTCCCTGGAAATGGGCATTTCAACATCAAGTTTCCGGGAAAGGTTGTAAACAGACTCGGCAGTCTTTACTCCTTCGGCAACCATGCGCATTTCGGAAAGGATCTCTTTGAGCTTGATCCCCTCCCCTATCTTTTTACCCACAGTATGATTCCTGCTCAAATTTCCGGTGCAGGTCAAAAGCAGATCGCCGACTCCGGCAAGTCCTGTGAAAGTTCTTGGTTTTGCCCCGAGGGCCAGCCCGAGCCTTCTTATTTCAGTAAGACCCCTCGTTATAAGCGCCGCCCTGGTATTTAATCCGAGGCCGAGGCCGTCTATGATCCCGGCAGCAATTGCGATAACATTCTTGACGGCGCCTCCCAGCTCAACTCCTATAACATCATCATTAGTGTAAACCCTGAAAAACGGAGTGGCAAAAACACTCTGAACAAATGCGGCTGCATCAGGATTCTTTGATGCCGCAGTCACGGCGGTAGGAACTTTTCGTGCAACCTCCTTTGCAAAGCTAGGCCCTGAAAGAGCGGTAAAGTTGCCCTCCGGAATACCGGGGATGCATTCCTTAAGAACGCCGGACATGGTCAGATATGTGCTGTTCTCTATCCCCTTTGAAGCTGACACTATTATTGTATCCCTCTCTACCAGGCTTGAAATTTTCATTGCGGTTTCGCGCATTACATGGGATGGAACGACTATCAGCACCAGGTCTTTTCGTGTAACAACATCCTCAATATCATTTGAAGGAAAAAGATTCGGAGAGAGTATTATCCCGGGAAGGAAAATCTTATTCTCTCTGAATTCGAGTATCTGTTCCTTAACATCCTTTTCAAAAACCCAGAAGTCTATTTTGAATCCTTTATCCGCAAGAAGATTCGCAAGAGCTGTGCCCCAGCTCCCTCCACCCACGACACCTATTCTTGTACTGCTTATATCAGCAATTTTATTCATTTAAAAATCCATTTAGTGTCCATCTGGAAACAAATTTTGGACACATTTAAGTTTCCAATTCGGAAATCGGCAATTTTGGGCAAGCTCAAGAAAATCAAGGGATTGCGCGGAGACATACGCATTGTATGTCGCACAAGAAATCCCGCAGATTGACACAGAGATCGCACAAAAGGGCCATTTCCGGATGGAAACTATTTAATCCTTTTCTACAAGCCTCGCAGCGCCGACAACTTTTTCAGTCGACTCCCTGTTAATCAACTTGACGCCCTGGGTATTCCGGCTGATAACAGAAATGCCGCTTATAGGCGTGCGAATAATTTTCCCCGTATCGGTCATAAGCATCAGGTCATCCGCATCATTAACGATCAGGATTCTAACGACCTGGCCGTTTCGTTCGGTCGTCTTTATCCCTATAACACCCTTTCCCCCTCTTTTCTGAACAGGATATTCATCTATCGATGTCCTTTTTCCGAAACCGTTTTCCGTAACAGCAACAAGTGTCTGGCCATGAGTTAAGACTTCCATTCCCACAATACGGTCGCCGTCGGCAAGGCGCATACCGCGCATTCCACCTGCAATACGGCCGGTTGTACGCACATCCGACTCGTGGAAGCGGATAGATTTTCCCGTCGCGGAACATACGAAAACATTAAGAGTTCCGTCCGTAATCCGAGCCGCGATAAGCTCATCCCCCTCATCAAGATGCAAAGCCCTGATTCCTCCCAGTCTGGGGCGGCTGTAATCCATCAGATCCGTCCTCTTAACCAGCCCATGTTTGGTTGCCATTATTACATAAAAACCGGGCTCAAAAGCCTTAACAGGAAGAATGGTGGTCAGCTTTTCACCTTCATTAAAGTTGAGGAGATTTACTATAGCCTTTCCGCGGGTTGTCCGTCCGGATTCCGGAATATCATACACCTTGCACCAGTAGACTTTCCCCTGATTTGTAAAAAATATGAATGTATGGTGGGTTGAAGCGACGAAAAGGTGCGCAACGAAATCTTCTTCTTTGGTGCCCATCGCCGTTTTCCCTTTTCCTCCTCGACCCTGGGCCTGGTAGACACTTGCAGGAGTTCTCTTGATATATCCATCCTTTGAAACAGTTACGACCATGTCCTCTTCAACAATCATATCCTCGATGGAAATATCCTCTGATTCCTCAACGATTTCCGTGCGGCGCGGATCGCCATACTCATTTATCGTCTGAGTCAACTCATCCTTTATGATGTCCAGAACAAGTCGTTCGCTAGCAAGGATCTCTCTGAATCCTGCAATATCTTTCAGAATAGCATTGTATTCGTCAATTATCTTTTCCCGCTCAAGGCCTGTAAGCCTCTGAAGGCGCATGTCTAGCACAGCCTGAGCTTGAATTGGAGTCATGCTGAACTTTATAATCAGGCCGTTCTTTGCTTCCACCGGCGATTTCGACTGTTTGATAAGGGAAATAACAGCATCGATGTTGTCTATGGCTATCTTGAGGCCTTCAAGTATATGAGCGCGTGCTTCGGCCTTTTTCAGGTCATATTTTGTGCGCTTTACTACAATATCCTTGCGGTGAAGAATAAAATACTCGAGTATCTCCTTTAATGTCAGAACTTCCGGCCTGTTGTTCACAACGGCAAGGAAAATAATCCCGAAACTTGTTGCCAGCCGGGTATGTTTTAAAAGCTGGTTGATTACCACCTTTGCTATCTGGTCTTTTTTGAGGCCGACGGCAATCCGCATGCCTTCCCTGTCGGATTCATCCCTTACATACTTTACTCCTTCGATATGCTTATCACGGACCAGTTCCGCAATCTTCTCAATCAGAACCGCCTTATTGACCATGTAAGGAAGCTGCGTAACAATAATGGTTTCGCTCTGTGTTCTTTTATCGGTTTCTACTATAACACGCGCCCGGACTTTAACTTTTCCCCTGCCTGTAGAATAAGCGTCATGTATTCCGCTTTTACCGTAAATGATTCCTGCTGTCGGAAAATCAGGTCCCGGAATTATTTTTATCAATTCATCACAGGTAATGTCAGGATTATCGATAAGAGCTTTTATTGCTTCAGCCACTTCAGAAAGGTTGTGCGGAGGAATGCTCGTTGCCATTCCAACAGCAATCCCGGATGAGCCGTTTATCAGGAGGCAGGGAATTTTTGCAGGCAGAATTGAAGGCTCAGTCAGAGACTCATCATAATTTGGAACAAAATCGACGGTCTCCTTGTCGATGTCTTCCATCATTTCATGGGCAAGCCGCATCATTCTTATTTCGGTGTACCGCATAGCCGCAGGAGAATCTCCGTCTATTGAACCAAAATTTCCCTGCCCATCAACAAGGGGATATCTGAGAGAAAAATCCTGGGCCATTCTGACAATTGTATCATAAACCGCGGTATCTCCATGCGGATGATACTTACCGATCACATCACCCACAATTCTGGCCGATTTCTTATGTGGTTTATTCCAATCGTTCTTAAGTTCGCTCATTGCAAATAGAACCCGACGATGAACAGGTTTAAGTCCATCCCGGACGTCGGGCAAGGCTCTCCCGATAATAACGCTCATTGCGTAGTCGAGATAAGACTTTTTCATCTCGCTCTCAATACTAATCTCCGACATTTTTTCAATTTGCATAATGAGTAACCTTATAAACCAAAATAAATTTCGTTATCTTTACAGAATAGGCAATAATGACGGCTTCGTAAAAAGTCCGATTTCTTCGTTGCACTTCATCTTTCGTCATTGCGGCGTACTTTTATGTACGCCTCATTTCTCAAGATTCGCGACGCCTTGAACTTGAACTTTTTACTTTGCCGTCCGAATTTTGACTTTTTACGAGTTCTTCAATAATCGAGACCATCATCAAATTATTGAAATTTTGACAGGGAAAAAACTCATATTCCCATGTTAGCGGGCACAAAGACACAGAGGGACAAAGCATTCGTGTTTTTCTGCCGCCCGGCTTTTAAATTTGACAGCCAGGCATTATGCCGTTGCCCCTCTAAGCCTGTCCGGATAGGTTAAATCTTACTTGCTGACAAATCCCCCGGCAGCAAGTAAAAGAAGAACTTCATATACTAAAACGGGAACATAACTGCCAAAAACAGCATAAACAATGCCGCCTCCAATAATAGCCGGCACACCACAAAAAACCAGAATTCCCAATTTCCTGCTGATGTTCATCTTGTGAATCTCCTATAACCTGTTAATAAACTTGCAGCCTGAAGGCTATTAGACGCCTAACCGCCTACAGCCTAATCATCTTGGCAGTTTTTACCAGCAACAGTTTAATAAGTAAAGAAAAAACAGATTTATTTAGTGCCCGTCCGGAAACATGATTTGGACACATAAAAGTTTCCAATTCGGAAATAGGGAGTTTTGGGCAAGCTCAAGTAAATCAAGGGATTGCGCTTAAGACATACGCTTTGTATGTCGCACAAGAAATCCCGCA
>JBFYVZ010000049.1:0-6658 GCA_041298995.1 Desulfobacteraceae bacterium
AAGATGCGCTTTTTTCGTTCAGCTCTTTAGAAAGCGCTTCAAGTTCGTCAAAGAGTTTGTCAATCGATGTCTGGGAGGCGTAGATAGCCTGAGAAAGTTCGACGATCTTTTTGCCGGTTCCTCCTTCAGAAGCCTTCTGCATGGCTTCGGTGTATTCGGTAAGCTCTTTTTCAAGAGCTTCAATCCGGCTTTCCGTTTTTGCTATTTGCTGCTCGATCGGTCTTAATGTTTTTGATTTTTCGGTTATTATTTCGGAGCGGAGACGGCGAATCTCCTTTTTGTTGAATTTTGCGCCTGCTTCAGAGCTTTCATCCGAAGCAGGAAGGTTTTTGACAAGACCTTTTTCATCTTTCCATCCTTCCTTTTCGAGAAATCTCTGGTAGGTTCCTTCAAAAACATGCGCATTTTCGTCCTGGAATACAATCAGGCGCTCCGCAAGGGCATGAAGAAACATCTCGTTGTGGGTCACCATGATGATTGCGCCTTCGAAACTGTCAAGAGCAGCAAGCAGGGCATCGCATGAGTCCATGTCGAGATGGTTTGTCGGCTCATCCAGGATAAGCAGATTTACCGGAGTTGCTAGGAGCTTGCCCAGAAGAACCCTGCTTTTTTCACCGCCCGATAAAACGCCGATTTTCTTTAAGGCGGAATCTCCCCCGAACATCATGACGCCACAGATGTTCCTTGCAGTCTGCCTTTCTATATCATGATGGGAATAGAGAATTTCTTCTTCTATTGTCCGGCTGTCTACAAGATGGTTCACGTTTGTCTGCTCAAAAAAACCTTTGATCGAAGCCGGATTATAATCGACCTGTCCGGTTTGAGGTGAGAGGGCACCCGCAAGAATTTTCAGAAGGGTTGTTTTCCCCTTACCGTTTTTACCGATAACGCACACCCTGTCGCGGGCTCCGATTGTGATGTCAAAATCACTGATAAGAGGTGTATTCTGATCATATGAGAAAGAAATAGCGCTTGCGCCAAGAATACGCTTTCCACGGTAAGGAGCGCTTCTGAAGGAGAAATCAAGGATTTTGATCCTTTCCAGCTTATCCTTTTTCTCCATTTTACCCAGGGTCTTTACCCTCGATTGTACCATGTTGGCGAGTCTTGCCTTTGCCCTGAACCGGCTTATAAAGAGCTCGATCTCTTTTCTGCGCTTATCGTCGTTGACACGTGTTTTTTCATATATCTCCTCGTCCTGCGCTGTCTGGGTGTAATATTTTTCAGTGTTGCCGGCGATTTTCCTGATTTTTTTACGGTGTATCCCGAGGGTATGGGTAACGATTTTATCCATGAACCCCCTGTCGTGAGTTATCAGCATAAGTTCGCGGGGCCAGTTGACAAGAAATCGCTCAATCCAGCGGATCGAAGTTATATCGAGATAGTTGGTCGGTTCGTCGAGGAGCAGAAGGTCAGGTTCGGATACAATCACTTTGGCAAGATTCAGACGAACCTGGAATCCTCCGGAAAGATCGAGAGGATTCATATTGAGATCATTTAAAGAAAATCCGAGCCCCGCAAGAATTTTCTCGACCTTCCAGAAATGATCTTTCTCGTTTTCGGGAAGCCCTTTCATACCCTCTTTGAGCACGGTATCTTCGGAAAACTCTATTTGCTGTTCAACGCAGCCGATGCGGTAAAGCCTGGGTATGATTATGGCTCCGGAGTCAGGAAACTCCTCTTTTTTTATCAGCCGGAACAGGGTCGTCTTCCCGTGGCCGTTCCGGCCTACAAGTCCGACCCGCTCTTTAGGGTTTACCTTGAAGCCGGCGCCTTCGAAAAGAACGTAACGGCCGTAACTTTTTGTAATATTTTCTACGCTTATCATGAGTTAAATTTCTTCTCCCAATCAGTTGGGAGAAAGGGTTCCGGTGGTCCAGGATTCAAGGGTTCAAGTGTTTAAAACCAGAAACCAAAAACTCCAGACCAGAAACTATATCTGTTATCCTCCGAAAGATTCTTGAGGCATATCAATCGGCGCGCCATTTATGTTTAATATGGCATCCATGTTTCCCATTGTTTTAGGAAGAACGCTGCAGATAAAATATTCAGCGGTCTGATACTGGCCTTCGTAATATGCCACATTTTTGTTTTTTGCCGCCATTTCCCTGATTGCCGGACCGTCGGCATTTCCTGTGAGTTTTTCGAGTTTAGGTATGGCAATAGAAGCCCGCCACAGGTGCATCCATGCCATAATAACATCGCCCATAACATCCAGCATGGGACTTGCAAAGGCAAAGGCCGTAAGAACCTTTTCAGACATTGCGGTTTTACCGATATGAAGCGCTATTATGCCGAGCTTGTTTACGGCAGCTTCGACTTTTTCAGCGGAGTCTTTCAGTTTTGCGTGTTTCTTTGCTTCAGCGATAGTTTTATTGATTTCACCAAGAAGCTCCATGAAAGGCTTTCCGTTTTTCATGCCCAGCTTACGCCCAAGCAAATCCATAGCCTGGATGCCGTTTGTTCCTTCATATAAGCTGGTTATCTTGCAGTCTCTTAAAAGCTGTTCAACGGGGAATTCTGCAATGTACCCGTATCCTCCGTAAACTTGGACGGCCTGCGTGCATACCTCAAAAGCCTTGTCCGAGCAGTATGCCTTGATAATTGGAGTCAGGACTTCAACGTAACCCCAGTATTTTTCTCTTTCTTCCTTGTTTTTTGTGGTGCTCAGTATATCGAAACAATTACCTATGTAATAAATGAAGCTTCTCATTCCTTCAACATGGGCTTTCATCCAGATCAGCATGCGGCGCACATCGGGATGTTCGATTATGGGAACTCTCGGAGCGCTCTGATCGAACATCTTTAACAGCGGTCTTCCCTGCACGCGTTTTCTCGCATAGTCGAGGGCATGCAGATATGCGGCACTGGCCATGGAAAAAGACTGGACACCGACGCCGAGGCGGGCTTCATTCATCATGTGAAACATTACTTTCATTCCCTTGTTCTCTTCACCAAGAAGCGTGCCGCGGCACTTGCCCTTGCTTCCCAATGATAAGCTGCATGTTGAGCTTCCGTGAATACCCATCTTCTCTTCAATGCCTGTGCAGACAACATCATTCAGTTCTCCGAGACTTCCGTCGTCATTAACCCATATTTTGGGGACTATAAACAGTGATATTCCCTTTGTGCCCTCGGGAGCCCCTTCAATGCGTGCAAGAACAGGGTGTATTATGTTCTCTGTAAGATCATGTTCACCGCCTGTTATAAAGATCTTGTTTCCCGTGATTGAATATGTGCCGTCAGGATTTATTTTCGCGGAAGTTGTCAGATTTCCTACATCGGAGCCTGCTTCCGGTTCCGTCAAGAGCATTGAGCCGCCCCATTGCCCGGAGTACATCTTCCCCAGAAACAGCTCCTTCTGTTTTGGCGTACCGAAAATTTCAACAAGTTTTCCTGCGCCATGGCAAAGACCCGGATACGTTGAAAAGGAACAGTTCGCCCCGTTAAAATATTCGGCGGCCGATAGGGCAACCGTAACAGGCAGCCCCTGTCCTCCCACTTCCGGATCATCAAGCATAGCGATCCATTCGCCTTTCCGGTAAAGGTCAAATACCCGGTGATAAGAAGCGGGCACCATTACTTTTCCGTTTTCAAACCGGCATCCTTCCCTGTCGCCGGGAGCATTCGCGGGAAGAAGCTCTTTTATTGCTAAATTGCGCGCCTCCGAAATAATGAGGTCGATAGATTTTTTGTTGAATTCACGATATTTTTCACACTTGATCAGTTCCTCTATTCCCAATTGTTCATAAAGGACAAAATCAATGTCCCTTCTGTCGGCTATTTCCTGTGCCATGTTTTATTTTCCTTTATCTTCAGATTATAAACTTGGAGATGATCTCCTTCATTATTTCGGTTGTTCCTCCGCCTATCGACAATATCCTGTTGTCGCGGAAGAGTCTTTCGACAAGATATCCGCGCATGAACCCGTAGCCGCCGAATATCTGTACGGCCTCATATGTGACCTTGTCGCTGACTGTTGTGGCAAAATTCTTGGCCATTGAGATTTCTTTTATCTGGTTTGCCCCGGAATCAATCTTGGCGGCTACGCGGTAAGTGAATTCCCGGCTCACTTCAACGAGAGTAGCCATTTCGACAAGCTTGTGACGGATTACCTGAAATCCCTTTATGGGACGGCCGAAGGCTTCTCTCTTTTTAGCATATTTCAAGGATTCTTCAAGAGCCATCTGTGCCGTCATGTTGGCCATGATTGCAAGCTGGAGCCTTTCGGTCTGAAAATTTTCCATAATGCCGTAAAAGCCCTCGTTTTCTTTACCGATAAGATTATCCGCCGGTACCCGGCAGTCATCAAAAAATATCTGCGCGGTGTCGGAAGCCCACCAGCCGGTTTTTTTAAGCTTGTTTGAGACCGAATAACCGGGAGTTATCGATTCGATAATAAGAAGACTTATTCCGTGAGCTCCGTTTTCTCCGGTCCTGACGGCGCATGTTATCTGGTCGGCCCTGCAACCACTTGTGATAAAGGTCTTGCTCCCGTTGACAATATAATGGTCTCCGTCCTTAACCGCGGTTGTCCTGATGCTTGCGACATCTGAGCCCCCTTCAGGCTCGGTAATGGCAAGAGCGGCGATTTTCTCACCCGCGAGAACTGGCTGTACAAATTTCTCTTTCTGCTCTTTTGTTCCGGATCTTACAATGGGCGGTATGGCAATGTTAAGGGAGCCGAGCCCGGCAACAAGTCCTCCTGAACCCGAACGCATAAGTTCTTCCCAGACGGCTATCTGGAAAAAAATATCTCCTGGTGTTCCTCCCAGTTCTTCAGGATATCCTGTTCCAAGAATTCCGACTTCCGAAGCTTTTTTATAAAGAGATCGCGGAAATTCGCATTCTTCTTCCCATTCTTCGATAAAAGGAAGAATCTCCTTGCCGATAAAATCCTTTACTGATCGGCGAACCATTTCATGGGCTTTCCCGAAATATTCCTGGCATTCCGCCTTTGTTCCGAATTCATATCCCATATCAAACCTCTCTTTCACTATGGCAGCGGCGCCGGCGGCATCACAAGAGCCGATCCTTCCGCAATGATTTCACTTTTCTGGTTTGTCCAGGTAAGTGCCATCCTGACCCAGCGTTTTTTTTCTATTTTTTCAACGACCTCTCCTGTCGCGGTAATCGTATCGCCGAAATATGTCGGAGCTTTAAAACGGCAGGTAATTTCGAGGGCAACTGTTCCGAGCCCGGGAAGTTTCATGCCGAGCACAGGAGCGATAAGGCTCTGGGGAAGGGCGCCGTGGGCGATCCTTGTGCCGAAAGGAGTCGCTTTTGCAAATTCCTCGTTTAAATGCATAGGATTGAAATCGCCTGAGATTCCGGCAAAAAGGTAGACGTCGGTTTCGGAAATCGTTTTTGTAAAAGATGCGGACATGCCGATTTCAAGCTCGTCATATGTGAATCCCAGTTCAAACTTCGGTTTTTCATCAGGCCGGAAATGATCAATATCCATTATGGTCGATGTGCTCTTTTTTGCAAACACGGCTTTAACTTTCATGCCTGTACGCATTTTACTTAAGGGGATGCCTTTGACTATATGCGTTATCGGCGTGTCAGAACCGTCAATTTTAATGAGCGCCAGAATATAGGGTGGTTTTACAGGCTGATGAGGTTCTTCGTATCTTATGATGGTAAAGCCGGTAACAATCCCTGTATTTTTCAGCTCAACCCAGTTTTCTGATATATCGGAAAAACAGCCTTCGCAGACTGTTCTGGGCGGCACGAAAACCTTGTTGCACTTGTCGCATTTTAAACCCATAATTTTCTTATCCCTTAAAGAGATAAGAAAACGGCTTCCTGTCCGGCCTGCAAAATACTGATACGGCAGGGCCAGTTTTCCTTCAACAATAAAGCAGTCATCCTTAGCTGAATGCATTAGATCTCTCCTCTTGACGACTTCGTAAAAAATCCATCTGCTGTGTTGCGCTTCCTCTTTCGTCATTGCAGCGTACCAGTATGTACGCTTCATTCCTCAAGATTTGCGCGCCTTGGATCTGGAGCTTTTTACTTTGTCGTCATGTTTAGTCTGTTATTTCAAAATATTTTATGTCCGTTATCGCACCTATACGCTCTTCGTTCCATACGGGGCGAACTCTTGCGCCTTTCCGGGCTCTTTCTATGTCCGAGGGTTTAAGCTCATGCCAGAGGGTTTCATGCCCCTTGCACCCGTCAAGAAGAAAATGAGCCGAGCAATAAGGAGTTTCCCTGCTTTCACCCGAAAGCGGGTCCGGGCTTGCATAGTAGGCGATGTCGCATATGGTTATAACACCTTCGGGACCGACTTCAACCCAGCCTGTTGCCCTGACCCTGCATTCGGCACAAACTTCCCTTGGCGGAAGCTGAAGCCTTCCGCATTTCGGGCATTTGTTGGCCAGTATTTGTTTCTTGCTGAAAGCCTTTAAAAATTTTCCCATAACAGGGCCTGTTGCAAATCTCTGAGGTAACGAAAGAACCTGCTTGATTCTTATCAGTTCATCCTGTTTTTCTTCGGCGCCGGCAGGGCCGGGAGGCGTGTATTTCTTGAAAAATTTTGTCGCTTTCATGAGAAGACCCATGTCGCCTTCGACCTTGAGTCTTCCTGAAGAGAAAGCAGACATTCCGTCGAGAGTACCGAGCGTGATCGCTATCCAGTCCTTGGCGGAAATCG
>JBFYVZ010000050.1:0-11650 GCA_041298995.1 Desulfobacteraceae bacterium
ATTTTTCGCAATGAAAAGATCGGAAGATGTCTTGCTTTTCTTTTTTATAGGCTTCTTTTTTTTGTTTTCAGATTTCTCATCATTCTCCTCATCCGGAAAAAACCTGTCCCAACCTTCAATACCGTCAAGTAAATTCTTTTCATACTCGCCTATGGCCGGCATGGTGACTGAAGAAAAGCGCGGGTACGAAAAGCCCGGATCCCAAGCCTTTCCGTAAGTGCTTTCCGTAAATCCCTTTTGATAAATAAGTTTCCTGAACTGGTTTATTATCGCAGAAAGAACCTGAAGGGGATGGATTTCGGAGTAAAAAAGAGAATTCAATAGCATAAGTGAGTTTTCAAGATTCTTGTCGGACACTGCATTTGTGAATTCATATATGGGATCTGTTTTTGTCCGCTCCAATACGGTTTCAACGTCACCCGCAGTGATGTTTTTTCTTTTTCCGGTATAAGCTATCAGCTTCTCCAGATTGTTTGAAAATGTCCGCAGGTCAAATCCGGTCATTTCAAACATGGCAAGATACGCATCCTTATCGATGGTCTTGCCGCTTTTTGACAGTACGTCGTTCATCCTTTCTGAAATAACGCTTTCCTGGGCAACTCTGTCGCCTTTGTAGTCTCCTTTTGAAATCTGGCAGTCGATAATGACACCATTTTTGTTCAAGGATTTATACAGGTTAAGCCTTTTATCTGTCTGCTCGGCTACGATAATAAGATGGTTTCCTTGTGGAAATCCTTTTTCAATGGCCTTCAACAAAAAGGAAGAGCTGTCTTCTCCCGCCGACAAATTAACATTATTTTCAAGACAATAAGAAATAATGTCATCGATCCAGTTATAATCGGAAATACTCTCATCGATTTTAAGTGACTCTTTTCTGTTTGCTTTAGTCACATCATCAAAAGAAAGATTGAGCAATGACATAATGCCCGTAAAATATCTTGCGGCCTTTTTAATATCATCACGGGCGCATGCTTCTTTTGCTTTGGCAAGCAATACCGACTGACTGTCTTTCGAATAGAATATTTTGGAATCAAATAAAGCAACGACTTTTCTGCCCGCTGAAAATGAAAATGTATTAACCCGCTCAACGGCATCGAATATATTCTCGTTTGTACCGTCCACCGGTTCATAGTTCATTTCCCTTGATGATGCTACAGGAAGCATGGCGTCGAGAAGCTCGTCAAGAGCGGTTTTGCACAGCATCTCCTCGCCGCAAATGAAATAAAGGGGGGGAAACCCGTCTTTGGCGGCGCCTTTTATGTGGTTTTTAAGGTCTTTGTAATTGATCTCAGGCATTTTGGTTCAAGATATTTCTATTTGCTTAAAGCTTTTTTGCGAAATATAAAAAGCATTATCAGGGAAACAACAGCCATGAACCCGCCAATAACCTGGGAAACCGATAGATTTCCAAAAATATAATCGCCCCTGAAATCGCCACGGAAGGTTTCAATTACAGATCTTGTGATCCCGTAGAGCAGAGCATATATCCAGAATATCTGGCCGTCAAATTTTTTGACTTTGCGGAAAAAGAACAAGAACAGAAATATTGCCAGATTGCCGAGAGCTTCATAAAGCTGGGTCGGATGAATCGGTATCCCGGTCGGAGCAAGCGAATCAGAATGGTTAAAGGTAACAGCCCAGGGAAGATCACAATATTTTCCATAACAGCAGCCTGCAAAAAAACATCCGATTCTTCCAAAAAAGTGAGCAAGCGCTATTGAAGGGGCCATAATATCGACTGTTTTCCATAGAGGAATATTTTTTACCTTAAGAAAAATAACCCCCGTAACCATGGCGGCTATGAATCCTCCATAAAAAACAAGGCCGCCGTTCCATATCTTCAGTATTTCAACCGGATTTTTTAAAAACATCTCCGGGCTTGTGGCAACATAAAAAAGTCGGGAACCGAGTATTGCGGCAATCAGCACATAAAAACAGAGGTCCATGATCTTTTCATGATCCTCCCCCACTCTTTTTGCTTCCTTTACGGCAAGAAATATTCCTGCAAGAAAGCCGACTGCAATAAAAAAACCGTAAGTAAATATTGATATTGGGCCAATTTTAAGAAGAACTGGAAACATTTATTCTCCGCAGCCCGTCATCCGGGCATTTTTCTGAATAAAAGATGAAAGACAAAAATTCCCATACCTATGGAAATCGAGCTGTCGGCTACATTAAAAGCGGGCCAGTGGTAACTCCCGATATATACATCAAGGAAATCCACAACGCTTCCAAAGCGTATTCTGTCTACGAGGTTTCCGGCAGCGCCGCCAAAAATCAGGGCAAAACCGGTTGAAAGTGTTGGCTGGGTGCGTGGAGTAGTATTATAAAAGTAGAATATAAGGCACATGGCAAGAAATGAAACACCAAGGAAAACCATCCTCCGGACATCAGGGTTCTGGTCTGCAAGAAAACCAAATGCTCCGCCCGGATTATGAATATGTGTGATGCTGAAAAATCCGGGCAATACAGTAATTGAATAATAAAGTGGCATGGTTTTTAAAATAACCGCTTTGGTTATCTGGTCCAGAAGAATCACCATTCCGGCAATAAATGCAAGCTTTGTATATTTATTCTCAAACAACATGGATAATTGTCTCTGCCGAAGGCCCGCCTTTTTTGTGGCGGGGTTTCTGGTTCCTGATTACTGACCACTGATCACTATGCGCCTGGTTCCCTCGAACCCTTGAATCCTCGAATCCTCGAACCCTTCTTTTAACTATTCACTATTTTCCCAAGCGCATCATGGCATCTTTTGCAGACTCCGGGCTCTTCGGAAGCAGCCCCGACCGAAAGATCGTATATCCAGCATCTTTCACACTTCTTGCCCGGCGCAGGCTCAACTGAAATATAAAGGCCTTTAATCTCCCTGCTCTCAACCGCACCGGAGAGGCTTCCGTTTTCCGACAAAAGAACGCGGGATGTTATGAATATGGTTTTCAATTCGTCCGAATACCGGTCAAGGAGAGTAAAGAGTTCTTTGTCGGCGGATATTGCAACCGAGGCATCAAGTGAATGCCCGATCAGCTTCTTTGCCCTTGCTTCCTCGAGAGCCTTCGTAACTTCTCCCCGCACTTCAAGAATCTTTTTCCACCTTCCGGCAACCGTCTCGTCCTTCCACTCTTTTCGGGCAACAGGAAGGGCGGCAATATGAATGCTTTCTTCTTTCTCCTGCGTCATGGGCATGAATTTCCATATCTCTTCAGATGTGAAAGGAAGTATCGGGGCCATAATCCGGGCAATTGAATCGAGTATGGCATATAATACTGTTTGAGCGCTTCTTCTCTCAACAGATCCGGAAAAAGATGTATAAAGTCTGTCTTTTAATATATCCAGATAAAAAGCTGAAAGATCTATGGTGCAGTAGTTATAAAGGCCGTGGTAAACTATGTGAAACTCATAATTATCGTAAGCCGTAAGGTTCTTTTCCGTCAGCTCGTAAAGTTTATGAAGGGCAAACCTGTCAATTTCGGGCATCGATTCGTATGATACGGCATCTTTTGAAGGATCAAAGTCGTATAAATTTCCGAGCATGAACCGGCAGGTATTTCTTATTCTTCTGTATGCGTCACTTAATTGAAGCAGGATGTTGTCCGAAATACGAACATCATCCCTGTAGTCGGAAGCCGAAACCCACAACCTCAGGATCTCGGCGCCGTATTTGTCGATCACTTTCTTTGGAGCTATTACATTTCCAACAGATTTGGACATCTTTTTTCCGTCCGCATCCACCACAAACCCGTGGGTCAAAACAGATTTGTACGGAGCCTTTCCCCTTGTCCCAACCGCGGTGAGGAGAGAGCTGTGAAACCAGCCTCTGTGCTGGTCGCTCCCTTCAAGATAAAGGTCCGCCGGCCATTTCAAATCACTACGCTCTTCAAGCACGGCGGCATGGCTGACACCCGAATCAAACCAGACATCCAGAATGTCCGTCTCCTTTCTGAATGTCGTATTTCCGCATTTTTCACAAACACTTCCCTTTAATATGAGTTCGCTCGCGTCTCTTTCAAACCATATATCGGCCCCATGGGTCTTAAAAAGCTCGAATACGTGATCGACTACCCCCTGATTTATATGGAGGGTTTCGCATTTATCGCAGAAGAAAACAGCTATGGGAACTCCCCATGCGCGCTGCCTTGAAACGCACCAGTCCGGCCTGTTTTCAATCATGCCGTAAATTCTTTCTCTCCCCCAGTGTGGAACCCATTTCACGTTGTCAATCTCTTCAAGAGCCTTCTTTCTCAGTCCGGTTTTGTCCATTGAAATAAACCACTGGGGAGTCGCCCTGAAAATAACGGGCTGCTTGCATCGCCAGCAGTGCGGATATGAATGCGTAATTGTCTCCTCAGCAACAAGGGCGCCTGATTCCTTCAGTTTCATAACAATATCTTTATTTGCCTTGAAAACGAACTTTCCATCAAAATACTCCACATCCTTTGTGAAACAGCCGTTGTCATCGACAGGCGAATAGGTATCAAGACCGTATTGAAGGCCGACTTCATAATCCTCCCGGCCATGCCCAGGAGCAGTGTGGACACATCCTGTGCCTGCCTCAAGAGTCACATGATTTCCGAGAATAATAACCGAATCTCTACTGTAAAGCGGGTGCCTGCATCGTTTTTTTTCGAGTTTCCCGGCGCTGATTTCAGCAAGAACCTTCCAATCCGAAAATCCGAAAAATTTCATGCAGCGTGCGGCAAGATCATCGGCAAGAATAAAAACCTCTCCGTTACCGTTATCGACGGCCGCATACCTGAAATCCGGATGAAGGGCTATGGCAAGGTTCGCGGGAATAGTCCATGGTGTTGTTGTCCATATAACAACGTATATTTTTTTGCCGGAGAGTTCCGGAAACTCAGGTGAAATGTCATCAGCCAGGGGGAACTTGATAAAAACGGAAGGGGATTTATCGTCTTTGTATTCTATCTCCGCTTCAGCAAGCGCTGTTTTACAACTGCAGCACCAGTGTATCGGTTTTTTACTTCTGTAAAGGCTTCCCTCCAGGGCAAACTTGGCGCATTCTCTGGCAATTATGGCTTCATACTCATAATTCATGGTCAGATATGGATTATCCCATTCCCCCAGAACACCAAGCCTCTTGAATTCTTCGCGCTGAATATCAATATATTTTTCAGCATACCGGCGGCAAAGCTTCCTTATTTCCGCCTGAGAATATTTTTTGCCTTCCGCGCCGAGTTCCTTATCAACATTGTGTTCTATGGGAAGCCCATGGCAGTCCCATCCCGGAACATATACTGAATTATAACCAGACATTTGCCTGCTGCGTACAACGATATCCTTAAGGATTTTGTTCAGCGCAGTTCCAATATGAATATTCCCGTTTGCATAGGGGGGGCCGTCGTGGAGAATAAACAGTTCGCGATTTTTCGAGGCTGCTCTGACCTTGTCATATAAACTTATATCTTCCCAAGAGCTTAACATCAATGGTTCCCTTACAGCCAGATTGGCTTTCATTGCAAATTCAGTTACAGGAAGATTAAGCGTTTTTTTGTAGTCCATCTAAGTCCTCCAGCTAAAATCATCGATTTAAAAACTTATGATTTTTATTAATAAATCCGGTAAGTGTCAAGGCAATTAAAGCCAATCCCCGGTCTCTGGTTCCTGGTTCCTGGTTTCTGGTTTTGGGTTACTGATCACTGATTACTGATCACAGATCACAGAATCCTTGCCCGCTCTTTGATGTCCGATATACCCGTGTAACGGGCCCGATATTCTGCTTTTCCCTTTGTCCCTCGAATCCTTGACCCCTTGAACCCTTATAAATTTAATTTCACATCCGATTTTCTGATATAATGAGGCGCTAAGAGCGCGGCATCCACAGTATCTTTATTTTCAAATTTTTTAAGGCCCATAAAGGCAACTGTAGAAGCTCTTATAACATTAATAAAAGGCGGAGGGAAATGGGCAAGATTTCCTAATTTTTTTTCAATTATATTGCGGTATAAAGTCGCGCCATCACCGATAAACAGAGAGGGTTCCCCGATTCCATCCGCTGCTTGATCCGGAAGGAAGACATCTTCCTTCATTTCCTTTTTAATCAAGCCGTCTATAAACCTGTATCTGGAAGAATAGACCTCACTCTTTCTTGCATCAATTACGGAACAGATCAGATACGGAGTCGGGAGTACCTGGGCTGCCAGGGCATCAAGAGTTGAAATCCCGGCTAAAGATTTTCCGGTCGCGGCAGCGAGCCCTTTAACGGAGCTTATTCCTATCCGGAGGCCTGTAAAGCTTCCCGGCCCTTTCGTAACGGCATAACCGTCAATATCAAAAGGAACCAGGCCGGACAACTCAAACACCTATTTTATCATATCCATCAGGTGTCTTGAATGCGTTTCACCGTCTTCTTTTATTATTTCCGCAAGAAGGTTATTGTTTTCAACCACAGCAACACTGCAGCTCCTTGAAGACGTGTCAACAGCAAGTATTTTCATGGCGGGATCACGGGTTATTTCTTCTCATTTACAGTATAACCATCAATAGCTATCGGGAGAACTTCTTTCATGTTCTTTACCATTAGAAACTTGATTTTCCGCTTAACATTCGCGGGGATCTCGGTCAGATCTTTCATGTTTTTTTCAGGAATTATTATTGTTTTGATTCCGGCCCTTAAAGCACCCAGCGCTTTTTCCTTCAGTCCTCCTATTGGAAGCACCCTTCCTCTCAGGGTAATCTCACCGGTCATTGCTACATATTTGTTCACAGGCTTGTTCGTCAGAACAGAAATGAGCGCCGTTGCCATTGCTATCCCGGCAGATGGACCGTCTTTGGGAATTGCCCCCGCAGGAACATGTATATGCACATCGGTATTTTCAAAAAAATTTTCCTCCAGGCCGAAAAAAGAGAGATGCGCCCGCGCATAGCTTACAGCAGCCCGCGCAGATTCCTGCATGACTTCTCCAAGCTGTCCCGTTATTATAAGCTCACCCTTCCCCTGAATCAGGGTTGCCTCAACATAGAGTACTTCTCCTCCAACCTGTGTCCATGCAAGGCCGGTAGAAAGACCTATCTGGCTGTCTTCCTGATCCATTTCAGCAATGAACTTCGGAACCCCAAGATATTTTTGCAGGTTGCCTTTTGAAATATGAAAAGGTCCCTTTTCGCCTTCCGCTATTTTTCTGGCAAGCTTGCGGGAGATCGTTCCTATCTCTCTTTCAAGATTCCTCAATCCCGCTTCAGAGGTATACTCGGTTATTATCTGGCGCATCGCCTCACCGCTTATGGTCATTTTTTTCGCGCTGATGCCGTTTTCCTTTATCTGGCGGGGAAGAAGATATGTTTCCGCGATTATTTTCTTTTCTTCTTCTGTATAACCCGAAAGATTGATAACCTCCATCCTGTCAAGAAGGGCGGATGGTATTGTATCCGTCAGATTCGCGGTAAGAATAAACATAACCTTTGAAAGGTCAAAAGGAAGATTTAAATAATGATCGCTGAAGGCAAAGTTCTGTTCCGGATCAAGGGCTTCCAGAAGAGCCGCTGAAGGATCTCCGCGGAAATCCGCACCCACCTTGTCGATCTCATCCATCATGAAGACAGGATTGTTGGAACCGCACTGTTTCAAACCCTCAAGGATGCGTCCGGGAAGAGCCCCGATATACGTGCGCCGGTGCCCTCTTATTTCAGCTTCATCCCTGATTCCGCCGAGAGAAATTCGTATGAATTTCCGTTTCATAGCTTTGGCAATAGCTTTTCCAAGGGATGTTTTTCCGACACCGGGAGGTCCGACAAAACAGAGAATCGGGCCTTTCATCTTTGCATTCAGTTTTCTTACGCTTAAGTATTCAAGAATGCGATCCTTGATGTTGTTAAGCCCATAATGATCGGAATCAAGAATCTTTTTCGCATTTTTGATATTTATAATATCTTTTGTTGACCTGCTCCATGGGAGTTCAACAAGCCAGTCAAGATATGTCCGCACAACGGAAGCTTCGGCAGAATCCGGGTGCATCATCTCAAGCCGCTTAAGCTGCTTCGCAGCCTCTTTTTCGGCCTCTTTGGCCATTTTGGCCCGTTTTATCTTTTTCCTGTATTCCTGAATCTCCTGGGCTTTTTCGTCTTGCTCGCCAAGCTCCCTGTGAATGGCTCTCATCTGTTCCCTCAGGTAGTAATCCCGCTGGTTTTTTGAAATTTCATCCTTCACATCGGATTGTATCTTGGCCTGCATTGCCGAAAGCTGAACCTCTCTGGATAAGAGCTCGTTTACTTTTTTGAGGCGATCTACAGGATCAATCAGTTCAAGCAGTTGCTGGGATTCTTCGATTTTCAACCTTAGGTTTGATGCGACAAGGTCAGCCAGTTTTCCCGGATCATTTATCTCTTCGAGTATGGTGCCGACATCACCGGTTAATTCACCGCGAAAAGCGAGTATCTTCTCCGAATGCTCACGTACATTCCTCATGAGAGCTTCGATCTCAAGGGTTATTTCCCTTATAAATTCCTCTGTTATCTTTTCGATTTTAACCCGGTACACCGATTTTCGCCTCACAAAATCGGAAATTCTGGCTTTTGCAATACCTTGTACAAGTGCCTTGACGCGCCCGTCTGGAAGCTTAAGCATTCTCAACACCCTGGCGACGGTCCCGATTCTGTATATTTCATTCTCATTCGGATTTTCAACGTTCGGATCTTTTTGCGTAACAAGGAACAAGAACCCGTCTTTTCTGACTGCTTCTTCAACAGCCCTGACCGACTTTTCACGGCCCACAAAAAGAGGAAGCAGCATATCCGTGAAGATTACGACATCCCGGACAGGCATAAGAGGCATAATTTCAGGAAGTTTTGCATCTTTTTCATCCTCTTCAATAATACTTATAAGATCATCCTTGTCGGTCTCGGCCATTTTTTCTCCAGTATGTAATTATTGCCGCAATAAAACCGGCTTTCTTTTTTATTACAATAAGGGCAGAATATAAGACATCTTTTGAATTTGACAATATCAATCTTGCTTTATTTATTCAATATGCATAAGTTATAACAGTTTAATCCATATTTTTTTTATTTACAACATTTTGAATTACATGCAGCTTGCTGCAAGACCACTTGAGGCGCCCGGAAAGGTTTGAAATGCCCGATTATACTATCCACATACTAATGTTTGTTTTCGGTCTTACCATCGGAAGTTTTCTTAATGTTTGCATATTCAGAATTCCTGCATCAAAATCGATTGTTCGTCCGGGCTCAATGTGTCCAGGTTGCAGCAACAGCATAAAATATTATGACAACATACCGGTCATCAGCTATATTTTTCTTGGGGGAAAATGTCGGAAATGTAAAATGCCGATCTCTTTCCGCTATCCTCTTGTGGAATTGATAAGCGGGTTAACTGCGCTTGCTCTTTTTATGAAATTCGGCCTTTCATATGAAGGGTTAGCCTATTTTACTTTTATATCAGCGCTGATTGTCATAACCTTCATTGATATCGATCACCGGATCATACCTGATGTCATATCATTACCCGGCATACCGATAGGATTTCTGATGGCTTCTTTTCTGATTCCTTCCATAAGCTGGAAGGAATCACTTATCGGAATTCTTGCAGGAGGAGGAAGTCTTTTAGCCGTGGCATGGATATATAATCTTATTACAAAAAAAGAGGGGATGGGGGGCGGTGATATAAAACTCCTTGCCATGATCGGCGCTTTTATCGGACTAAAAGGAGTTCTCTTTACAATTTTCGCCGCATCTGCCGCGGGGACAATTGCGGGAATTGCGGTAATGCTTAAAACTCAAAAAGGAATGAAACTGGCCGTTCCTTTCGGCCCCTTTCTTTCTATCGGCACAATACTCTATATTTTTTTCGGTTCGGAAATTATATCATGGTATATCAGGGCATTGGCTTCATAAAGAGATTTATATCTTTTTCTCCCTATCGTCTATTTTTCATCCTCGCATCATTGCTGTTATATGCAATTTCTGCATGCGCCGGTGAGCCTGCTTCTCCGGATTACAAAAAACTGCGCGAACTGATGGTGTCCGAACAGATTGAAGCAAGGGGAATTAATAACAAAAAAGTACTTGAAGCGTTGCGTAAGGTAGAGAGGCATAAATTCGTTCCCAAAGAATACCGCAGCCGGGCGTATGATGATTATCCCCTTCCTATAGGGGAAGGACAAACCATATCACAGCCATATATTGTCGCTCTGATGACCGAGGTGTTAAATCCGGACAGCACAAAGAATGTGCTTGAAATAGGAACAGGCTCAGGATACCAGGCAGCCGTGCTTGGAGAACTTTTTAAAAATGTTTACACCATAGAAATAATTGATCCGCTGGGGAAAAGAGCCCAAAAGCAGTTGTCGGAAGCGGGCTATAATAATGTCATGGTAAAAATCGGAAACGGTTATCTGGGGTGGAAAGAGTACAGCCCGTTTGATGCAATTATCGTAACCTGCTCTCCCACGCACATACCTGAGCCTTTAAAAGATCAGCTTGCCGAAGGCGGCAAGATGGTAATCCCTGTGGGAGAACACAATAGCCAGGAGCTTGTGCTTTTGACAAAAGAAAAAGGAGAAATAAAGAAAAAAAAGATTATACCTGTTCTGTTCGTTCCCATGTTCGGTAAAGACGGAAAACGATATTAAAGGGGGAAATCCCCATGTCACACCGCTTGATTAATACAAATTACACCAGGCTTAATAAAAGTACGCCGCAATGACGAAAGATGAAGCGCAACGAAGAAATCGGACTTTTTACGAAGCCGTCAAACATAACCGCCTTTTTTTTGATTGACATCATGAATCGTGTAACCTTATAAATCGCACTGGAATAATTATGCTCCAACAATTCATAAAACAGAGAGCGATTTTCAAATGACTCCAAATAACATATTGTGGATTGTTTTTATAGTTACCGCCATATCTCTTTTCATAGCGGATTTAAAGCTTTCATCAAAAGGGGCTCATGAAATAAGCAGCAGAGCAGCATTAATGCTGTGCGGCTTCTGGGTCACGGTAGCGACTCTCTTCGGCTTCCTGACCGGATATATGCTCGGCTTTGAAAAAATGGTAGAGTTTTTTACAGCCTATATCATAGAATATTCCCTCTCCATGGACAACATGTTCGTGTTCCTCATTATATTCTCCTCTTTCAGCATTCCACCGAAGTATCAGCCGAAGATTCTGACCTGGGGCATACTCGGGGCTGTATTTATGCGTCTCATTCTTATTTTTACCGGCGTCGAGCTGTTTAATACTTTCCACTGGATAATCTATCTTTTCGGCGGAATACTGATATTTACCGCCATCAAAATGATTGTTCATGAGGAATCGAAAATGGACCCCGGCTCAAACCCGATGCTGCGCCTGATGGCAAAATTTATACCTTTTGAAAAGAACATAGAGACTCCGGATTTCTTCATTAAGAAGATGAATGTCTGGCACGCCACTCCGCTCTTTGCAGCTCTTATAGTGATTGAAACATCAGACTTGATCTTCGCCGTAGATTCCATACCTGCAGTGCTGGCTATTTCCTCTGACAAGTTTATCGTTTACACTTCAAACGTTTTCGCGGTGGTAGGTTTGCGCTCGCTCTATTTTCTGCTGGCATCAATTATACAGTATTTCAGATTCCTGAAGGCAGGAATCTCGATAATCCTGTTCTACGTCGGTGTGAAGATGCTGATTTCCGG
>JBFYVZ010000061.1:0-11167 GCA_041298995.1 Desulfobacteraceae bacterium
TTGCCTTCAATAAATGCGACAAGGCTTATGTAGGCGGATCTTTAACCGAAAAAATAAAATTGCTTTTAACCATAAAGTTATTTAAACGTTATTTTGACAGTTACGACTATGTTATAATCTAGTGTCCATCCGAAAACTTGAACCCTCGAATCCCGGACCCCTTTCTCCCGGCTAATTGGGAGAAGAATTATAAGGAGAGCTTTGATATAAAATGAGTACAGAACCGAACAAAATAATATATTCAATGATCGGGGTTAACAAATTTTATGACAAAAAACCCGTTCTGAAAGATATCTATCTTTCATATTTCTACGGCGCAAAGATCGGAGTCCTTGGCCTAAACGGTTCCGGGAAGAGTTCTCTTTTAAGGATACTGGCAGGAGTTGACAAGGAATTTATCGGCCAGACGATTCTGACCCCAGGGCATACTATAGGTTTTCTGGAGCAGGAGCCGAAGCTGGATCAAAACAGAACTGTGCGGGACATTGTTGAAGAGGGAGTGCAGGAAACGGTTAACCTTGTAAATGAATACAACCGGATAAATGAAAAATTTGCGGAGCCCATGTCTGATGATGAGATGGACAAGCTCATTAAGCGGCAGGGAGAAGTTCAGGAAAAACTCGACGCGCTCGATGCCTGGGATCTTGATTCACGCCTTGAAATGGCCATGGATGCGCTTCGCTGTCCTCCGGGAAGCACTCCTGTTAAGATCCTGTCGGGAGGTGAAAAAAGGCGCGTGGCTCTTTGCAGGCTGCTTTTACAGAATCCCGATATTCTGCTTCTGGATGAACCCACCAACCATCTTGATGCCGAATCGGTGGCATGGCTTGAGCATCATCTAAAACAGTATGCCGGAACAATAATTGCCGTAACGCATGACCGGTATTTTCTCGACAATGTTGCAGGGTGGATACTCGAACTCGACAAGGGACAGGGCCTTCCGTGGAAAGGAAACTATTCGTCATGGCTGGAGCAGAAACAGGCAAAACTTCAGCAGGAAGAAAAGACCGTGAGCGAGCGCCGGAAAACACTTCAGAGAGAGCTCGAATGGATAAGAATGTCGCCGAAAGGGCGCCATGCAAAATCGAAGGCGCGCATCAGTTCTTATGAGGCGCTTCTTGGTCAGGAAGGTGAAAAGAGGGCAAAGGATCTTGAAATCTATATCCCGCCCGGTCCGCGCCTTGGAAACCTCGTAATAGAGGCCCAGGATATCTGCAAAGGTTATAATAATCAGCTTCTTGTAGAAAACATGACATTTTCTCTTCCTCCCGGCGGTATAATCGGCATAATCGGACCAAACGGGGCGGGAAAGACAACTCTGTTCAGGATGGTTGTCGGACAGGATAAACCCGACTCAGGCACGATCAGGACGGGAGAGACGGTAAAGCTTGCATATGTTGACCAGAGCCGTGATATTCTGAATCCTGATAAAAGCATATGGGAGGTGATTTCGGACGGACGTGATACCGTTATGCTTGGAAACAGGGAAGTAAACTCGCGTGCCTACGTCGCAAGGTTCAATTTTTCCGGAACCGACCAGCAGAAGAAAGTCGGGCTTCTTTCGGGAGGTGAAAGAAACAGGGTGCATCTTGCGCGCATGCTTAAGGAGGGCGCTAATGTCCTGCTTCTTGACGAGCCGACAAATGATCTTGATGTAAATACCATGAGGGCTCTTGAGGAGGCCCTTGAAAACTTCGGAGGCTGTGCGGTTGTCATAAGTCATGACAGGTGGTTCCTTGACAGGATCGCAACACATATCCTTGCTTTCGAAGGAGACAGCAGGGTGGTCTGGTTCGAAGGAAATTATTCCGAGTATGAAGCCGACAGAAAGGCGCGTCTCGGCGCTGCGGCCAGCCAACCGCACCGCATTAAATACAGGCAACTCACAAGAATATGACGGCGATGAACTTATAAGGATTCCAGGAGTCAAGGGTTCCAGGGTTCAAGTGACAAACAAAGAGGATGGCGGGATGCTGAAAAATCATATAATTTTATTAGAATATAAACACTTGACCCCTCGGCCTCTCGAATCCCTGACCCTTTTCTCCAGACTGATTGGGAGAAAAACAAAAACTTTTTATTTATTGCCGATAATTATTTTTTTCCTTATGGTATTTTCTGCTTTCCCCTGTTCCGGGGAAAAGCTGCCGGTCGCAGCGAGCATATTTCCTGTTGCAGACATGGTGAAACAGGTGGGCGGGGATTACGTCGAAGTTATAACTGTTGTTCCGCCCGGAGCAAGCCCACACACATTTGAGCTCAAGCCGGGCGTTTTAAAGAAAATATCTTCGGCAAGAGTATTCTTTATGGTCGGAGCCGGCCTTGAATACTGGAATGAAAAGTTCGTTAAAAGCTCCGGCGGCAGGCTCATGAAGGTTGTGCTGTCGGATGGAGTTGACCTTATCCATGAAAAAAAATCACCATCACGATGAAAAAGCCGGCAAACCGCATCCCGAAGACACATTTGCCAATCCCCATATCTGGCTTGATGTTGAAATAGCAAAATCGATGGTGAAAAGAATTGTTGCAGCCCTTGTTTCTGCCGATAAAGAGCATTCGGACTATTATGAAGAGAGAGGCAATAAATATCTGTCCGAACTGGATAGTCTTGACCGCGAAATATATGCCGGAACAGGGAAGTTTAAAATAAAAAAATACGTGGCCTTTCACCCTGCATGGGACTACTTTGCGCGACGTTATGGCCTTGAGAGCGCCGGAGTTATCGAATCTGTGCCCGGAAAAAGCCCGACACCACTTGAGATAAAGCGTATCGTCGAAAACATTAAAATACATGGGGTGAAAGCCGTATTTGCCGAACCCCAGTTTAATCCGAAAGTCGCTGAAGTAATAGCCGGAGAGGCCGGGATTAAAGTGCTGATGCTTGATCCAATGGGAGGTCCGGGATTAAAAGGGCGGGAAAGCTATATTGATATTATGAAATATAATCTGAAAGTTCTTCGGGAGGCAATGCTTTGAATAATCAGGCAGCGGGTTCCGGAAACCCCGTTATTGCAGAACTGAATGATGTCTGGGTCGGTTATAACGGAAAGTGGGTATTAAAATCCATTTTCCTGGATTGCCGTGCAGGAGAGATTCTCGGTATAGTAGGTCCCAACGGAGCCGGAAAATCGACATTACTTAAGGTTATTTTAGGGCTTATCCGACCCGACAGGGGAAGTGTTTCCCTGTTTGGGAAGAAACCCGGAAAAGCGGCAAGGCTTGAAGCCGGATATCTTCCCCAGATATCAAATGCCGAAAGGTCATTTCCTGTTACAGCCCTTGACGTTGTCATGATGGGAATATACAGCAGGATAGGACTGTTCAGCAGGCCGGGCAGAAAAGAAAAAGAGATTGCGTTCGATATGCTTTCCATGGTCAACATGGCTGAACATGCCGGAAAGCCTTTTGGGGTTTTGTCCGGAGGGCAGCAGCAGAGAATAAATATTGCCAGGGCTCTTTGTTCAAATCCAAGACTGCTGGTGCTTGATGAGCCTTCGACAGGAGTCGACAGCGTTGCCCAGGAAGATTTTTATCTTCTGCTTGCAAAACTGAGAGATGAGAAAGGACTATCTGTTATTATGGTTTCTCATGATATCGGCGTCATCACATCTCATGCAGATCGGGTGGCCTGTCTTAATATTGAAGTTCACTATCATGGAGAGCCGGATTTGTGCATTTCAGATGAGGTTATGGAAAAGGTGTTTGGAAAGGACTTAAAGATAATGGTTCACGATTCAAAATGTGTGACCTGCCACATGAGGCATGAGGAAGTATGATTGAGATATTTCATTTTGAGTTCATGCGGAATGCATTTCTGGCGGGAATTATCCTTAGCATAGTGCTTGCTGTTGTATCTTTTTTTGTAGTTCTGAAGCGTTATTCGTTTATCGGGGTCGGTGTAGCTCATTCAGCTTTCGGAGGGGTTGCCCTTGGCTCGCTGATAGGTATTTCCCCAACCCTGACAGCCCTTGGTTTCGCGGTTATCGTCTCAAATGCGATAGGTTATGTCGGAAGGAGGGAAAGGCTCAGCACGGATACTGCAATAGGCATATTTTTTGCGCTTGCCATGGCTCTTGGAGTAATCTTCATCGGCTTGTCCGACAAATACAATACGGATCTTTTCGGATATCTTTTCGGGAATATTCTTGCGATAACTTACACCGACATCGTTGTCGTGGGAGTACTCGGCACAATAGTGCTTTTGGCATGCTACTTTTTTTTCAAGGAGCTGCTCTTTGTGGCGTTTGACAGTGAGGTCGCTTTTGTAAGCGGTATGCCTGTAGTATTTCTTGACCATTTTTTTCTTACGCTTCTGGCCTTCGCCGTTGTTATAAGCATTAAAATTGTTGGAATCGTGCTTGTGTCGGCGCTTCTTGTCATTCCGGGCGCGGCTGCATCACAGGTTACAGACCGTTATGTCCCAATGATTGCGATCTCAATCGGAGTCGCTCTTATATCTACAATCGGGGGGCTTGTTATTTCATATTACGCAGACCTTGCGTCCGGCGCCACGATCGTCACATTTGCATCATTGATTTTCTTTATCATGGTTGGTGTGGGTAAACTCAGAAAAAGATAAGCCTGCGTTTAAAAAAATAACCGCTATATCGGGTTTGTAACAGCGAGCGTATCCCGGCTACATGGGATAAAACCAGTCTTTGAACCGGTCGTCGGAGAGATTGAGAATGCCCTGCATCAAATCCATGAGTTTCCCCGTCACAGGTCCCGGGGCTTCAAGTGCCCGTTCCTCAAAGCGAGCAACCGGCAAGATCTTGATACCCGTATGGCACACAAATATCTCCTCGGCTGTGAAGAGGTCGTCGGGCAGAACCGGCTCTTCCGAAGTACGGATGCCGATGGATGGCGCGGCCTGCAGGATGGACATGCGGGTAATGCTCGGCAAGATCCGCCCGAGAGGCGGTGTCTTCAGGATTCCGTTTTTGACCAGAAATACCGACTCTGTGGATCCTTCGGCGAGAAAACCGTCTGTCCCTACGAGAAGCCCGACATTAAAGCCCCGGAGGTTGGCATCCCTTCGCGCCAGATAGCCATTCAGATAGTTGGCGCAGGCCTTGGCCTCAACCGGTACTGTCCCAGGATGGAGCTTAAGCCATTTGGAGATGCAGGCTGAAATCGGCTTCGCATTATCAAGGCCCAGTTCCTTGCCGGAGGGAATTGCGAAGACCGCCACATCCAGTCTGGAGTTCAGAACAAGTTGAATAACGGCCTCCTCGCCCCAATACGCCAGTATTTTTACCAGGCCACGCCCGATGTTATTGGCCCTGACCGTTTCGGCCACGGCTTCTGCAATCTCACGGCGGGAGTAAGCTGTTTGCATTCCCAGAAGTTCGGCGCTTCTCATCAGTCTGTCGAGGTGCCGGTCCATTCTGAAAGCTACGGTGCCCTTCGGGCCTTCATGGGTGCCGAAGATCTCAAATATCGCCGAACCCCTGCTGAAACCGTGTGAAAGAAGAGGCACTTTCGCTTCAGGCCATGGAATCATCTTGCCATTCAGCCAGACACTTAAATGATCGTACATCCGGATATCCTTTTAATCGCAGGAGATTAATTTAAGCAGCATCACTTCGGATGAATACCTTGAAGATCCTATATTCCCGGGTGATTTTGCCTTATCAGGATCAATTATTTTTTCCATGATTGAATTTCAACAATATTACCTTCAGGGTCACGAAAATACACAAATTTCAATATACCGACATTCTCGATTTTCTTCTCAGTGACTTCACCCAGCAACCCGGCGTCATTACTCAAAGCTGTTTTCAAGATTGTTTCAACATCTTCGACTTCAAAAGCAATATGTCCCTGGTCCCACCCTTGCCGTATTATCGATAAAACATGGAAAAACATTATTGAATTTTCAATATTTCAAGGATATTGGTTGTTATAATTGAAATCAAGATAAATTTATCCGGATACCTAAAAGAAGCTTATGTATCGGTATTACACGATTCTAAGTCCACTTGATAACCTGTGAGTCCGACCAGGGCCTGCAGCATAATTTTTGATGGAAGCCGATAACTAATGATTTTTATTGAAATCTATTCACTGCGTGATATATTTTCAATTACAAGATGAAAAAACGCTTGTGCTTGACAACCGGATTATAAAATGTACAATAAGTTGTACAGGAGGTGTCTTATGGAAGCTTTAACTTATACAGCGGCAAGGCAAAACCTTGCAAAAACAATCGAAAAAGTTTGCAGAGACCATGCGCCGGTCATAGTTACCCGTAAAACATCGGATTCTGTAGTTATTATGTCCCTAAAAGACTACGAAGCCCTTGAAGAAACAGCTTATCTGCTTCGGTCACCAAAAAACACCAGACGGCTGATTGAATCCATCGTACAACTTGAAAAAGGAAACGGCACCGAAAGGCAGCTTGAAGAGTGAAGCTAATTTTCTCTGACAACGCCTGGTATGATTACCTGTTCTGGCAAAAGACCGATAAAAATATTCTCCGGCGTATCAATAAATTGATTAATGAAACAAAACGCCTTCCTTACGAAGGCATCGGCAAACCTGAGCCACTTAAGCATGCGCTTTCCGGCTACTGGTCTCGGCGTATTAACGATGAACACAGATTTGTATATAAAGTGGCGGAAGATGCGGTTTATATTCCGCAATTGCGATACCACTACTGACCCCTTATTTCAGCCCAAACACTCCTGGTAAGTGGAATATATTTCCATATGTTGTCATAAAAAAAAGATACTGGAAAATCCTGCTGAATTATCAATATTTTAAGGATATTGGTTATTATTGAGGCGGAACATGAACAATAAAAACTTATTGCTGGCGATCGACAACGGAACACAGAGCCTGAAAGCGCTGATTTTTGATCTTGAGGGCAATCTGCTGGCAAAGGAGAGGGTTCATTTCAACCCTTATTTTTCAAAACATCCGGGGTGGGCGGAACAGGACCCCGAAATTTTCTGGGAATCCCTCTGTCTTGCCTGCCGGAAGCTTTTTGTCAGCCAGCCTTTATACAGGGAGCGAATCGCCGGCGTTTCACTGACGACGCAGAGAGCTACAGTTTTAAATGTGGACAAAGAAGGAAAAGCCCTGCGCCCCGCCATTTTGTGGCTGGATCAGCGTAAAACATACGGACTTCCTCCTCTCGGTGGATTCTGGGGGTTTCTCTTTACTGTTACAAACCTGAAAAGTACCATTGATTACTTCAGGGCCGAGGCGGAAGCTAACTGGATCATGACACATGAGAAGGATGTGTGGAGGAAGACCCATAAATACCTTTTGCTTTCAGGGTATCTTACACACAGGCTGACCGGCAGGTTTGTCGATTCAATCGGATGCCAGGTCGGATATATACCTTTTGATTATAAAAATTTGTGCTGGGCCAGGGGCTGGGACTGGAAATGGAAAGGCCTGCCTATAGAGCGGGATTTGCTTCCCGAACTGATTCCGGTGGGAAAACCCCTCGGAAACATTACAAAGGCTGTTGCCGACCAGACAGGGATACCTGAAGGACTTCCTCTTATAGCCGCGGCGGCAGACAAGGCATGCGAAGTTATAGGTTCAGGAAGTCTTGATTCTTCCGTAGGCTGCCTGAGTTACGGAACTACCGCCACTATAAATGTTACCCATAAAAAATATGTGGAAGCAGTTCCGCTTCTTCCTCCTTATCCTTCGGCCGTACCGGGATATCATACGATTGAAGTTCAGAACATGCGGGGCTTCTGGATGGTAAGCTGGTTCAAGGAAGAATTCGGATATAAAGAGCAGCAGATAGCGGCCATGGAAAAAGTGGAGGTTGAAACGCTTTTCGACAAGCTTGTAGCCGATGTGCCAAAGGGATCAATGGGTCTTATGCTACAGCCTTACTGGACGCCGGGATTAAAACTTCCCGGTCCTGAAGCAAAAGGCGCTGTCATAGGCTTCGGGGATATTCATAACAGGGCCTATTTTTACAAGGCCATATTGGAAGGTCTTGCGTATGCTCTCAGAGAGGGAAAGGAGAGAATCGAAAAGAAGACCGGGATTCCGATAACAAGCCTCCGTGTTTCGGGAGGCGGCTCCCAGAGCAGGGTTGCCATGCAGGTCACGGCCGATGTTTTCGGAATGCCTACTGCACGGCCCCATATTTATGAAACATCGGGGCTTGGAGCTTCAATTGATCTGGCTGTCGGGCTAGGACTTCACAGGGATTTTGAAACGGCGGTAAATGCCATGACACGTATAGGAGATGTGTTTGAGCCCGATTTTACGGCGCATAAATTATATGACGAACTGTATAGGCATGTATACAAGAAGATGTATAAGCAGTTAAAGCCTCTGTATAAGAAAATAAGAGAGATCACGGGTTATCCGAGATAGATAAATGGTCTCTGGTTCCTGGTTACTGATCACTGGTCACTGATCACTGGTCACTTGACCCCTTGACCGCTTGAACCCTGAAAGTATTATACTCCTTGCGGCATCAAAAACCGCATTGACAGTTATATCGCCCATGCATTTTACATCGCGGCATTCTTTCTTGAAACAGGGGCTGCAATCAATGCCGCTTCTTATTATTATATGGCCGTTTCCATAGGGGCCTGTGCGCAGCGGGGCAGTCGGGCCGAAAAGGGCAACCACCCTGCAGCCCATTGCCGCAGCGATATGCATAGGGCCTGTATCGGTGCATATCAGAACCGAACATCCTGAATAAAGATATGCAAGCTCTTTTAAGCCTGTGCTGCCCGCAAGGTTTATAATTTTATCCTCTTTGATGCCTGTCTGCTTTATTATCTCTTCGATTACCGGCCGGTCCTGCATGCTGCCCGTAAATATTATCCGGCAATCGATCTCTTTCTGCAGCTTTTCAGCCAGTTCAGAAAATTTGTCAGAGTCCCACAGCTTTGTTTTCCATTTGGCCATCGGGTTGACAGCTATAAGCGGTTTGCCTTCGGAAAATGAAGCGAATATGCTGTCAGCAAGTTTTTTATCTTGTTCGGAAACCGGAATTTCGCCTTTCCGGTCGCCTGTATTACAACCGAGTTGCCCGGCTACCTTCAGATAGCGGTCAATTGCATGCTGGTCATAGTCAACAGCAACAGGGGGCTCTTTCAGGAAAAACGAAGCGCCTTCTCTTGCGCCGCTCATTCCTATTTTCCTTTTCCCCCTTGAAAGGGCTGTTAAAAAACCGCTCCTGAACAGGCCCTGCAAATCAATTACAATATCGTATGAAGAGAATCTTAAATTTTTGTAAAAACTGATTGCTTCGGAGGAGACCTTAAAAAATTTGGTAGGATTAAGGATCTCCTTCTGCCATCTTTTTCTTCCGGAAATTATAACACGGTTTATGGCGGGATGTCCCGATATTACCTGGGAAGCCTCTTCTTCAACCAGCCAGTCTATCCTGGAATCGGGATAACTATTTTTAAGAACCTCCAGGAAAGGAAGCGCGTGAACAACGTCTCCGATGGAACTCAATTTTATTATTAAAATATTCTTCAAATCTGTCATCCGGCCGAATTGTTTTGATTGAACCTGAACTTTTCCATCTCATTCCATACTTCTTCGGCTTCAATTGAAAGCATGCACCTAAAATCAGTCGGGCATTCAGGTTTAAGACAGGGCGAGCAGTCAATGTCGTGTTTTATTATCCTTGTTTTTACTCCACGAGGGCCTGTCGCCACATGGTCGGTTGATCCGAAAATTGCGAGGGTTGGAACCCCCAGAGCCGCGGCAATATGCATTAGACCGGAATCGTTTGTCACGAAAAGATTGCACCTGCCGATAATTCCCATTGCTTCACCAAGCGAAGTTGCCCCGCAGAAATCAACAGGTTTATGCCGCATCAGGCCGGTCATTGATGTTCCGATTTCTTTCTCTTTGTTACTCCCCATTATAATTACTTTAGCGTTCCATTTTTCTGCAGCCCAGTCTCCGATTTTTGCAAAACGTTCAACCGGCCAACGCTTTGCGTTACCGAAAATTGCTCCCGGACCAAGCCCTAGTAAAAAGTCGTTGCGGTTTATGCCGTTTATCTCTAAAAGCGCGTCGGCTTGTGCCGAATCTTTTTTTGAGATATGAAGAACTGGATTCCGGCTTTTTGCCTCAAGTCCCACTGACTTTAAAATCGACAGGTAATATTCGACCTGGTGAACAGCAAAGATTTTCTCTTTCCTTTTTACAGCGTGGGTCAGCAAAAATCCCCGCCCGTCAGAATCAAATCCGAGCCGTGACTTAACTCCGCCAAGATACACAATAAGCGCCGCTTCAAATGCGTTCTGAAAAAGAACCGCGAGGTCATACTTGTTTTTCCGAATCTTATTTATGAGTGTCCGTATTTCTGAAATATTGTCCGGCAATTTGTCATGCTTCTGATAAACGAGAAGGTCATTTATCGCCGGATGATTTTCAAAAACAGGAACAACCCACGGCCGCGCAATAACCGTAATTCTGCTTTTAGGAAAATTTTCACGCACCGCTTCAAGAGCTGGGAGTGTCATAACAGCATCTCCAACCCAGTTTGTCGTGCGGATCAGTATATTGTTTATGTTTGATTTTTCAAGCGGCCTTGTTGACATTAACATGTTCCCCTATGTGGTTCAGAACTTCTTTTAAGGCCCCCCTGTGTTTATCCACAAACTGTTTTGCGGATCTGCCTGTCATGCCGCATAAATCAGGATCTTCAAGGAGTTTTTTCACGCAGGTGTAAAGCTCATTTTCGTTATTAACCTGAAAGCCTCCTTTTTCTTCGAGCAGAAGTTCGGACATTAAAACAAAGTTATACATATGCTGTCCGAACAGAACCGGACAGCCGAAAGCCGCCGGTTCAAGAATATTATGCCCTCCCAGCGGAACAAGGCTTCCACCAACAAAGCTTACCCTTCCGAGGCCATAGATCCTGCCCAGTTCCCCTATCGTGTTTAAGATCAAAACCTTATAGGGATTTCTGTTATCCTTCAGACTGGTTCTGAGAATAGTTTCAAGCCCGATATCATTGGCGCTCTTTAATATTTTATCCGATTCTTCGATGTTTCTGGGAGCAAGAATGAGGCGCAGCCTTGGATAAGAGGAAATAAGCTTTGAAAAAACATTCAAGACTATCTTCCCTTCATCTCCGTGAACACTTCCCGCAACCCAGATATCATCTTCGGGATCAAGGCAGAGCTTTTTAAGCCACATGTCGCGTTCTTCCTTG
>JBFYVZ010000106.1:0-5500 GCA_041298995.1 Desulfobacteraceae bacterium
TGGGTTTTGACGACGTGACTAAGGAGATGTATCTCACCGGATATTTTCCCGGCATAAGTCCGCAGGAGATCCTCGATAACATGGGATTTGAAATTGATGTATCACGCGCAGAAGAGGTGGCGCCTCCGACGCCGGAAGAGCTGAAAATCCTGAGAGAAAGATGTGACCCCCAGAGACTGATATTGTAAGAAAAGAAAAGGGTTCAAGGGTTCAAGGATTCAAGGGTTCCAGGGTTCAAGTGAAAAAGAAACAGCGATAAACCTTTTTTAGACAGGATCAACAGGATGGACAGGATTGTTGCCTGCGGCTACAGTCTTGTCAATTCTCTATAGACGGCAGAATCATTACGTTTGCCGACAAGAGCAATTTTGAGAACATCTTCTTCAACGCGGAAGATAATTCGATATTCTCCGATGTCTGTTCCCCGGTAAGGATACCCTTTCAATTCCTTTGAATCGTGGGGTTTAGAGTTTGCCATTAGTGAAAAAATTTTTGTTGAAACCTGCTTGAACTGCTTTGGCGGCAGTTTGTCCAGAAAGGCTATGGCCTTTGAGGTTAAATCAAGCCTAAGCATGTTTTCTGCTCATAAAAGCCATTGATTCTTCCGGTCCGACATATCCATCCGCCTCTGCTCTTGATGCCTTTTCAGCCCAATAAGCATTCTCAATCTGGGTCAGGCGTTCATATTCCTCAAAGGCTATCAGTACAATGGCCTTACGACCAGTTTTCTCAACAATAACAGGTTCGTTCCTCGCAATATCAGAGAATTTTCCAAATTTGTTTTTTACTTCTGTGGCTGTTGCTTCCATTCTTACCCCCTTTGATCTTTTTGATCAATTTAATCTTTTTGGTTAAAATAGTCAATACCTTTATGGTTATAGAAAATATTTTTAGACAGGATCGACAGGATGGACAGGATTGTTGCCTGCGGCGCTTATCATCATCCGCGAAGCGGACCGACAAATCATCGCCTTGATAAAATTGATCTTTATGGTTCATTCGATTTTTCAGGGAAGATGAGAGAGCCATGCGGCGGCCGGTGTCACCATGATCTGCTGTTCCCCGCTTCCGTACAGCCGGTAAGAATCGCCTCTGTCCGTAAGCTGCACGGCCGGAACTCCCAACCGCTCCTGAAAGAACCGAAGCGCCTTTGCCGGTTCGGTGTCGCCCAGTTTGGCTTCGACAAGGAGAAACGGCGCTCCTTCATCGGCGATCAGAAAATCGACCTCACGCTTGTTCTTGTCCCTTACGAAATGGAGGCTGAAACGGCCGTAGCCCAGATCATTCCAAAGAACGACGGCCCGCCACAGCTCTGCGGCCACCATGTTCTCGAAGCGGGCTGCCGGGTCTTGAATCTGCGCGTAATCCCAGAGATAGATCTTCCTCTCCTTCTGTATGGCCCTGGATATCCGGTCCTTCCAGGTTGTGATTCCGAAAGTCAGATAAAACCGCTCAAAAACGTCCAGCCAGCTGCGAACCGAATTGTATGATGCTTTAAGATCGCCGGCAAGTGAGGAGACTGAGAGGGGGCTTCCTACTTTCGTGGGCAAAAGCGTATAGAGGGTTTCCAGATCCTGAACCAACTTGATGCCTGCCAGATCCCGGATATCCTCCCGTATCAGCTGACGAGCATAGGTCTGCGACCAGCGCCGCCAGGTTGTTTTACGGCCGGAGAGGTACGGTTCGGGAAAGCCGCTAAGTTCGGAGAGCTGCCCCCATATGTTCTGTGCCTTCCCGGCTTCTTCCATGCTTATCCAAAGCGGCATTTTGCGGAACTCCTCGAAGGGCCTCCGCCTGCCAGCCAATTCCGCAACAGTCAATGGAAACAGATGAAAGGGAAAATACCTGCCCGCCAGGGAGTCGCTTCCCTTCTGGTAAAGGTCAAGCCGACCGCTGCCGGTAACCAGGAATCGATAGGTATCGTGGAACTCGTCGTAGATTCCCTTGAGAGCATTCTTCCAGTTGCGATATTTATGTATCTCGTCGAAGATTATCAGAGGCGCTGTTGCGTCCTTGCGTTCGACAGTTTCGAAAAAACTATTATCCCGCAGAAAGCGGGTCCTGTGCTGCGGGATATCCCAGTTGAAATAGAGGCTGTTCGTGAAGTAGGCGGCTATAATCTTCGCCAGCGTGGTTTTTCCGGACTGACGCGGTCCGGAAAGGAAAATCATTCCCTTGTCCTGCGCCAGTTCCTGCCATGTATAAACATAAGGTTCACGTGGAAGCATGGTGACTATATTTCACACCATTGAAAAATAGTCAAGACCATTTTGCAATACGGTGAAAAAATAAATAACCTTTTTTAGACAGGATCGACGGGATGGACAGGATTTTTGCCTGCGGCGATGAGAATAATTTGGTGGAGAAAGAGAGAGTAGCTCAAAATATAATTGTTTGCTCTTCCCACGCTCCGCGAAGCGGACTTGCAAATCATCCTGTTGATCCTGTAAATCCTGGTGCGCCAGGCAAAGCCTGGTCAATCTTGTGAACTGAAAGGAGTTCACCTTGTAAATTGTCCGTTTGACAAGTAGCCGATCGAGCGTGAGACGGGGCAACCCGATCTGGCGAAGCCTCGGGAGGCGAAAGCGTGAGCCGTAGCGCAAGCGAACCCGTTCGGCCTCGTTATACTTTATGGGAGTGGCTATCCGTCCAGGATAGGTGAAGCCCAGTACCGGCAGTGAAGTAACGGTCATAAGCAACTGTCGGGCTCCCCGGGGTGATAGGGGACGGCGCGTGCTGACAGATTGATCGAGGAACCTGGGATGCCCGGCAGGGAGTGGCCCCAGCCGCAACGTCTTTGGGGAAGAAATAACCTATTGGCGGCCCTGGTCGGGAGTCGGACAGGCCCATAGTAGCTTGGAAGCGGGGTAATGCCTGTGGAGCCAAGGGGCCTGAGCGGAAGCATGTTTTTGTCGAAAAGAAGGAGAACCGCTTGAACGATAGTTCCACTACGGAAGAACTGGCTGCTGAAAGCCCAACATCCCGATTGGGAAAGGGTGTTAAGCTGCCGGAAAAGCTCTCTGAATTGAGACAGAAACTGGGCCAAAAGGCCAAGCAGGAACCGAAGTTTCGATTTTACGCTTTGTATGATCGGATATTTCGGCAAGATGTGCTGTTGACGGCATGGAAATTGGTACGTGCAAACAAAGGTTCTGCCGGTGTGGACGGGATGTCCATTGAGGATATTCTCGAAAGCGAAGGCGGATCGGAAGCGTTTTTGGCTGAAATCCAGGAGTCGCTTCGTGCCAAGACTTACCGTCCCGAGGCTGTGCGAAGGGTTTACATTCCCAAGGCCAACGGAAAGATGCGCCCGCTTGGTATTCCAACGGTGCGTGATCGAGTTGTGCAGACGGCCACGCTTCTGATTCTGGAGCCGATTTTTGAGGCGGATTTTGAAGATTGTTCGTTCGGATTCCGTCCGGGGCGTTCCGCGCATCAGGCGCTTGATCGTATTCGGGAGAATCTGCAACAGGGCTTTGTGGAGGTATATGACGCCGACCTGAAAGGGTACTTTGATTCGATTCCCCATGATAAGCTGATGGCCTGCCTCCAGATGCGGATAGCTGACCGATCGGTTCTGAAGCTGATTCGTATGTGGTTGAAGGCTCCGGTAGAGGAGCCACCTGAAAGTAAAGCCGGCAGGAAAGAGCGCAGCGGTCGGAACAAGTCCAGGCAAGGAAGGAGGACTTATCCGCGCAAAGGCTGTCCTCAAGGTGGGGTAATTTCGCCTCTGCTTTCTAATCTGTACTTGCACTGGTTTGACAAGGTTTTTCATAAACCAGATGGCCCGGCAACTTGGGCCAACGCACGTCTTGTGAGATACGCTGACGACTTTGTCGTCCTTGCTCGCTGGCAGAGTGAAAGGCTAAAAGGCTGGATCGAGGATAAGTTGGAGTCCTGGATGGGTTTGGAGATCAATCGCGAAAAGACCCAAGTGGTGAACCTGAGAGAAGTAGGAGAAACCTTGGACTTTTTAGGATTCACATTGCGTTTCGACCGGAGCTTATATAGGAATCGGAAGAAGCGATATCTCAACATGTTTCCGTCGGATAAATCCCTCACTCGCGAGCGCGATAAGCTGCGCGAGCTGACTGCAAGACGGAAAAGCTGTATGCCGATTCCTTGCATGATCAGGGAAGTTAACCGACATCTGACAGGTTGGGGTAACTATTTTGATTCTGGCTATCCACGCAAGGTATTTCGCAAGATCAACAGTTTCCTTGAGCTTCGATTTACAGCACATCTCAAACGACGGAGCCAGCGGCCCTTTCGACTTCCGAAAGGGAAGACGATGCACGAGCACCTTAAGTGTCTGGGATTGGTGAATTTGTGATCGATCGAACTGCGAACTCCCTGCAAATGCCTAAAGCGAGAGTTTCCGGGAAAGCCCAGTGCGGGAAAACCGCACGCTGGGTTTGATGAGGGGGGGATAAGTCGTACTGCATGGTATGCGGCTATTGAGCCACAACGGGGAAACCCTGTAACTGAGGTATGCCGAAGCCTAAACATTGTCACTTATTCCTCTACTCTACTCAGATAAGTTTTCGATTTGGCAGGATTTTTGTAATCTTTCTGGAAGAGAAAAGTTTGAAAGGAGAAAAGTTATGCAAGCGGAGGAAATTTTACACAGAATAGCAAAGCCTTTTATATTATCGGGTATATATAAAGATGAAAAAACAGCCTTAACGGATTTGACATTGGATTATGCCCGACGCAAACTTGAGCAATACGATAATATTATTATCATATTGAAAAAAAAGCATGGCTGTGATTTCGACCAATTTACAGAAAGGATAAAAAATAATGCATCAGTTGAAACAGAGGATGACTGGATAAAATGGAAGGGCGCCAATGAGATGAGACAAGCCTGGAAAAATGCTAACAAAATGATTATTTGCAATGAATAATTGTATTGAATCTTCTACAATCATATCACATTTGAGATCCAGCCATTTCGTATCTTCATTAAAAATTATAACCATTGACGAGGTTTTCTCACGGAGTATATTAAGGTTACGTTGCAATCTTTTGCCATCTTCGTATCATCTCGATATCAGGCTGATCCAAACGGAGAATGAAACAATATATTCCTATCAGCTTTTTACTGATCATCCGCTTGTAAGATGGGACAATGCACCTCATTTCCCGGCGATAAAAACCTTTCCACATCATTATCACAATTTAAAGAGAGAAGTTGAAGCATCACCACTGAAGGGTTTTATTTTTGAGGATTTAAATTATGTCCTTGAAAATATTAAAAACATACTGATATCAAATGAAATATAACAGATACTCAAAACAATTTTCTGATTTTCATTCTTCTTTATGGCAGCTTCCCTTTTCTTATCCCTGACAAATTATCGTGTTAATCCTGTAAATCCAGTCGGAAGGGAGATTGTTCGGTGGAGAAAGAAGACTTAACCCATAAAGTGATCGGTTGCGCTTATCAGGTCTATAATAACCTGGGATTTGGATTTTTGGAAAGCGTTTATCGTAAAGC
>JBFYVZ010000108.1:0-13891 GCA_041298995.1 Desulfobacteraceae bacterium
CTTTTTCATATTCCCCTATCATTGCTTCCCTCAATACATCTTCATGCTGTTCGGCAACTATCAAGCTGTCAAACAGCGATAATCCCAAAATTCCCTTATTCATTAAATTCATTAGTATGGCGTTCATAACATGGCTGTCAGTGTTCTGTAATTTAACACCGTAGTCAGAGCAGATAAAATCTGCGATGGGCTGATGTGCTTCCTTAAAGCGCTCGACCATCCAGTTAAGAGGCTTTTTTACATCAGGAAACGGAATTTTCTCATCAATTAATTCTTTGCTAATCGCGGACTTTGCTTCTGCTTCATCTTTCGCATTTATGATAACCAATGAAGCGCACTTAAAAGCCTTACGATATTTCTCACCACCGCATGCGATATAAGGGTCCTCCTGATAATCAATTCCGTTCTGATGATACAGCATCCTGATGTGATATGCGGAATAATCAATTTCCACCGTATTTTCATTGTTGATGCGAATACCCTTCCGCATAAGTTTCGGTAGCCTCTGATATGTCGCTCCAAAGGCTCTACCTCCCTTCTTAAACGACTTTCTATTGAACACCCGATAAAGTATCTCCCTATTTAGGCTGAACTGTAATCGCTCAATCCCGATGTCCTTTAATGGAAACTCATTACTGTCCCAATGTTAGTTAAATAAATTCAGCTGATTACTGATATGCACCTCTTGTTCTTTGTAATCGATATTTGAAAGTGCCTGTAAAATGGGCATTTTCTCGAATAGGGTGACGCTCAGAATCTGTAGAATTGTGTAGAGACTCTGGTCCAGTTTCAGAATTTTTTTGACAATCGCTACAAGGACGTAAATTGAGATAGCAATCCAGATCTGGGTTTTCACGGCATTCTCGGTTGTCCCATAAAATGCTTTGATCCTGAGATGCTGCTTGATCCATTTGAAAAACAGCTCTACCTGCCAGCGGCAGCGATATAGGTCGGCAATAGTTATCGCCGAAAGAACAAAGTTGTTGGTCAGAAATACGAGTGTTTTGTTGCTCTCGGCGTCGAAGTAGCGAATACGCCGTAGTTTCTCCGGATAGTTTTTTTTCGCGTAATAGCCCTTGAGGACAATGATCTGATCGCATTGGATGCCGGTGGATTTGTCGACGGGTTGTGAATAAAGGCGCTTGCGACTGAAATTGGTTTTTGCCCGGGTAACAAAAAAAGCTGGGGTTTGATGAATTCTGAAGAGGCGGGCAAAGTCGAGATAACCGCGATCCATGATATAAATAGCTCCAGCCTCTATGATCAAATCGTCGAGGATATTGACATCGTGAATGTTCCCGGGGGTTATGATCACCACAGATGGAATGTTGCCATGCAGATCCAGAAGGGTGTGCATTTTTATGGCACCCTTCCGTTTCCGGAACCTGGCCCAGGGAAAAAGAGATAGACATAGATCGATAGTGGTCGAATCGAGAGCGTAAACGGTTTGTTTCAGTTCGATACCGAAGGAATCTGCTGCATAAAGCTTTCTTGCTTGTCCGATAAGGATTTCGGCAAAACTGGCATAGATACGCCAATCCCTTATTTGATTGGCGTGCGCTATGGTATTGCGGGAAACTTTGCCCCGTATGCCCAGATGATATAGTTTGGATTGAGTTGCTCGCAAACAGGCTTGGATGTCCCGCAGACTCTCCCGGTAGGTGAGTTGGGCGAAAGCCATGCAAAGGAACTGGTCCCAGCAGGAGAAGCTCTTTACTTTGTAGTTGCCGTGGTAACGATCGACGCATTTGCGAAACTCGTATGGAGGTACAAAGTCCATCAACTGAGAAAAAATTGTTTTCCCGTAATTCATATGCAGTCTCCTTATTTTGTGATTCAGGAGACTTGTACATTAAAGAAAAATATTTCAAATCGAAAAATGACATTATCAGTATATTTTGAAAGTATTTCATAAAGTTACGGTATTATATTAATTCAACGTTGGGACAGTATTGATCTCATTTATATGAGAATACAGGAGTCAGAATACAGAATACAGAAGAAAAACAATACCATGGTTATTACGACTCCTGGCTCCTGTATTCTAATGCTTCGTTGTGTCCGCCCCGGACCTGAAGGTTAATTAGTGTCCATCCGGAAACTGATTCCGGACACAATTAAGTTTCCAATCCGGAAATAGGCAATTTTGGGCAGGCTCACCCTTGACGGGAGGGGATTTTCGAGGGTTTTGCAATGGGCTCCTTTATTAAAATTAAAATTTGTGATAGGTGAGAAATGTATTTTCAACTCCCCGCATTTCATTATGTTTATACACTATGATATTTAATACTTATTTGATTGTACAGCCCAATTATATTGGTATAGATAAAGATTTTTCGCCACGCAGACGTGATCAATTATCATCGAATAATTGGTCTATTCCTTCATGCAACATATGGATGGATTCTTTGAAGGTATGGCGGAAAAAATAAAGAGTCATAGAACCGACTATCGCAGGTGGCGGACCCGGTTCCCTCGCCGCACAGCTCAACGTTTGTGCCAGGCATGGCACGTAGCTGGCGGGGTGTAAGACCCCGCACCAGGTATTTGCAGAGCCGAAGGTTAATCACTGAACCCAAATTCAAGAAAGGAAGAAATAAACATGCGGTTGAAATATTTCTATTTATCGGTAATGCTTTTATTATTCTTCTGCTTGATTTTGTTTAGAGCGACTGCGGAAGCCGAGATCTATATATACAAAGATAAGAGTGGTAAGATGGTGATAACTGACTCGCCTCCCGAGAACGTGGGGAAAATGGAAATTATAAAAGATAAGGGCGGGGCATCTTCAAAATCTTCCGGGTTTAGAGATATAGAAATGAATTTGACGGAAAAATATCGGCCTAAAAGCGATATAGAGAAAGCCTCCCTCAGCACCGTTACCATTAAGACATCGATAAGACAGGGATCAGGATTCTTTATCAATGAGAACGGCTATATTCTGACGAATAAACATTTGTTAAGATTGAATGAAACTGAAATGAAAAAAACGGAAGAGGATATCGGCCGAGAAGATCAAAGAATAGAAGATTATAAAGCAACCATGGCTGAGGAAGAAAAACAATTGAAAGAGATGAAATCCGCTCTGGATGATTATAAGAGCAGCATTGAGCGCATGGTAAATCCGAGTGCCAGAGCAACGGCACTGCAAAGCTATCAGAGGCAGTCTGAGCAATATGATTTCTACGAAGCGCGGCTCAGGAAACGAAAGAACGAATCCGAAGAAAAGATATCGAAATATCAGCAGGAGACAGGGGAATTAACCAGGAAAGCCAGAATGGCCGAACTCGACCGGAAGTTTATCATCCTGCTGAAAGATAAAACAGAGCTTGAGGCCAATCTTGTTTCGGTGAGCAACGATCACGATTTGGCTCTACTGAGGATCGATCGGTGCAGATCTCCGTACCTTCAATCCGGCGCATCCAACCAGCTCATTCAAGGAATGAGGGTCTTTGCCATCGGAAGTCCCCTTGGCGACATTGATTCGGTAAGCTCCGGGGTTCTGTCCGGATATGATCATGACTACATCCGAACGGATGCAAGAATATTCCCTGGAAACAGCGGGGGGCCGCTGATTACAGTTGATGGGAAAGTCATCGGCATCAATACCATGAAGCGGATAGCCGGTAAATACGAAGGAATAGGATTTGCCATTCCCGTAACAAAGGCTCTTCAGGAATTCAGTAAATATTTAAAAACAAATTCTTAGGTTCGAGAAACAGAACCAACCGGATAATTTCTTAAGGCAGAGTCGAAGTGTGATAACCAAGGGAACAATCGATATCGAAAACTTGGAAGATTAGGCAGTGTTTTTCCCGTACAGTAAATATAGAAAATCAAAATGATACATTTTTTAACAATCGGGACAGTGCTTGGCTTATCCGCAGGTTTTGCGCCGGGGCCGCTTTTGACGCTTGTAATTTCAGAAACCCTTCAACATGATATTAAATCCGGTGTTAAAGTCGCTCTCGCTCCTATTATCACCGATTTGCCGATAATCATTTTAACTTTATTAATTTTGTCAAAGTTATCCAATTTCCATAATATTTTAGGAATAATCTCTCTGGCAGGCGGTCTGTTTATTTTATTTATGGGTTACAAAAATCTGCGTACGAAAAGAGTTGAGATCAATTTTAATGAGATAAAATCAAAATCGTTTGCAAAAGGGGTGTTGGCAAATGCTCTAAGCCCACATCCCTACCTGTTCTGGTTCAGTGTCGGCGCTCCAACCATGACCAAAGCAATGTCACAAGATATCGGCGCACCCACGGCTTTTATTATTAGTTTTTACTTTTTTCTTGTGGGGTCAAAAATCATGCTGGCAATATTAATCGGCAAATCGAAATTTTTATTAAGCGGCAGGGCATACATATTCACCATGCGATTTCTTGGTTTGGTGCTGTGTGTTTTAGCAATAGTTCTTTTTCATGACGGGCTTAACCTGTTAAAAATAATATAGGTTGTCAACAGTATCAATCCGTTACAACCGGTCAAACCCTGCCATGCGGCTCTTGGCGTTGATATTTTCGCCACTGCCCGTACGCTCCCGCCCGTGTATGTTTTGTCGGTTTGCTATAATTGAGAAGTGTGATATACAACAAATGTATTTTAAACACACCGTGTTACAGGTGTTACACAACAAAAGCGTGATCTTATACACGACCTTGAGGATAAGATGGAAATATCCATAAAGGCACTGAAGATTTTTCCGTATATTACGCTCTCACTCGGACTCTTGTCCGGTTACTTCGGATTTGTGCGTTGAAGTGTATGGCAGGGAACTCCGGTCGCGGCATGTCAGGCGCGGAACATATTTTATGACATTCACTATAGTGGATATGAATCAGAGAATAGAAGAAATTGCGGGATGTGGGGTATAACAAGATGCGAATGAAACTATATTTGCGGGTTTTTCTCAATTTCGTACTCGTAATCGCCCTTTTCGGACTGCTTGGCGCCGCGCTGGGAGCATGGCTTATCAACCGCAACATTCTGAATGAAGCCCAGCGCCGTGTGAGTCTTGATCTTGAATCGGCCTGGAGCGTTATAGATGGCGAGCTTGGCAGATTGCACATGTTTGTGAGTGTTCTCGGCACTGGAAAGCGGGTGGAAAGCGCCTATAACAATCTCCTTGCCCCCGATTCACGTATCCGGCTGGAGGAGGCCCGGAGGATGTTCGGTTTCGATTTTCTCTCACTGACAGACAATAAGGGAAAGGTTATTCTTCGAACTCTCGAACCCTACACCACGGGTGACTACCTGGCAAATGACCCTTTTGTCGGGGAAGCCCTTAAGGGTAAAGCCATGAAGGGCTTTTCAATACTTTCTCCAGCGCGCCTCAAGACTGAAGGCGGCAACCTCCCGGAGCAGGCCTTCATGGTTTTCGAACCCACGCCCATGGCGAAACTGCGGGCCAAATCCTTCGAAGATTCGGGAATGGCTCTTGTCGCGGCCGCCCCGGTGACAAACGAAAAAGGAACCGTTGTCGGGGCCATTTATGCCGGAGTACTCCTCAATCGAAATCATTCCCTGGTGGATAAAATCAGATCTATAGTTTTTGAAGACAAGATGTATGAAGGCCGACACCTGGGTACGATGACAATCTTCCAGTGGGACACAAGGATTGCAACGAATGTAACCCTTCCCAACGGAAACAAGGCGATAGGCACAAGGGTCAGCACCGATGTCTATGACAAAGTGCTCGAAAATAACCGCAACTGGTATGACAGGGCCTTCGTGGTGCGGGACTGGTATCTGAGCGCCTATGATCCGATTCATGATATCGAGGGAAAGGTGGTCGGGATTCTTTATGTGGGGGTTCTGGCAGAGAAATATGATGACCTAAAATGGGAGCTCTGGAGGTTATACGGCTTGCTTTCCGTTGTTGCCGGAATAATAGTGCTGGCTGTAGGGTTTATTTTTTCACAACGACTGAGTGGTTCCATGAGCCGTCTGGCAGATGCTGCCGGGAAGATCGCGGCCGGCAATCTGTCCTTGAAGGTGGAAGAGCCTTCAAGTAATGATGAAATAAAGGATCTGACCAGAGCTTTCAATGTAATGACTGGCAGTCTGCGGGACCGCGATGAGAGGCTCAGGACTGCAAACACAGAACTGGAAAACATTAACGCCTCTCTTCAAAAACTCAACAGGAATTACATGGATATGCTCGGGTTCGTATCCCATGAACTCAAGAACACGCTCGGTGTCATATATACTTCCGCGCGTGCACTGAATCTCGGCCTTGTGGGAACCCTGACCGAACAGCAGGCTGCCCTTGTGGGCGGTATCACAAACAGTATAGACACTGCTGTGAAGATGACCCGTAATTACCTCGATCTTGCAAGAATCGAAAAGGGTGAGCTTATGATTCAGGCGCAGCCCCTTGATCTTCCCGGGCAGGTGGTGGATCCTGTGCTCAAAGATCTTCAACCGTTCATCGCCAGCAGGAACATGCGCATTGAGAACCACCTGCCCGGACATCTGAAAGTGTCGGGAGACAGGGAACTTCTCCGGATCGTGTACAAAAATTTCATAGACAATGCCGTCAAGTACGGTCGAGAGGGCGGTACAATCCGGCTCGGGTGTGTGAAAAGCGGTGAAGACTATGCTTTCGAGGTTTGGAACGATGGGGAGGGGCTTGCCCCGGACAAACTTTCACAGCTTTTCGGCAAGTTCGTGCGGCTGCACAGGGACAAAGATACAACGCGGAGCACAGGTCTGGGGCTGTTCATCACGAAAGATATCATCGAGAAACACGGAGGAAGTGTACGCGCCGAGTCGAGGGAAGGTGAATGGATTTCTTTCACATTCACACTGCCTGTACATCTTAAGGAGGTCACATAATCGGTCGGCTCTGCAGCAACGCTCTTTTTTAACCTCAATGAAGTTTTCCTGCAAGCAGGAGAGTTGCAACATGGAAGATGCAGTTAAACGCGCCGCAGATTTACTGGAGCACTCCGGCAGGGTGGTTGCTTTCACGGGAGCTGGAGTCAGCACGGAATCGGGAATTCCCGATTTTCGCAGTCCGGGAGGGATCTGGGAAAAATATGAGCCTGTTTATTACCAGGATTTTCTGGAAAGCGGGGAGGCCCGCCGGAAATACTGGTTGAGGAGTAAGGTAACCTATCCGGTTATCCGGGATGCAGCACCTAACCCTACCCATATTGCACTGCTTGAACTGGAGAAGATGGGAAAGCTCGATTGCATAGTCACTCAAAATATCGACCGCCTGCATCACAAGGCAGGGAACCTGCCCGAAAAGATTATCGAGATTCACGGTAACACCGCCTTTGCCATCTGCCTGAATTGCCGGAGGCTTTACCCCCGTGATGATATTCAGAAGCTGCTTGAGGAAAATGATGTAATTGAAGCGCCGAATTGCCGTGAATGTAAAGGATTTTTGAAGGACGCCACGATTTCATTCGGGCAGCCCATGCCTGAAGAGGAAACGACCGAGGCCATGCGCAGGGTGCAGGCATGTGATCTTATGCTTACACTCGGATCTTCCCTTGTTGTTTATCCGGCCGCCTATCTTCCACGGTATGCCCATGAGGCAGGCGCAAAACTGATCATCATAAACATGGCGGCCACACCGCTGGATCATCTTGCCGATGTGGTAATCCGGGGGAAAACCGGCGAGGTGCTTCGGGAAATAGTAGAAGAAGTCAAGATAAGATTATCTGGGTGATCGAATCATGAGCATATCAGCCTATGTCCGCAACTCCGGCAAACGGTGAATACATTCTGTTTGACCGACTTTTAAGATTATCACAGAGGTTTTTGTGAAGATAAATCCGAGCATTGTTCGACATATGAATAGAAAGATAATAAAGCCGACTCCTTTCGGGCCTGTGGGGATCATCTGGATCGACCTGAATGACAATCCTGAAATCGTCCGGATTTTGATCTCAAAGCCCGGTATGTCCGCTGAAGACCAAATATCCGAACTTTACCCTGATTCGCAGGCGTCTTCCTGTACAGCGGTTGATCATTTAGCGTCTGCAATCAAAGGGCTTCTTGAAGGCGAGGCGATCGGGTTTTCGCTTGATGTCGCAGACCTTAGCATGTGCACCGAGTTCCAACGGCTTGTTCTGCGGGCAGAACACAGGATTCCGCGGGGGAGCGTCAGCACCTATCAACTGATCGCAGAACATCTGGGCAAAAGAAACGGAGCGCGGGCCGTTGGAAATGCCCTGGCGAATAATCCGTTTCCCCTGATCGTGCCTTGTCACCGGGCCATTCGTTCAGACCTGCATCTTGGCGGCTACCAGGGCGGCCTTGAAATGAAGCGGGCTTTGCTTGAGAAGGAAGGGATAACTTTTGACAATGCGGGACGGGTAGACTGTCCGCAATTTCATTATCAGAGAATAATGTCAAACAAGGGCAGCAAGAAGATGAGCTGATGCAAGCGCCTGATGCCCGACATGACGACAGGTCGGATATTATGCAAAGGTCTCTCGAAAAGGAGGTTGATATGGGTAAGGCTTTACTGAAGATTTCAAGGCATTTATTGATAATTATTGCAGGCATGTTTTTTATCACGATTTATTTGATTCAAGGATCAGCGGAAGCGGCCGAAAACTGGTGGGAGAAAGGGTCCAGTCTCTTGAAAAGTTTCGGGGAAAGCAGCAAGCAGACAGGTGTATCAGTCGAGGAAATCGGCGCCGGGCTTAAAGAGGCGCTTCGTGTCAGTTCGGAGAATGTGGTTGAACAGCTTGGCCGTGTGGACGGCTTCAATAAAGATTCGGCTATCCATATTCCTTTACCGAAACAACTGGACACCGTGAAGTCTGTACTGGCCAAAGTAGGCATGTCGGGTCTGCTTGAAGATCTTGAACTGAAACTCAACCGAGCTGCGGAGGTGGCGACACCTAAAGCAAAGAAACTTTTCGGTGAGGCTATAACCGCAATGAGTTTTGATGATGTAAAGAAGATATACGGCGGTCCGGAAGACGCCGCCACCCAATATTTTCGGAGTAAAATGTCCCCTTCTTTATCAACAGAGATGCAGCCCATTGTTAAGGAAAGTCTTGCAGAAGCGGGAGTGGCAAGGGCTTATGATAATGTTATGAAACAATACAGATCGATACCATTTGTGCCGGAAGTGAAAGCCGATATGGCAGATTATGTCGTTGAGAAGGGAGTGGACGGAATCTTCCATTATATGGCAATAGAGGAAGCTGCTATCCGCCGGAATCCCGCCAAACGGACTACTGATTTGCTGAAGCTTGTTTTTGGCGCGAAATAACTTTCTTGCATAAATAGTGTCCATCCGGAAACCAAATTTGGACACATGTAAGTTTCCAGTTCGGAAACTGCAAATTATCCGGTGTTGTCAATAATATGATAAAATCGTTTCTGAAAAAGCAAATCCTGAAGAACAGGGCGTTAATAATCAGAGAAGGTAAATATTTGCAGGATTTCATGCGGCTTCTGATGAAACAGAGCAATACCGGAATCGAATGGACAGAAGAAGAAAAAATGCAGCTTAAGTCTGACCTGAAACATATATCTCTTTATGTGCCTGCCCTGATAATTTTTGTTCTTCCCTTCGGAGCACTTTTGCTGCCGGTACTTACCGAGGTTTTAGACAGGCGGGATAAAGACCGGATGAAATAGAAAGAGAAATTACTCTTCATTCAGGCCGCTTGCCCCGTTGTTATCCGTGCAGACAGGCGAATAAGCAGGCTGTGATACCATTTCAGCGGTGTCTGTTTTGCCGAGAAGATGCTTCGGCATGAAGGAGAAGTTTGCTATCATGGTAGGAATCACTGCGCTTGCGATAACCGCCGTGACAAGAAGGGAATATTGCTCACGGCTCACAATTCCGTGCGAGTACCCGTAGAGGGCTGAAATAGTTCCGAAGGTGAGGCCGGTCGACATCAAAAGGGTATAATACCATTTTTCGTTTTTCTCCTTCCGGAACATGCCGATTATGGGATAAAGACCGAAGATCTTGGAGAAAACCTTGCCTGCAAGAAGGGCAAGAAGCACCAAAGGTGCGGACATGAGGGCGGGCAGAGATACAAGGGAGCCGGCCCTTAAGAAATAGAAGGGTGTCAAAAATCCTATGGTCAGGGTGCGAAGGCGTCTGATGAAGAAAGCATCCTTTGCTGCCGAGCCCGCAAGTATCATTCCGGCGATGTAAGCGGGTAGGACTGCTTCGCTTCCGGACCACAAAGCAAGAGCCCCGAGCCCGAAAAGCACGAAAAGTATCCACTTTGTTCTTATTGCGGCGGTTCTGTTTCCGTAAAGGCTTGTGAGGCGGGAAGTTACGAATGGAAGAGCAAAGAAAGATACTGTGCAGACTCCTATGAAAATAAACGTTCTGTAATTAAAAGGCGCGAAAAGAAGGCCGAGCATTATTACAGTTCCAAGATCATTGATGAAACACGACCCGAGAATTCCTTTTCCGAATTCAGTCTTGTTGAATCCGGATTCGAGCATTACGGCGTAAACCACGGCCATCGAGGTTGTGGAAAGAGCTACTCCTGCGAGCAGGCTCTGCTGTGTGCCCCAGCCAAGGATGTATTTTGCCAGAGCGGCGCAGCCGAGAAAAGGCGCTAAAAAACCGATAAGGCCGACAACAGTCACTTCTTTGATTTTGGTCCGCATAACTGTAGGTTCAAGCTCGGCTCCCGCAAGAAATGTCAGAAGAACCGCACCTGATGCAGCTATGAATTTCAGCCATTCGAGATCGGATCCGAGCGCATCCGGGCCGAAAAATCGCCCGACGATTGCTGCCGCCGCAACGCCGACACAGATTTCAACAAGAGCCACAGAGATACGGAGGTGGCTTGCAAGAATCGTGGATAAAACGGCGAGTGCGAGCCAGATTGTTGCGGTCGTGAAAGCGCTTTCCATTTTGATTAATTCCTCAGAGTGATTATTTGGTAACTGTTCGGGTTATTTAGACTGAAGACTGTGGTCTGTTAGCTAAAAACCTACAGGCTAAACACCTACAGCCTATAAACCTAAGCCGTTACGAGCAGTCGTTGAATATCTTTAACGAGTCACCGTTTGCATCCTGCGCCGGCAATACCGGAGATTCGGAAGGAGTCTCCTGGACGGACCTGAGCTTCCGTTCAATGGCGCGGGTCCTTGTTTCGGCACTGTCTATAGTGTCTGTCGCTTCAAGAAGTTTCTTCTTGGTTTTAGCGAGCACATCCCCGAACTTGCCGAATTCGGCTTTTACGGCGCCGAGAAGAACCCATATTTCGCTTGAGCGTTTTTCGATTGCAAGAGTTCTGAAACCCATCTGAAGGCTGTTTAATAAAGCCGCAAGGGTTGCAGGTCCTGTCACAATAACCCTGTATTCACGCTGAAGGATATCGCACAGTCCCGGCCTGCGGATAACCTCTGCGTAGAGGCCTTCGATCGGAAGGAACATGACTGCAAAGTCTGTGGTGTTGGGAGGATCTATATATTTTTCCCTTATGTCTTTTGCCTCCGCTTTTATGCGCATTTCGAGGTTCTTAAGAGATTTATCGGCAAGATCTTTGTCCGCCGCTTCCTGGGCATCTATGAGACGCTGGTAATCTTCCTGCGGGAATTTAGCGTCTATAGGCATCCAGACAACATGCTGACCCGAAGGATCCTGCCCGGGAAGTTTTATGGCAAATTCCACTCTTTCCTGGCTGTTCTTTTTTGTTGCGACATTGGCTTCATACTGATCCGGAGATAGTATCTGCTCAAGAATTGCGCCGAGCTGGATTTCGCCCCAGGTTCCACGGGTTTTGACATTGGTAAGCACTTTTTTCAAATCCCCGACTCCGGTCGCGAGGGTTCTCATCTCTCCAAGCCCTTTGTAAACCTGCTCAAGACGCTCGCTTACCTGCTTGAAAGATTCGCCGAGGCGAGTTTCAAGTGTTGTCTGGAGCTTTTCATCGACTGTCGCGCGCATCTGTTCGAGTTTTTTGCTGTTCTCCTCCTGCATAGTGCCCAACCGGTTTTCCATTGTAATGCGCATCGATTCCAGTTTTTCCTCGTTGAGCCTTGTCATCGCCAGAAGCTGTTTTGAAAAGGAGTCCAACTGGTTTTTCTGCATGCCGGCAATCTCGGCCATTCGTTTTGAAAGAGAATCTCCGTAATCCTTGAGTGAAGCTCCAAGCTCCTCGCGGGCGAGCCTTGAATTATCGGTCGATTCCTTCCTGTTTTCGGAAACCTCTTTTTTTACCGATGCTTCAATGTTTGCAGCCTGCTTTTCCAGCGCCGCAAAATAATCTTTAATCTTTGATTCGACATCTTCTGGTTTGCGTCTAAAGATTATGAGAATAAAAACAAAAGATAAGATACTGACGAGGCCAATCAGGACGAGCATTATTTCGGTCATTTCCAAGCTCCATTATTGATGGCTTAAGTTAATTTTTAATGTTGAAAAATCGGATTTATGGCGCAGAATGGTATGAGAAAGAGAGTGGCCCGTCAAGTTTAAAAAGTATGGAATACGTCAAAAGGGTTTGATCTTTACGGATAAATATAGGAGAATAATTCCGGATCACCTCCAAAAGGATTGGTGATCCAGGATTCGAGAGGTCAAGGATACAGGGGTTCAAGTGAAATTTTAGCCTGTCAGTAATTCAAAGAAACATCTGAGAGGGGCTTACCATAATATTTTATAGGAGGTTGCTTGAAGAAGCTTAAAGGTTTCCAGAAACAGTATTTGAAAGGTTTGGCGCACGGGCTCAAACCGTATGTTTTTATCGGGCAGAAGGGGATAACCGAATCTCTTCTGAAATCGGTGAACGAAGCGCTTGACAAGCACGAACTTATAAAGGTCAGGTTCATTGATTTCAAGGAAAAGGATATGAAGAAAGAGATAACGGCCGAGATTGAAAAGCTGGCGGCTTGCGAACTGGTCGGAGCAATAGGCCACATAGCTATATTTTACAGGCAGCAGAGTGATCCGGAAAAACGGATGATAACAGTTACTGATGAGAAGAAGGGTTAAGGCACAAAGATTCTTTTAAATTTTACTTTGTTAATTTTATTGACTTTATGTGAAAAAAAACAGGAGGATAAAATGGAAGAAAGAACAGGAATGGTCACAATGAAAGGCAATCCCATGACGCTAACCGGCCATGCTTTGAAGGTCGGAGACATGGCGCCTGATTTTGAAGTAACGGGCAATGACATGAAGCCTGTGAAGTTTTCATCGTTTTCCGGCAAAGTCTGCATTATATCGGCTGTTCCGTCTCTTGATACGCCGGTATGCGACATGGAGACAAGGAGATTCAACAGGGAGGCTGCCGGGCTCGGTCCCGATGTTGTGATTCTCACCATCAGCATGGATCTTCCCTTTGCCCAGAAAAGATGGTGCGGAGCGGCAGGCGTTGACAGGGTGATAACACTTTCGGATCATAAAACAGCCGGTTTCGGGACAGAGTACGGCGTTTTGATGAAAGAATCGAGACTTCTTGCGAGGACCGTTTTTGTAACCGATAAAAGCGGAGTTATCAGGCATATTGAGATAGTAAAGGAGATTGGAGAAGAGCCGGATTACAGCGCCGCAATAAATGCGGTTAAAGGGCTCGTATAAAGGGTTTTCTGGTCTCTGGTTTATAGTTTACGGTTTTTTAACCAGAAACCTTGAACCATAAACCAGGAACCCGTTATGTGACTTTTATAGCAGAATAGAGCGTCCATATTCCCACAACAACAAAAAATATCCCGGCGGCTATTTTGATATAGTGCGCCGGGATGAATTTGCTGAAAGCCGCTCCGAGAAGAACGGCTATAAGAGAGGAGAGCACCAGAGCTCCAGCAGACCCCAGAAAAACGGAAAGTTTGGAATCGCTGCAATCTGCTGAAAGGCAGAACGTGGCAAGCTGTGTTTTATCGCCAAGTTCGGCGAGAAAGACCATCATGAAAGTAGTTGCTAATATTTTTAAAT
>JBFYVZ010000111.1:0-5405 GCA_041298995.1 Desulfobacteraceae bacterium
TTATAATATACAGAATGCTCCAAATCTAAATTTTCTCTTTTATCGCCGATTCAATCTCCTCCGCAGTCATGACAGCCGCCTGCACCGGATCCTTTGCATCCCTTATCGGCCTCCCTATGACCAGGTAATCGGAGCCGTTTTTTATTGCTGAAGCGGGTGTTGTGACGCGTTTCTGGTCGTCTTTTTCTGCCAGATTCCAGACAGGTCGTATACCGGGTGTGACGGCAAGGAACTCTTTCCCGAAGGCATTCTTTATCATCTTAACTTCAAGCCCGGAACATACAACTCCCGTACAACCTTCATCTCTTGCCATTTCGGCTCTTTTCAGAACAAGCTTTGAAATGTCAGCGGAGTACTGATTTTCGAACCCGGCCTTTTGAATATCATAAGCAGATATGCTCGTTAGCAGGGTTACTCCAAGGACTCCAACCTCACCGCTGCTGCCTATAACGGCTGCTTTAAGCATTTCTCTTGTCTCTCCGCAGTGAACCGTCGTCAGGTTTACTCCAAGTTCAGTGATGCTTGCCATGGCGCGCCTCACGGTTGCAGGGATATCATGAAGTTTGAGATCAAGAAAAATACCAGCCCGGCTCATATCTTTTATCATTTTTATTACTTCAGGTCCAGATTGTATGAAAAGTTCAAGCCCAACCTTGAACATACCGACATGTTCTGAAAGAAGACGGATATAGTGCCTGGCGTCTTCTGCAGAAGAAACATCTAGTGAAAATATAATATAGTCCTTTGCGCGTTTCATATTATAGCTCCACTCTCCATATTCGGTTTCCGGTTTCTGGCTCCTGAATTCTGAATTCCTGCTCCGATATTATAAGGCGATGTTCGATATTCGAAATTTGATGTTCGGTTGTTTTACTGCCTGCTTCCATACTGCTGTTTAATCCAGTCCATATATTCGCCGCTTTTTACCCGTTTCACCCATTCCCGGTTTTCAATATACCAGTATATGGTCTCTTTGATTCCGGTTTCAAATGTTTCGGAAGGTGTCCATCCCAGCTCTTTTTTCATTTTTCCGAAATCCATCGCATATCTGAAATCGTGGCCCGGCCTGTCTTTTACAAAAGTTATAAGATCTCTCCGGGGGTTTCCGTTTGTTCCGGGAAGTATTTTGTCAACAAGGTCGCAGATAGTTCTGACTGTGTCAATATTCGTTTTTTCGCACCCGCCTCCGATATTATATGTTTCACCCAGGCGGCCTTTTTTCATTATCTTCCATATTGCCTTGCAGTGATCTTTTACATAGAGCCAGTCGCGGACGTTTGCGCCTTCACCGTAAACCGGAAGAGGTTTGTTTGCAACGGCGTTTAAAATCATGAGAGGAATCAGTTTTTCGGGAAACTGGTGAGGCCCGTAGTTATTTGAACAGTTCGAAATTGTGACAGGAATGGAGTAGGTAATCGAATACGATCTCACGAGATGATCTGCGGCTGCCTTTGAAGCCGAATAAGGGCTGCTTGGATTATATGGTGTGTTTTCGGTAAAGAATCCGGCTTTACCGAGAGAGCCGAAAACCTCATCTGTGCTCACATGATGAAAAAGGGTAATTTTTTTGCTGTTCAGCCTCGCAAGTTCAAGAAGGCAAAAAGTGCCGACAATATTCGCATGGATAAAATCGGATGGCTTTGCAATTGAACGGTCAACGTGTGACTCGGCTGCAAAATGGCATATGGTGTCAATTTCATACATTTCGGATATTGCCGACATCTCCATAAGGTCGCATATATCGGTTCTGCTGAAATAATATCGGCCCGGGAAAGCCTCTTCAATTCCGGCAAGATTTTCAATGTTCCCGGCATAAGTAAGTTTGTCTGCATTTATAATGCGCCCGTCGAAATCTGTTTCAGTCAACAGATACCGAATGAAATTTGATCCGATGAATCCGCAGCCGCCTGTGACAAGTATGTTTTTCATGAATCATTCCTTAGGCTGAAGACTGAAGGCCGAAGGCTGAAATTACTAACAGCCTTCAGTCTATCTACTTTCAGCCTGTTAAAGAAAACATAAATCAAGTTTTCGGGTATATACCACATATTATGCTTTTCATGAAGATATAATTTATCCGGCAGGATATAAATACACTTCAAGCCTCGCGCCTTATGCCCGTACGACTAAATATTAAGAAATATGTTGAATTAATTAAGTTTAAAATGGTATAAAATGAAATAGTGAATAGTGAATCGTAGATAGTGGATCGAAGAACGAACCAGAGACCATAAACAAGAAACCAGAGACCAAACTACAGTTATGGAATTGAATGAAAAACAGCAGGCTCTTTTGCGAATGCTTCCCAGCATAGATCATATTCTTGAACTTTCAAAAGCAGAGCCCTCCTTTGAAAAAGTTCCCAGGTCGGTTCTTCTTCAGGCGGCAAGAAAGGTGGTTGAAGATTTGAGGGCCGGTATATTGAGAGGTGATCAGTATCCTGACGAAAACGATTTAACCGATTTTCCTGTTCTTGACAAAACCAAAGCGGTTGTCGGCAAAGCCATGATACCCAACCTGAAACGCATCATAAACGCGACCGGTGTTGTTGTTCATACGAATCTCGGCCGCTCTGTCCTCGCGGAAGAAGCCGTAGCGAACCTTATTGCGATTGCGACCGGATATTCAAATCTCGAATTCGATCTTGCAAAAGGGAAACGGGGTTCAAGATACAGTTGCGTTGAAGAAATTCTGTGCGAAATAAGCGGCGCGGAAGCCGCCATGGTAGTTAACAACAATGCCGGGGCGGTGCTGCTTTGCCTCGAAACAATCGCGAGAAACAGAAAGGTAATTGTTTCAAGGGGTGAGCTGGTAGAAATAGGCGGCTCATTCAGGATCCCCGATGTCATGACAAAAAGCGGGGTTATATTGAAAGAGGTCGGCACGACAAACCGGACTCATCTTAAAGATTACATCGCCGCGATTGAAAATGATACGGCCCTGCTGCTGAAAGTCCATACCAGCAACTACAGCGTAGTCGGTTTTACCGCTAGCGTGACGCTCAAAGAACTCGTTGAGCTCGGTGCAAAGCGGCAGATTCCGGTCATGGAGGATCTGGGAAGCGGAACTTTCATCGATTTTTCAAAATACGGTCTTTCGAAGGAGCCTACCGTTCAGGAATCGGTCTCCGCTGGAGCGGATGTTGTGACTTTCAGCGGAGACAAACTGCTTGGCGGTCCCCAGGCGGGAATAATTGTGGGAAAGAAGGATATCGTGGACGGCGTCAAAAAAAATCCTCTTACAAGGGCTCTTCGTATCGACAAACTCACACTTGCCGCCCTTGAAAGCACGCTCAGGCTTTACAGGGATCCTGAAAAAGCGGCGCATCTTATACCCACTCTCCGCATGCTGACAATTCCTTTTGACTTGATAAAAAAACAGGCCGACAAACTTTACAAATCACTTTCAAAAATAAATAATCCTGCTCTTTCCATAACTCTTGTGGACAGATCTTCCAAAGCCGGGGGCGGCTCGCTTCCGCTTCTTGATCTTCCAAGCAAATGCATCGCGGTCAAAATCAAAGGAGTTTCCGCGAACTCACTTGAAAAGAGAATGCGTGAAAACACAACGCCTGTAATAGGCAGGATTGAAGATGATTGCTTTCTTATGGATTTGAGGACAGTTCAGGAAGAGGAGCTTACTGCTATTAAAAACGCTTTAAACAATCTTCTAAACAAGGACCGATAATGGAGCAGACTTCAGGCCGGGATAAAAATGTTTTATTTCATAACCGCAGCAGCTCGAAGGAATTCCTGCTGTCAAAAGCCGAACTTGGGCCATTGGGTAAATATTACGGAAAAACGAAAGACGGCAGTGAGAGAGACGTATTAAACAAGCTCTTTCCCGGCATGTTGAGCGGAGAGGCTTTTTCGGAACTTGCCCTGAAACTTCTTACCCCTTACCACGCATTTGGCGCAATAATAATGCGTATTGACAACATGAACCGTGAGGAGAATGAGCAGGACAGGGAGCAGGCAGACAAGATAATTATCGAAGTCGTAAAGACAATCGATGATGCATGCAGCTCTGAAAATGGATTTTGGGGCCGGCTGGACCGATTCGAGTTCGGATGTTATCTTCCTGATAAAAATTCCGCGGGATGCTTAGACCTTGCCGTCAAAATAAAAGTGAATCTTGAGAAGAGAGGAAAGGAAACCGTCACATCAGGCGTGGCGGCATATCCGGCTTTCAGTTATAAAAAAAATGAAATAATTGAAAATGCCCGGAAAGCGCTTGAGCACGCCGATTTTTTTGGAGCCGGCAGTATTGTGGCATTTGATGCAGTGAGTCTTAATATCAGTGGCGACAAACTTTACCAGAACGGAGACATAAACGGCGCCATAAAAGAGTTCAGGACCGCCCTTTTATTCGATCCGATCGATGTGAATGTTCATAACAGTCTTGGAGTCTGCTATGCTGTTCTTGGGGATTTTTCAAAAGCCATTAAGGAATTTAAAGAGGCTGTAAGGCTTTCGCCGGCAGAGATAATGCCCATGTATAATGCGGGTCTTTCATACCAGCTTATGGGGAAAAAAGAAAAAGCTCTCAAACATTTCTTTAAAGCCGGCAACCTTGGGGAAAATCTATTCGAAATAGATTTCCAGACGGGAAAGCTTCTCCTTGAACTGGGAAAGCCGGAAGAAGGAAGAAGATATCTTGAAAAGGCTTTAAAATTAAGACCTGAATCAAGCATTGCCCTCTTTTATCTTGGTGAAACTTTTACGGCAACAGGTATGACTGATGAAGCTGAAGAGGCGTATGAGAAAGCAATAAAGATTAATCCCAACGATGCCGCTTCATTGTCTTCTCTTGGATTGCTCTATGAGCAAAATGGTAAAAATCGTGATATCGCCCTGACTTTTTGCCGTCAAAGCGTCGAAATATCTCCTGACAACGGGCTTTTCAGGCAAAGACTCGGGAAAATTTATCACAAGCACGGTCTTTTGAGCGATGCCAGGAATGAGTTTGAAAAAGCCGAAGAGCTTGGGTTTGAATCAGCAGAGTATATTAACGAGATCCGTGCGGAAAGAAAAAAAATATGAGAGACATAATTCAAAGTATTATTGATGAAAGCATAGAATTAAAAAAAAGTTTCATAGAAAAGAACATGGATCGGATTATCAGGGGAGGCGAAAAAATAGCGGATTCGCTTGTTTCAGGTCATAAGATACTGATTTTCGGAAACGGTGGAAGCGCGGCTGATGCCCAGCATCTTGCCGCCGAGTTTGTCAACCGATTCAGAATTGAGCGTCCGCCTCTTGCCGCCCTTGCTCTGACGACCGACACCTCGATTTTGACGAGCATAGGAAATGATTACAGCTTTGACGATATATTCTCAAAACAGATTTTTGCTCTCGGAAGGGAGGGTGATGTTGCACTGGGAATAAGCACCAGCGGAAGCTCGA
>JBFYVZ010000120.1:0-2917 GCA_041298995.1 Desulfobacteraceae bacterium
GCATTATTTCCTCCAAGCTCAAGGATAGAACGGCCCAGGCGTTCCGCGACGGTTTTCGCGATATGTCGTCCCATTTCCACGCTTCCTGTTGCGGAGATAAGAGGAACCCGGCAGTCTCTCAAGAGGTTTTCGCCTATATCTTTTCTGTTCCCTATCAGGAGATTCAGGACACCTTCCGGAACATCATTTCTCTTCAGAACATCCCATGCAATCTTTGTTGCGGCAATGGCGGATAGAGGAGCTTTTGAAGAAGGTTTCCATATGACGGTATTGCCGGCTATTAAAGCAATCATAGCGTTCCACGCCCAGACAGCCATGGGAAAATTGAATGCCGTAATTACTCCGACAGGCCCCAGGGGATGCCATTGCTCGTACATCCTGTGATCCGGGCGTTCGCTGTGCATGCTCAATCCGTAAAGCATCCTGGACTGACCGGTTGCAAAATCAGCCATGTCGATCATCTCCTGGACTTCACCTTCTCCTTCAGCCCTTATTTTTCCGACTTCCATGCTGATGAGCTCTCCCAGATCTTTCTTGTGTGTTCTGAAGGCATCCCCGATCTGCCGGACAATATCCCCTCTTTTCGGAGCAGGAATAAGGCTCCATGATTTAAAAGCCGCGAAGGCTTTTTCGGTTACCTTTTCATATTCTTTCTTTCCGGCGCTTCTTATCGTTCCTATTACTGAGCCGTTAACCGGGGAAATTGAGTTTAAAACCGGTCCGGCGCATTTTATGAAACGGCCTGATCCCGCGCCGTTAAGCGTCTTTGAAATTCCCAGTCTTTCTGATATTGAACTCATTCTATTAGAACCTCCTGCAAAAGGTTTTTATGAAAAGTTTTTCTCCCGAAATTAGTCGGTTTCCATTCGGAAATGGCCCTTTTGTAACATCTCAGCGTCAAGATGGACACTAGTTGGGAAAAAGGGATCCAGTTATTTTTTAATCATAATTTCGTAGTGCCTGAATGCTATCTGAATATATCGAGATGGTCAATAATTATCGGGTATTTATAAGAGATATGGACGGTGAAAATAAAACAGCCCGCGGCATATTGAAGTTAATGTACCGCGGGCTGCATCGGTTCAGCAATATCTGCTGTAAGAATTATTTCTTATCGTCTTTTACTTCTTCAAAGTCGGCGTCAACAACATCGTCTTCGCCTTTTGAGCTTTTCTCCTGCGAAGCTCCGGCGTTGCTTCCAGCCTGATCTTCTCCAGCCTGCCCGGCCTGCTGTGAAGCCTGCTTATACATGGCTTCAGCAAGCTTATGGGATGCCTGGGTCAGCTCCTCTGTCAATTTTTGAATTTCAGAAGTGTTTTCGCCTTCCATCGCCTTTTTAAGGCGGTTTATGGCTTCATCGACCTTGCTTTTTGTAGCCGCATCGACCTTTTCGCCCAGATCCTTTATGGACTTTTCAGTGGAATAGATCATGGCGTCACCGGTATTACGCGCATCCACAAGCTCCCTCTTCTTTTTGTCGTCTTCCGCATGAAGCTCCGCATCCTTAATCAGTTTGTTAATCTCTTCTTTTGACAATCCGCTTGAAGCCGTGATCTGAATCGACTGCTCCTTGCTTGTAGCCAAATCCTTTGCGGAAACGTTTACTATCCCGTTTGCGTCAATATCGAATGCCACCTCAATCTGCGGCACGCCCCTCGGAGCAGGAGGTATTCCCACGAGTTCGAAACGACCGAGAGTCTTATTTCCGCCGGCCATCTCCCTTTCTCCCTGCAGAACATGTATGGATACCGCAGGCTGGCTGTCTGCGGCAGTCGAAAATATCTGGCTCTTCTTTGTAGGAATGGTTGTGTTTTTCTCAATGAGCCTTGTCATAACGCCGCCCAGGGTTTCAATTCCTAATGATAACGGCGTTACGTCGAGAAGAAGAACATCCTTGACATCACCTTTCAGAACTCCGCCCTGAATTGCAGCGCCGATGGCTACGACTTCATCCGGGTTAACTCCCTTGTGGGGCTCTCTCCCGAACAGTCTTTTCACGCGCTCCTGAACAGCCGGCATACGAGTCATGCCGCCCACCAGGATGACTTCATCTATCTGACTTGTCGAAAGCCCCGAGTCTTTCATTGCGGTACGGCAGGGCCCTTCCAGATTATCAAGAAGGTCTTCAACGAGACTTTCCAGTTTAGCCCTTGTTATTCTCAGGTTCAGATGTTTCGGTCCGCTTGCATCGGCCGTTATAAACGGCAGATTCACATCTGTTTCCAGGGAGGTTGAAAGCTCCATCTTCGCTTTTTCGGCGGCTTCCTTGAGCCTTTGCAGAGCCATCTTGTCGCTTCTTATATCAATGCCGGATTCTCTTCTGAATTCGCTTGATATATAATCGATAAGCCTTAAATCGAAGTCCTCACCGCCGAGATGCGTGTCGCCGTTTGTCGCCTTGACTTCAAAAACGCCATCTCCTATTTCCAGCACCGAAATATCGAAGGTTCCGCCGCCCAGGTCGAATACAGCTATCTTTTCATCTTTTTTCTTGTCGAGGCCGTAAGCGAGAGAAGCAGCAGTAGGCTCGTTTATTATCCTTAAAACATTAAGACCTGCGATCTTTCCTGCGTCTTTTGTCGCCTGTCTCTGGCTGTCGTTAAAATATGCCGGAACCGTAACAACCGCATCGGTAACTTTTTCGCCGAGGTAATCTTCAGCGGTTTTCTTGATATTTGCGAGTATGAATGACGATATTTCAGCGGGGCTCAACTCTTTGCCCTGTACATTTATCCTGAGATCCCCGTTATCTGCCTGCTGAATTTTATATGGAAGTATCTTTAAATCTTTTTGCACCTCGGGAGAGCTGTACTTGCGGCCTATCAGTCTTTTGACCGCATAGACCGTATTCTCCGGGTTTGTTATTGCCTGCCTTTTTGCTATCTGGCCGACAAGTCTTTCACCGCTGCTCGAGACG
>JBFYVZ010000006.1:0-6343 GCA_041298995.1 Desulfobacteraceae bacterium
TCCCGGTTTTGATAAATATATCTCCGCCGTTTTCAACAACCACTTCATCGGAATATGACAACAGCGCTTTACCCACCTGTTCGGCAACGGCGCCTGCTACAGCAGCCATCGGCCCGACACCAGCTTTTTGACCGGCAGATGCCATTTCACTGACTATAAGCGGAGCCGGCTTGTCAATATGCCATGGAACGAGAGTCTTTCTGAATTCCGGATATATTCCTATGTAATTTTCAATAAATCCCCTCTGCTTCAGAACCAGATCTCCGGCAATCTTTTCAAGAGCCCTTGAGGCATGTATTAAAAGATCTGTTTCCTGCACAACAATATTGAAAGAGACAAGGCTGTCTATTCCTACAAGGTTGCGGTATGTTCTCTCCTGGTACGCTGTATTATTCATAGTCCCTCCGAATCTCAGGCCGAATCCGGCACAGGGCGCAAACTTTCAGGACACTGTCTTAAGAAATACTGATCAGTCATACCGGCAATAAAATCCCTTACAATCTCTTCTTTTCTGTGGTTCATCCTGTACTCTTCAGAAATGTCTTTTAAAAAATTTCTGAATATGGCGGACCCGGTGTTTTCTTTTTCCAGATCATCGAGATATCTTTCAAAAAGCAATTTAAACAGGGCCTTAATGCGATTTGTATGCTTTTTGATTTTTTCATTCATATAAATCCGTTCAAGATTAAATGCTTTAAGATGTTTTAAGGACTCCGACACTTCGGGGCTGAAAGCTACATAAATATTCCGGAAGCTGGTTTTAATGATATCGGTAACAAGGTTATATACAATTGTTCCATTGGTGTTCCCGAGCACTCTGACGCTCTCTTCGGGAAGATCTTCTCTGTTTATGACTCCCAGCCTTATTGCATCTTCAATATCACGTCCTACGTAGCTTATGGTGTCGGCCATGCGCACAACACAGCCTTCAAGTGTCATGGGAATAAGTTTAATGCATGGATCCTTTTTTTTCATTCCCATTTCCTCTTCAAGAGTTCCGAAATTTTTAGCCCTTTCAGGCTCAAGCCGTTGATTATGGATTTCACCGTCATGGCATAAGATGCCGTCAAGTGTCTGCAAAGAGAGGTTCCATCCTTTTCCCTTACGTTCAACCTTATCAAGAAACTGAACGCTCTGGACGTTATGGAAGAAGCTTCCTATCCCAGCGGACTCACAGAGTTCCGACAAGAACCTTTCACCGTCATGCCCGAATGGCGTATGACCTATATCATGGCCGAGTGAAACGGCTTCAATCAAATCCTCATTCAGGCCAAGGAAACGGCCTATTGTTCTTGCCACCTTGGAAACAAGCTGAACATGAAGGACCCTGTGTGTTATATGGTCGTTTCTTATCAGATAAAAAACCTGGGTCTTGTCTATGTACCTTGTATAAGCCATGGAATGAAGTATGCGGTCAACATCAAGAGAAAACTCCTGCCGGTATCCAAGATCTTTAGGCGCCTCGTATTCACGGCGCAGACATGCTGAGCTTAAAACTGCGACAGGGGAAAGATACTCTTCTTCTCTCCTGTTCAAAGCCAATTTTATCATATCGAGCGGTCTCTGATCAAATATCTCCATTTTCTATCATCTTCTCCATAAGTTGTATATAATCTATACCGGCAGCTATGAAACCTTCTTTCCCGTATTTCATGTTGGCCTCAATAACATAAAGCTTCCCTCCGTGTCTGCATATATCGATCCCGACATCATCCCAGCCGCATGAAACAGCCGTATGAAGAGCAAGATCTGTCACCTCCCGAGGAATGAAATCGAGGCTTACTTTCCCTCCCGCGGCAATATTGCTCCTGAACTCTCCATCCCGTGCGATACGCCAATAAGCGTGAACCACTTTACGACCTACGACGATCACCCGCAGGTCGCGGTCAACAGGAAGATATTCCTGGACATACGCGGTTTTAGTCATTCCGCAGTACGATTCCAGCTCTTCCTGATTCCTTATAAGATAAACTCCTCTTCCCATAGCGGAGCCTCTCGGGATCTTGCAGACAAAAGGAACATTAAAATGGTTCAAAATACTTTTTTTCTGCCTTGTTCCGAAAAAAGCTCTTGTTTTAGGGTGTGGTATCCCGATCAACTGGAAAAGCGCCGTCTGCTTGATTTTGTTCTGAACATAATTATATGTATGGCAGCTTGGAAATGTTTTTTTATTCATGGAAGAGAAGAGATCGGCATAATAAGTTGAAGGGTAATATATCTTCTCGGCCCTTTTTATCATAGCCGCTTCATGCGGAGAATAATCTAAAAAATTGGGTTTTACCCCAAGAGTTATTACATTACGGCAGTTTTTCAACCTCGATTCAAGGGCAATAACAGGCATCTTTCCCCGTCCTTTACAGAGACGCTTTGCATAAAACCCTCTATAAATATTTGGTTTCTGGTCTGTTTTTCCCGGTTTTTTCTTTTAACCAGAAACTATGAACCAGAAACATGAGCCTTTTTATTCCGTCTGCTGCGGAGGATTTAAAATGAATATGGAAGAAGATACGGGGATATCAGCCCAGCATCTCTCTAAATCAATTGTGAAATAATCTCCTGTGTCATTTGAGACAAAAAGTCTTGAAGGAAAACGATATTCATTAACGTTATTTTCCCCTTCAAACGATGCGCGATAAATTATTTCACCCATTGAATCGAAGAGTTCCACTTTTACGGCATCTTTCCGCGACTCATCCAGATATATTTTCTCGACAACACCCAGCCATCTCTTCTTTAACACAATTACGGCAGGTTCGGTATCATGATCAACCATAACCGCTGAATCAAAGTCCGTAACCGGAATTCTTCCCGAGAGAAGCAAAATAATATCCTTTGTTTTAACCGGAATAGAGATGAAACTTTCCATGCTGCCATTGGCAGAACGTTTCTTGTAATAACTGTTATCCGCATGTGAAAAGAAATATAACCATTCCCCATCGGTCGCAATTCTTGCCAGGGGCTCTCCCATGAGGCCGCGCAACACTATTAAAAGTTTGTTCTCATCTCCGGCAACCCATGCAATGTTTGAGGAAACGGCTTCTCTGTTTTTTACCGAATAATTTACCCGCCCCGTACCCTTAAATGTTTTTATATCCCGGTTTTTGGTTTGCAAAACCTCAAGAATATCCCGGATTGCGGGCTCAACAGAATCTCTCGCTTGAAGATCGCTTGAAATAATTCGGGGTATTTTTTCTAATATGCCTGCACAGGCCGGAAGGAACAGAACAGTACACACAATAAGAGAGAAGCGGAAGTATTTTTTCATACCCTTAGTTGCTGATTTCCTTGATTTTGTTTATCAGAATAATCCTCTCCTCTTTTTTTAACCTGAGCGCGCGATTATATGATTCAAGGGCTTTTTCCCGGTCATTTAATTTAAGGTATGCGTCCCCCAGGTGCTCAAGTATTACCGGATCATCAACAACTAAGGCAGCCGCTTTTTTCAAAAACTCAACAGCTTTCGAATAGAGTCCTTTTTTGAAGAATACCCATCCCAGGCTATCAGTGATATACCCGTCATCCGGTTTATATTTCAATGCTTCTAAAATCAGCCTCTCCGCCTCATCAAGATTCTCACCACTATCAGCATAGGTATAACCAAGGTAATTAAGTGCATTCGAGTTTTTGGGATCAAGCCTGATAACTGTTTTCATCTGTTCAATACTCTTTTCTTTATTTCCTCCCTTGTCATAGACCACTCCCAGCCGGAAATGGAATCTCGAATCATCAGGGTTTATCTCTATAGCCTTTAAGAGAGCTTCCTCGGCATTATCAAACTCTTCCAGCTCTTCATAGAATAAGCCAAGATAGTACTGATATTCCGAGTTATCGGGATCTTTTTCAATCACATTCTTTATGTAAGCAACCGCATCATTCAGCATTCCCATGCTCTGGTACATGAGAGAAACATGCACTGCGGCATCGGAATAAAACCTTGAATCATTTTTCACCTTCAGGAAATGTTTGAGTGCCGCATCTTCTTGTTTTAATGAAAAAAAGGCAAGTCCTGCTATATGGTGTAAATCGGAGCTTTCAGGAGCGCTTTTTAACATCTCTTCCACAATCGTTATCGTGCCGATATAATCTCGTTTATCAAGGAACGACTGGATTATATTGATAATAATGTCAAAGTTGGAGAGACTTTTTTCCCCGAGATTATTAAAAATCTTCCCCGCCTCATTATGGATGCTGTTTATTTTGTAATAATATCCAAGTTCAAGAGCCGCCCTTATGTTGTCCGGATTCTTTCCTGTCATTTCATTTAGTATCTGTATTATTTTTTCCTTTTTACCCTGGATTTTATAAAGGTTTACAAGTTCATATTGTGCCTCATCCAAATCCGGCTTTAATTCTATCGATTTACGGAAATATTTTTCAGCCTCCGCATAATTCATCTTTTGCCCCTGAATCTTCCCAAGATAAAAATAGCCGAGATAAAAATCGGGGAAATTGGTTATAAGCTTCTCAAAAACTGCAATCGCCTTAACCAGATTTCCCTCTTCTATGTAAAGGCTGCCGAGCAGGAGATATATGTTTTGCTGTTTAGGGCTCTCCGTAATAATTTTTTCATAAGCCATCTTGGCATCATCGGTCTGCTTTAAAGAGTGCTTTATCCTCCCGAACATAATCAGAGCGCCCACGTTTTCAGGATCTTTTTTGATTATCTCTTCTACAATCGCCAAAGCCTTTTCATTCTCTTTCTCCTGAAGGTAAAGGTTGACAAGTTCTCCCTTGAGAAAGAGAGATTCAGGATCAAGATCAACAGCGCGCTTCATGTGCTCTATTGCCGGTCCGGTATTTCCCCTGTTTCTTAAAATCTGGGATTCGGTGAAATAGAAATATCTGTTTTCAGGAAAAGAATCCTCTGTTTTGCTTCCGTCTGTAGTAAGATATTTCCCAAAAGAAGCGCATCCTCCCAGAAGCAATATAAGAAAAGCGATCGTGATTAATTTTGCTGATTTGAATTTCATTATTTCGTCCCCACATTGTCGATATATGATACAAAGTCGGGCATCTCTTCTTTTACAAACTCTCTCATCTTGGTAATTATATTTTTTTCAACCTGGCGCACACGCTCCCTTGATATACCGTAGCGGTCGCCGATTTCCTGTAAAGTTGCAGGGTCGTCGGAAAATATGCGTAGGTCGAATATCTCATTCTCCCTTTTCGACATACGTTTTCTGAATACTTCGATCTTGCTGTGAATAAGGTTGTCCATCTCCTTTTTAGCCATCTTCTCTTCAGCAGATTCGGAATCGTAACTTATAAATTCAATTTTTTCCGAATCCGAATCATCCGTCAAAGGAGCATCAAGAGAAACATCCCATCCGTCAAGCCTCTGATCCATATCAACGACTTCTTTTTCGGTCACTCCCAGTCTTTCGGATAAAAGCTTGGGTTTCGGATCAAAACCCTGGTCGATTAAGTTTTGTTTTTCCTTTTTCAGCTTGAAAAACAACTTCCTCTGTCCCTGCGTAGTTCCAATCTTTACAAGACGCCAGTTATCCATAATAAACTTCAATATGTAAGCCTTGATCCAGAAAGACGCATAATATGAAAACTTTACATTCTTATATGGATCAAATTTACGAACCGCCTGCATCAGCCCTATGTTCCCCTCCTGAATAAGATCCAGAAGGTTTTGCATCCACATCCTCTGGAATTCAAGGGCTATTTTTACGACAAGCCTTAGGTTTGAAGTAACCATTTCATACGCCGCATCCCTGTCATCCTGCTCGAATATCTTTACGGCAAGCTCATACTCCCTATCCCTTGAAAGCAGCTTGTGTTTGCTTATTTCCATCAGATAACGCTGAAAAGGATCATACTTTACGAGAGACTTCTCAGAAACCTGATTCATTTTAATATTTTTATCCGCCATGAAAACAACACCTCATTATTGTAAGCATACCGTAACAAGCAGCAGTCCGCCTGAAGCGGGGAGCTTCATGCTTCGTTGCGCCCGCATTTTTTTATGGACATGCATGAAACGTTATGATATCAGGGGAATCCCGCGCCTGTAGCTCAGCTGGATAGAGCAACGGACTTCTAATCCGTAGGTCGCACGTTCGAATCGTGCCAGGCGCGCCATCCTATTCCTTTTAATAGTGTCCGTCCAAAAACAAAATTTGGAACATTCAAGTTTCCAATTCGGAAATAGGCAATTTGGGGCAAGCTCAAGAAAATCAAGGGATTGCGCGGAGACATACGCGATGTATGTCTCACAAGAAATCCCGCGGATTGACGCCGAGATCGCACAAAAGGGCCATTTCCGTGGAAACTAAATGACACTCTATCATAATTTCAAAATATTTCAATCCGAATTAATTCAATATTAATAGGA
>JBFYVZ010000136.1:0-27838 GCA_041298995.1 Desulfobacteraceae bacterium
AACGGATTTGAGATTTTTGGGAGATAGATTTTTAAGGAACTGAGCGTTAAAAATCACAAGCTGTTTGAGGGTGTTAGCCCGAGTTCTTGTGATTTAGCGAAGTGACTTAAAAATCCCCAAAAAGCTCATTAAGTGAGCATCTTTCGACTTTTTACGAGTTCATCAATATTGATGGGCTCGTAAAAAATCGAAATTCGGACGGCAAAGAAAAAAGTTTATTATTCAAGGCGCGCGAATCTCAAGGAATGAAGCGTACTTTTCGTACGCTGCAATGACGAAAGATGAAGCGCAACACAGCAGAATGACTTTTTACAAAGCCGTCCATATTAAGGAGAATATATGTCTTTAACACTAATGGAAGGAAACGAGGCGATTGCATGGGGAGCAATGGCTTCAGGATGCAGATTTTTTGCCGGATATCCCATTACTCCGGCTACAACTATTTTCAACACTCTGCTCAGAATTATGCCTCCTGCCGGCGGTATCTGTCTTCAGGGAGAAGATGAAATCGCTTCTATAGGATACTGTTTAGGCGCTTCAATGGCCGGTTTGAAATCAATGACCGCGACGTCGGGCCCCGGCATAAGCCTCTACAGCGAACAGATTTCATTTGCCATTGGAAGTGAAATTCCGCTTGTAATAGTCAATGTTCAGAGACTCGGCCCATCTACCGGTTCCGCAACGCGCGGGGCTGACGGCGATATTAACTTCATGCGCTGGGGAAACAGCGGTGGCTTGCCGGTAATTGTTCTGGCTCCTGTTGATATTAAAGACTGTTTTGTTTTGACGATGCATGCCTTTAATCTCGCCGAAGAATTCAGATGCCCTGTTTTTATGGCATCCAACAAAGAAATAGCCATGACAAAAGAAAGCATAGATATTGATGCTGTCGAAAAGCCCCGGATAATCGACCGCATTCAATCAAAAGAAGAAAACTTTCTCCCCTTTGCGGTAAAAGAAGGCAGCATGATCCCGGAATTTCTTCCTATCGGCGGCAAAACATTAGTCCGGCAGACTTCATCCACCCACGGGGCGGACGGATACATTACAACGGATCCCGGTATTATTTCCCTGTTTCAGAACAGGCTGAAAAACAAACTCGAATCTGTGATAGACTCATTCAGCTTCCACGCAAGCTTCATCGAAGAGAATGCCGACATCCTTATTATAACTTATGGAGTCACGGGTCGTGCCGCAAAAGTGGCTATCGACGAACAAAGAAAAGCCGGGAGACCGGTATCTCTTCTTGTATTAAAAACTCTGTGGCCGGTGCCTGAAAACCTTATCCGGGAGCAGGCCAAAACCGCAAAAAACATCTTCGTTTTTGAGATGAATATGGGTCAGTACGTTCATGAAATAGAGCGCATCCTGCCGGATAAAAAGGTTAAGTTTTTCGGCCGGATGGACGGCAGGCTTATAACACCGCGTCAGATTATGGAGGCAATCAGCAATGAATAGCTTATTAAATACCGGCAGGCCGCCTGTTTTCTGTCCCGGCTGTTCTCATGAACGGGTCACAAAGACTCTCGACAAGGCTCTTTCAAACATGGGCCTTTCCGGAGACAATGTAGTAATTGTAAGCGATATCGGCTGTTCGGGCCTTTTCGATACTTTTTTCAACACTCACGCATTTCACGGCATACATGGGCGGGCGTTGACATATGCTGCAGGCATTAAAATGGCAAAACCTGATTTAAACGTAATAGTCACAATGGGTGACGGGGGTCTTGGAATCGGCGGAGCGCACCTTCTGGCTGCGTGCAGGCGAAATCTTAATCTTACCCTTCTTATCCTGAATAATTTCAACTTCGGCATGACCGGAGGGCAGTTTTCCGTCACAACCCCGCCGGAAGCGCAGGTTGGTTCGGGTTTTCTGAACAGGCTTGAAAAGTCTCTTGATGTTTGCGATCTAGCCCGGTCTGCCGGTGCGCCGTATGTTTCACGTTGTTCAAGCTACAGCAGTAACCTGCCCGATGAAATTGAAAAAGCCGTCAGGTTCGATGGATTCTCGCTTATTGACATGTGGGGAATATGCCCGGGCAGATATACAAAAAGAAACAAGCTTACCCCGCAGATTATTGAGGAAACTCTTGCCGGCCTATCTCCCTGTTCGGGCATCGTGGAAGAGAATAAAAGGAAAGAATACGGCAATAATTACCGGGAGATCAGCTCAAAACTCAAAAAAGTTGCCCCTCCCGGAGGAATCAGGGCGGAATTTATTTTCCCGGAATCAGACAGGCAGGAAGTAATGATACTCGGAAGCGCCGGGCAAAGAATAATTACATCCGGCGACATCCTGTGTATTGCGGGCATTACTGCCGGACTGAATGTAACACAAAAAAACGACTACAATATTACGGTTCTGCGTGGACCTTCAATAAGCGAAATAATCCTTTCTCCGGACGATATCGGGTACAGTGGAATAGAAAAACCGTCCGTCATCATTGCTCTTGCACAGGAAGGAGTTGACCGCAGGCGTTATGTTTTCAGCGATCTTGATGAAAGCACCTTGATAATAAGGGCCGCCGGGGTTGATATCCCGGAAAGCCACGCAACCATGCTTAATGTCGATTTTAAAACCAGAGGAATTAAAAGTCAGGACTGGGCGCTTGTTTCTCTTGCTATCCTGGCAAAGATTAAAAAAGTTATTAATGTGGATATGCTTAATGCCGCACTAAAACTGGTTTTCAGAGAGACTATTCTTGAATCTGCTTTGGAACTTGTTAAACGGGTTGAAATTTAAAAAGTGTCATTGACAATGCATGCTGGTTTCTGTCATAAAACAGTTATATTGTAGCTTAATAAAATTTTACAAACTAATGAAGTTTGATGGACTCGTAAAAAGTCCTTCATCAGGCCGAGGGCGAGTAAGCCCCGGCCTGGGGTGTGGGTGGAACCGCTTGAATTTACTTCAAGCGGCGGGAGGGGGGAATCCCTTTCCCGCCAAGTAAAAAGTCATTTCCTGACTTTTTACGAAGGGATCAAGTTTGATGCTCTCGTAAAAAGTCATATGCAAACAGATTTGAGATTTTTGGAAAATCCCCAAAAAGCTCATTAAGAGAGCATATTTGGACTTTTTACGAATCCATCAAGTTGGAAGGTGGAAAATAGATTTTTTACAAATTTATAATAATTTGAGACTATTGAAGAAAAGGAGGGTTTTAGGATGGATTTCAACCTGTCAGAAGAACTGCAGATGCTCAGAGACATGGTGAGCGATTTCGCAACCGAGAAAATCGCGCCGTTTGCCAACGAGTGGGACGAAAAACATTACTTCCCCTATGAGGAAGCTGTTAAACCCATGGGGGAGCTGGGGATGTTTGGGACGGTGATCCCTGAAGAATACGGCGGCTCGAACATGGGCTGGCTGGCCGCCATTATCGTGACCGAGGAGATTGCCAGGGCATCGAGCTCCCTGCGGGTGCAGATCAACATGCAGAGCTTAGGCTGTGCCTATACAATCCTGACCTATGGGAGTGATGCGCTCAAGAAGAAATACATACAGAAGCTGGTCAGCGCTGAATATCTGGGCGGCTTTGCCATCACCGAGCCGGATGCCGGCTCCGATGTCATGGCCCTGAAGTCCACCGCCGAGGACAAGGGCGACCACTGGCTCCTAAACGGCTCCAAGACCTGGATTTCCAACGCACATGTGGGCGATGTAATGATTTACTACGCCTATACCGACAAAAGCGCCGGCGCCAAAGGGCTTTCGGCCTTCGTAGTAGAGCTCAAGAACTTCAACGGCGTGCGTACCACGGATCTGGAGAAGATGGGGTCCCGCTCATCACCCACCGGCGAGATCTATCTGACGGACACCAAAGTGCCCAAGGAGAACATCCTCGGCAAACCCGGCGACGGCACCAAGATCGTCTTCGGCTCTCTCAACCAGACGCGCCTTTCGGCGGCTGCCGGCGGTATTGGCCTCGCTCAGGCCTGCCTGGATGCCGTTGTGAAATATGCGATGGAGCGCAAGCAGTTCGGTCAGCCGATCGGCAACTTCCAGATGAATCAGGATATGGTCGCCCAGATGTCTGCCGAGATCGAAGCAGCGAGGCTGGTAGTTTACAGGGCGGCCTGGGTCAAGGACCAGGGGAACCTCAACAACGGGTTGGACGTGGCTCATGCCAAATATCTGGCCGGAGAAGTTGCGAACAAATGCGCCAATTATGCCATGCGCATTCTTGGAGCCTACGGTTACTCGGTCGAGTACCCGGTAGCCCGCTACTTCCGAGATGCGCCGACCTACACCATGGTTGAGGGCTCGGCCAACATCTGCAAGTTCATTATCGCTCAGGATCAGCTTGGAATAAGAAAGGCGAACAGATAAAATGAAAGAAGATGTTGTTGAAAAAACAAAAAAGACGGCGGCGCTCTATTTTAAGGATGTGACAGGCGAAAGGCCTTACGAACTCTGGAAGTCCTTTGATAAAAACCTTGCAAATGATCTTTCTCTTTTTATCACGGGTCAGATGTATGCCAGAGAGAAAATTCCCCATCCGATAAGGCAGCTTGTCACGGTCGCAGCTCTTACAGTCTTATCCAGGCCGGAAGAATTGAAGCTTCATATTCAAGCCGCGCTGAATGTCGGCTGCAAACCGGAAGAAATAGCAGAGGTGATATTTCAGACCTGCATATACGGTGGTGTTCCTGCAACAAATTCCGCTTTAAAAGTATTAAAGACAGTTCTCGAAGAAAAAGGATTGTGGCCGATTGCTTGAGAATAACCAACGATTAAGTCAAACATAATTGTTGTTGAAGAATAAAACTTTATGAATTAGCTAACCGTGCAATTGTTGCACTAACAATATCAACCAGACAGATGTTATCGGGAGTTAGACCATGAAATCTTATTTTAAAAAAATGCCTGATTTCGGCAGAGGGCTTTCAGAGGGCCAGAAAAAAAGCAATAAAGAGAATGTTACACAAATAAAAGAAGTTGAAAACCAGGTGAAGGCAGAGGTTGAAAAAGTAAAAAATGCCGGCATGTCAACCGAAAAAATAAATGAAAGAGGCGAGATGACCGTCTGGCAGAGGCTCGCGTACCTGGTTGATCCGGGAACCTGGTGCCCTTTGCACACCATTTTCAATCCCACCGAAAATTCCGAAGGAACAACCAATGTTATTGACGGCCTTGGAAAAATATCAGGCAAATGGGCTGTTATCATCGGCTTTGACAACAAGGTCATGGCCGGGGCCTGGCTTCCGGGGCAGTCCGAAAATGTGCTTCGGGCAACAGATTTGGCCAAAAGGCTGCATATCCCTCTTGTCTGGCTTGTAAACTGCAGCGGAGTTAAATTACCCGAACAGGAAAAATTTTATGGTGGCCGCCGTGGCTCCGGAACAACATTTTTCAGGCATGCCGAACTTCAAATTATGGGAATCCCGATTTTAGCCGGTATATACGGCACCAACCCTGCAGGTGGTGGCTACCAGGCGATAAGCCCCACGGTTTTGTTTGCCCATAAAAACTGCAATATAGCGGTAGGTGGTGGAGGAATTTTAAGCGGAATGTCTCCCAAAGGACACTTTGACCTTGCCGGTGCGGAAATGCTTATTTCCTCTGCAAAGCAGTTCAAAGCCAAACCGCCGGGATCTGTTGAGGTTCATTACGATGCAACAGGCTTCTTCAGATATGTTTATGAAGAAGAGACAGGCGTTCTTGACGGCCTTAAAGATTACATGAAAGACATGCCTGCATATAACCCCAAATTCTTCCGGGTTGCTGAACCCAAATCTCCCAAATTTCCAACCGATGATCTTTATTATCTGATTCCTTTCAACCAGAAGAGAACATATGATTTGAAAGATATTCTGTCCCGTTTAGTTGACGGCAGCGAACACATGGAGTACCGTCCCGATTACGGACCGGAGGTTTATACAGGCTTGTGCAAACTGGACGGTTTTGTGGTCGGCTGTATCGGGAACAACCAGGGCTTTCTTAAGGAAAACTATCCCGAATATGCATCTTACCCGGGAATCGGCGGAAAGCTTTACAGGCAGGGCCTTATCAAAATGAATGAATTTGTCACACTGTGCGGACGCGACAGGATTCCCATCATATGGTTTCAGGATACTTCCGGAATTGATGTCGGCGATATAGCGGAAAAAGCCGAACTTCTCGGACTTGGACAGTCTCTCATTTATTCCATACAACAGACGGAAGTACCGCAGCTTCTTGTTGTCTTAAGAAAAGGCTCTGCGGCGGCACACTACATTATGGGAGGTCCGACCGCAAACAGGCACAATGCTTTTACGGTCGGTATAGCCACGACGGAGATTTATGTTATGCACGGGGAGACAGCCGCAGCGGCTTCTTATTCGCGCAGGCTGGTAAAGGACAAAGCTGCCGGGAAGCCTCTTGAGCCGATAATAGACAGCATGAACAAGCTGGCGCAGGAATATTATGACTATTCAAGACCTGCATACTGCGCGAAACACGGTCTTATCGATGAAGTAGTCAATTTATCGGATTTAAGAAAATATCTCGTTGCCTTCACGGGCGCCTCTTACCAGAATCCAGGCTCAATCTGCCCGCAGCATCAGATGCTTACACCAAGATCAATAAAAGGATAAAGGCGGTTTTCGGGTGAGCGGCCTTGGCAAAAGGCTGCTCACCCGATATGTCTTAAACTGGAGAACAGGAGTCTTATGAAACAATGGAAATGCACTGTCTGCGGATATATTCACACAGGATCAGAGCCCCCGGAAAAATGCCCGGTATGCGGCGCTGACAAGTCGATGTTTGTTGAGGTAACCGAATCAGAGGCTGCTCCGGAAACAACCCCTGTCCCGGGGGGAAAAAACATGCAGGCAAAAACTTCTGAAATTTCATTTATCGCCGGACTTATTCATAAGTTACATGCCCATCCCATAACGGTGCACACACCAAACGGAGTCCTTCCTGTCGCAGTTCTTTTTCTTGCTGTTGCAATGCTTTTTAAATCAGACAGTTTTGCAACCGCAGCATTTTATAATCTGGCTGTTGTGCTTTTAGCCATGCCTGTTGTGCTTTTTACGGGCTATGTTGAGTGGAGCACAAGATACCAGAGTTTAAAAAGCGTCCTTTTTATAACCAAAATATCCTGCGGTATTGCAGTCCTTATATTAGCCCTTGTTTTATTTGCCTGGCGTGTCATTGATCAGGATATTTCAAACAGTCCTGGCAGATACCTGTTTTTCCTTCTCCATGTCATCATGCTTGCTGCGGCAGGAATCGCAGGTCATCTTGGCGGAAAGCTTGTTTTTAAGGACTGATTGAAGCTGCCGCTGCTTGTGGCTTGGAGCTTCAATCTTAAAAAAGGAGCTTATGAAAATCATACAGTATACAGATGTCAAGCCTGTTATTTTTGACAGCGGTATGGCTAAGGGAATAGCGGGACGGGTTGTTATCGGTAAAAATGACGGCGCAGAAAATTTTTGCATGCGGATTTTCGAAGTATCTCCCATTGGTTGTTCTCCCAAACATTCTCATGACTGGGAACATGAAATCTTCATACATTCAGGAAACGGCGAGGTTTATAACAACGGGAACTGGATTCCCGTTTCAGCCGGAAGCATAGTTTTTATACCCGGAAACGAAGAGCATCAGATAAGAAACACAGGAAACGACAAGCTGGTTTTTGCGTGCCTTATTCCGTCGAAAGCGCCTGAACTATAAAGAGGTTAAGCCCTCTTCTGTGCGATATTCCGGCTCTCCCTCAAATTTTGCCTGGTATGGATTAAAGAGGATATTCGGATAAGAACAATTTTTATTCGATCCAGTCAAAGGTGCGGGTAACGGCTTTCTTCCATCCGCGATAGAGCATGTCACGGCAGGCATCATCCATCTCCGGTTGCCATGTTCTGTCTGCGCTCCAGTTTTGGCGCAGGCTTTTGATATCCGGCCAGTAGCCGACAGCAAGACCCGCCGCATAGGCGGCCCCGAGAGCGGTCGTTTCGGAGATCTTCGGGCGAATGACAGGAACATTTAGAATATCGGCCTGAAACTGCATGAACAATTCGTTGCCCACCATGCCTCCGTCCGCCTTCAATGAGGTTAGATTGACACCGCTGTCCGTCTTCATCGCGTCAAAGACTTCGCGTGTCTGATATGCCGTGGCTTCAAGCACGGCACGGGCGATGTGCCCTTTATTCACGAAGCGCGTCATCCCGACTATTGCGCCGCGGGCACTGTCTTTCCAATAAGGGGCATACAGGCCGCTGAATGCCGGCACGAAGTAAATGCCGCCGTTGTCGTCTACCGTTTGCGCAAGAGCTTCAACATCAGAAGACTTCTTGATCAAGCCGAGGTTGTCCCGCAGCCATTGCACCAGCGCGCCGGTAATTGCAATCGAGCCTTCAAGCGCGTACACCGGTTTCTGATCTCCGATCTTATATCCCATAGTAGTGAGCAGGCCGTTTTTTGATTCCACCGGCATACCGCCCGTGTTCATAAGAAGGAAGCATCCGGTGCCGTATGTGTTCTTCGCTTCACCCGGTGAAAAACAGGTCTGTCCGAAAAGAGCCGCCTGCTGATCTCCGAGATCACCCGCAACAGGAATACCTTCCCGTGTCGTGCCATAGATCTCGCTCGATGATACAATCTTCGGGAGCATCCGGCGCATAACACTGATATCACGCAGTATCTCTTCGTCCCAGTCAAGAGTGGCGAGGTTCATAAGCATTGTCCGGCTTGCATTGGTAACATCCGTTACATGAGAGCCGGTTAAGTTCCAGATAAGCCAGGTGTCGATGTTGCCGAAGAGCAATTCGCCGTTCTCTGCCCGTTTCCGCGCGCCCGGCAGATTGTCGAGAAGCCACTTTATCTTCGGGCCGGAGAAATAGGTCGCAAGCGGCAGACCTGCTTTTGCGCGATAACGATTTTGTCCGCCCTGCCCGGCAAGTTCGGCGCAGATTCCGGCAGTTCGTGTGTCCTGCCAGACTATCGCGTTATGTATCGGCCTGCCGGTCTTCTTCTCCCAGATAACCGTCGTTTCACGCTGATTGGTAATGCCTATGGCTGCAATGTTGCCCGGGTTGCATTTGGCATAGGTCATCGCTTCCGCAACTACACCCTGAGTCCGGGCCCAGATTTCCAGAGGGTCATGTTCGACCCAGCCCGGTTGAGGATAAATCTGAGTATGTTCTTTCTGTGCTGCTGAGACCGGCATTCCCGACTGATTAAAAATAATGCAACGGGTGCTTGTCGTTCCCTGGTCTATTGCTGCGATATATTTCATGGGTTGATACCTTTAAATTTCTTCTGGATTCCCGCTTGCGCTGGAATGACAAAAAGGAGAGCTTTTCAAAGATCTCTTATTTATCCCGGTTAAAGAGGCTTAAAATTCTTTTCTTCAGCCCATCAAGATAAAAATAATAAACCGGCGTTATGTAGAGCGTAAGAAGCTGTGAGAAAACAAGCCCCCCCACCACAGTAAGACCAAGCGGCCGTCTCGCTTCCGCTCCTGCTCCAAAGCCTATCGCAATCGGAAGAGTCCCCATGATCGCGGCCATTGTTGTCATCATGATGGGCCTGAAGCGGACAAGACATCCCTCGAAAATAGCATCCCTCGGGCTTTTATTGTTTTTCCTTTCATCTTCGAGCGCAAAATCTATCATCATTATGGCATTTTTCTTCACAATCCCTACAAGCATGATAATACCTACAAAGGCGTACAGGCTGAGATCGACTTTAAAGACGTATAATGTCAGAAGAGCTCCGAAACCGGCTGAAGGAAGCCCGGATAGAATTGTCAATGGATGGACAAAACTTTCGTATAAGATTCCTAGTATTATGTATATCACCAGTATGGCCATGACCAGAAGCCATACCATTCCTTTAAAAGAAGCCTGAAAGGCCTGGGCTGTCCCCTGGAAGCTCCCGCTTATTGTCGGAGGAACAAGTCCTATCGTAATTTTTTCAACATCTGTCACTGCCTCACCCAGTGAAACCCCTGGTTTTAAATTAAATGAAATGGTAACGGAAGGGAGCTGCCCCGAGTGATTGACGGAAAGAGGTCCTATGCCGGGTTTAAATTCGGCTACAGTGCTTAAGGGAACCAGTTTTCCGTCCAATGAACGTATATATAGAAGTGAAAGTGCGGACGGATCCCTCTGAAATTCAGGCATCAGTTCCATGATGACCTTGTAGCTGTTTGTCTGCGTATATATGGTTGATACTTCGCGCGAGCCATAGGCGCTTCTTAACGCATCTTCGATCTGATAAGCTGTAATGCCGAGAGCCGATGCCTTGTCACGGTTGATGTTAACACGTATTTCCGGGTTGTTCATCTGCAGATCGCTGTTCACGTCCTGAAATTTTGGCATCTCCTTCATTTTTTTTTCAAGAATTGACGCAAACCTGTAAAGCTCATCTGTATCCGGACCCTGAATGGTGTATTGATAAAGGCCTTTGGTTGTTCTTCCGCCTATATTGATGGCGGGCGGGTTCATCAAAAAGGCCTGAATTCCAGGCACAGTTGAAAGCTTTGGCCTTAATTTCTGAATAAGTTCATCCGCGCTCTCCTTTCTCTCTTTCCTGGGTTTGAGGCGTATAAAAAATCTTCCGGAATTGCCTGCAAGATTCGGCCCCCCCACTCCCACGGACGACATATAGGTATCAATTGCAGGCTCTGCCTCCAGAATTCCATGGAGCGCTGTCTGATGACGAACCATTGACTCAAAAGAAATATTCTGGGAGGCTTCCGTAAAGCCTGATATCTGACCCGTGTCCTGGCTGGGTAAAAATCCCTTCGGGACCTTTGCAAATAAAAAGACTGTTCCAGCGAGCACAGCAAGAGAAATCAGAAAAGTAATCACATGAAACCGGAGTGCCTGGCTGAGGGTTTTCTGATAGAATCTCAGAATCCAGCTGAAAACAGCCTCTGATGCCATATAGATTCTACCGTGCCGAACGGCCTCCTTCGGCTTTAAAAAAAGGCTGCAGAGCATGGGGGTAAGACTCAAAGATACAAATCCGGACAGAAGAATAGCAACCGTTATGACGAGCGCAAATTCCCGGAAGAGCCTCCCGACAATTCCGCCCATGAAGAGGACAGGGATAAAGACCGCTGCAAGCGAGATTGTCATCGAGAGAATGGTAAAGCTGATCTCCTTTGAACCATCAAGAGTCGCCTGCAGAACTCCTTTTCCCATTTCGATATGGCGGACAATATTTTCCAGCATTACAATCGCATCATCCACCACAAAACCCACCGCAAGCGTCAGGGCCATGAGTGAGAGGTTGTCAACGCTGAATCCCATGAGCTTCATTGCTGCAAAAGTGACGATAATCGACATCGGAAGCGCAAGGCTTGGAATAATGGTGGCGGGAAGATTTCTTAAAAATATGAAAATAACCATGATCACAAGGCCTATGGTAAGCACAAGTGTGAACTTAACGTCATTTATCGAATCCTTTATTGATTCGGAACGGTCAAACATGACATCAAGCTGCACCGCCGCAGGAAGCTGTTTTTCAAATACCGGCAGAAGTTTTCTTATATCGTTTACCACCGCAACGGTATTTGTTCCGGGCTGCCGCTGAATCGCGAGAACAATAGACCGGACATTGTTCCGCCAGGTATAAATTTTATCGCGCTCAACGCTGTCAAAGACTTTCCCGATCTCTTCAAGTCTCACAGGTGAGCCATTTCGCCATGCCACAACAAGGGGTCTGAAACCTGCCGCATTCATCAACTGGCCGTCAGCCTGAATATTGAATGACTGATGCTCGCCATACAGTGTTCCTGTGGGAAGATTCACATTTCCGCGTTCGATTGACTGAGCCACTTCGTCAATGCCGATCCCGCGTGAAGCCATCACCTTCGGATCAAGCTGTACACGCACAGCATATTTTTTTGCCCCATATACGGCAACCTGAGCTACCCCGCTGACCATGGAGACTCTCTGCGCAATCATAGTGTCCGCGTATTCATTGACCGACGAGAGCGGAAGGGTGGCGGAAGCAAGTGAAAGATACAAAACAGGCTGGTCCGCAGGATTAACCTTCTGGTAAGTTGGAGGATTGGGCATACCCGGCGGAAGCTGCCTGGCCGCCTTTGCGATGGCGGACTGAACATCCTGAGCGGCAGCGTCAATATCCCTGTCGAGGCTGAATTGAAGAGTAATACGCGTTGTACCAAGCGTATTTGAAGAGGACATCGAGTCAACCCCTGCTATTGTGGAAAACTCCTTTTCAAGAGTGGTTGCCACGCTTGCAGCCATGTTTTCAGGGTCCGCTCCCGGCAGACTCGCAGTTACCTGAATTGTCGGAAAATCGACATTCGGCAAATCACTTACGGGCAACGTTCGGTATGCCATAATCCCAAATAGAAGCAGGCCCGCCATTACCAGCGTTGTCATGATAGGCCTGCTGATAAAGAGTCTGGCAATATTCACGATGCTACCTCTTTGTTCTCTTTCTTGATATTATTATTTCCGGGTTTTACACCGTCGGTTATTTCGACCGAAGCTCCGGGAGTAAGCCGAAGATGTCCATCCGTAACAACCTTTTCGCCGGCCAGGACCCCTTTTTCAATAACTGTTTCGCCGTTAAAAGATATTCCTGCTGAAACTGTTTTATATTCAACCTTGTTATCGGAAGTAATTGTAAAAACGTAGAGTCCGTTCGCCCCGTTCTGGACTGCCTGGGAAGGAACGGTAACAACATCCTTAAGATCACCCAGAGTCAGCACCACATTAACAAACTGCCCCGGCCAGAGCTGCCGGCTCCTGTTATCAAAAGTTCCTTTAAGGCTTATTGAACCGGTCCTGGGATCAATCGTATTATCAATAAATGATAATCTCCCTTTCTCTGGCACCGGGCTTGCGCCTTCAGGCGTTACGGTAGCAAAAAGAGTCTCTTTTTTGAACCTGCCCATAATTTCAGGAAGATTGATTTCCGGCACGGAAAAATTGACATAAATTGGTTGAATCTGTTGAATAACAACCAGCGATTTATTGTCGTCATTGGCCTTTATCATGTTTCCCTGATCGATCAGAAGGTTCCCGGTTCGCCCTGAAATCGGGGAATATATCGATGTGTAGCCAAGCTGAATTCTTGCGTTCTCAACAACCGCTTCATCAGCCTGAATAGTTGCCTTCAATGCGCTGAGATTGGCGCGAACCTGATCATACTGCTCCCTGCTGATGCTTCCCCTCTGCAGCAGGTTCTCAAAACGGCGGTAATCATCTTCAGCTTTTGCTGCAAGAGCCTTGTCTTTTTCAAGCCTCGCCAGAGCTTCCTTGACGGCTGCCTGAAAAGGCTGGGGGTCTATGGTAAAAAGCAGCTTTCCTTTAGAAACTTCCTGCCCTTCAGTGAAATGGACTTTCTGAAGTTCTCCGCTGACTCTCGTTTTAATTGAAACGGTAGCAAAGGGCTCTACATTCCCGATAGCCTTTATTTCTAGAGGAATATCTTTAAACTTTGCAACATCCGCGGTAACGGGAACAGCTCTTTGTGCACTCTTTGCGGCGCCTTTTGCTTCTTTTTCTCCGGAATCCCCCGAAGGCTTGGCTTTGCAACCTGTTATTGCAAGCGCAAGAAAGCAGAACAGGCTTATAATTAAGTTAAAGGTTCTTCTGTTTTTTATACGAATCATAAAGAATCACCATCCGTTAATATATTTTAAGTAAAAAGCCCGGCTACTATAAACAATCATGTTTATTTTTTCAAGAAGGTCTCACGGAGTTGCCGGTTCTGCCGGATCAACTCTCCGGTATTGCATAAAGTGGGGCACAATAGGGTCCTTCCGGGATAACGGCCACAGATCGGCCTTCATGTACGAGCCCGTCTAATAACTCTTGAACTCTTTGCTGAATGCAGTCCTCAGGTGCATGTATTCCGTTGACATTAAGCCTTGCCAAATCCGAAGCGCTGAGGCCGTCGTTTACAAAGATCAGATTTTTGTCGCCAACATGCTGCAGAATTTTGATTTGCATCTGGAATTGCCACTGGTCCTTTATTATGTTGCCGTTGCTCCGGATGTGATCCAGAAACTCCATCCATCTGCCTGAATATTCATACATGATATTCTGATACGCGCTGCTTCCTATGCCTTCCGAACAACTTCCGATTGAAACAACAACACCTCCTCTTTTGACTGCCGGCAGACAGGAGACCATTCCCTTTACGCTTTGGTAAAAAGTAGCATCCAGAGGATATCCTCCGCAGGAGGTGAGAACTACGTCCTTTTCCTGCTCCACCGGAAGGCATGCGTATTTATTCACAAGCTCACAGGCTGTCTTATGAGATGCTTCCAGGTCGCCTGCAACAGCTTCTACGACACGGCGTTTTCTGTCCACCACGAGATTGAGGCAGAAACCCGCGTCAGCTTTCAGGGCAACCGAAAGTGATTCGTAATGAAGCGGATTTCCTTCAAGATTTCCATTTCTGGCAGAGGGATCATCCAAAAATGTGAAGCTGTGAAGAGCCTTTACCGTTTCGAGGGAACATAACCCGGGGCATATCGACTTTCGGCCGCCGGAGAAGCCCGCCATGAAGTGCGGTTCCACCAGTCCTGTTACTATGCGGAAATCTGCTTCTACAAAGCAGCGATTCAGTTCTATCGGACGCCCCGCCTTGCTTGTTCCCCCGATCGTCACAAGCTCGTCGGGTTTGTCTGCCCGGTGATCCATGATGCGATATCGTTCACATACTCCCGGGCCGAACATGTGCTCCCGTTCAGCGGCTGTGCTTGGCCTGTGCATCCCGGTGGCAATGAGGATGATTATGTTGTCTCTCGCCACTCCCGCATCCTCAATCTCTTCAAGCACGATATCGAGAAAATCGGCATACGGGATGGGTCTTGTTATGTCAGAGACCACAATGACAACAGACCGGACACCTGATTTTCTCAGCGTTTCTGATAAAGGAGGGCTTTTGACTGGATTTCTGATGGCATTTTGAACAAGCATCCCGGCATCATTTTCCGGTTCCCTGTAAGAGGTGCGGTACACGGCAGCATCGTCGGGAACTCGTATTTCAATCTGCCTCTTGTTGTACTGAAGGTTAACCAGCATGATTCACATTCCCCTTGTCGTAATTTATTCTCTATAATGCCATATTATCAATAATACACTAAAAAACAATTAATTTTTCAATCGAAAATCCTTGACAGATAGGGCTCATACCATTAAATCTGTGACCTCTGGAACAACTAAACGGATTTAAACCGGGAGAAAAAGCAAATGGCGGATTTTAAATATAAGGATATGTTTCCTCTGGGGATAGATACGACCGAATACCGGCTGCTTACGAACAAGTTTGTTGCAACTTCCGATTTTGACGGAAAAACGGTTTTAAAAATTGCCCAGGAAGGGCTTACCCTTCTTGCTGAAGAGGCGTTTAAAGATGTATCCCATCTTTTGAGAGCATCTCATCTTAAACAGCTTTCTGGTATATTTGAAGATCCTGAAGCTTCCGAAAACGACAGGTATGTTGCTATTGAAATGATAAAAAATGCGGTTATTTCAGCCGAAGGTATTTTCCCCATGTGCCAGGATACCGGGACAGCCATTGTATCAGGGAAAAAAGGCCAGCAGGTCTGGACCGGTTTTTCAGATGAAGAGGCGATTTCAAAGGGTATTTTCAATGCTTACATAAAAAACAATCTCCGGTACTCTCAGAATGCCCCTCTTACAATGTTTGATGAAATAAACACCGGCTGCAATCTTCCTGCCCAGATAGAGCTATATGCCACGGAAGGCGATTCTTACAAGTTTCTGTTTATAGCCAAAGGTGGCGGTTCGGCAAACAAGACTTTTCTTTTTCAGGAGACAAAAGCAATACTGACTCCCGAAAAACTCCTTGATTTCATGAAAGCTAAAATGAAGACCCTGGGAACGGCTCCCTGCCCTCCATACCATCTCGCTTTCGTTATTGGAGGCACTTCAGCCGAGCTTAACTTGAAAACCCTCAAACTTGCCACAGCACGTTATCTTGATTCTCTTCCAACAAAAGGAGATGTTACGGGGCATGCTTTCAGGGATATTGAGCTTGAAGATAAACTGTTAACAATGTCCCGTGAACTTGGTATTGGCGCCCAGTTCGGCGGGAAATATTTCTGCCTCGACACAAGGGTGATCCGCCTCCCGAGGCATGGAGCCTCATGCCCGATCGGGCTTGGCGTGAGCTGCAGCGCGGACAGGAACATCAAGGCAAAAATCGTCAAAGAAGGAATCTTTCTTGAAAAACTCGAAAAAGACCCCTCAAAATATCTTCCGCAGGCAAAGGAATCCGAAGCAGGAGCAGTTTCAATCGATCTTGACAGACCCATGAGTGAAATAAGGAGCATACTGACAAAATATCCTGTTGCAACGAGGCTCCTTCTTACAGGCAAACTTGTTGTTGCAAGAGATATCGCCCATGCAAAATTAAAGGAACGCCTCGATAAAGGAGAAGGAATCCCGCAGTATTTCAGGGATCATATCATTTACTATGCGGGCCCGGCAAAAACTCCTAAGGGTTATCCGTCAGGCTCTTTCGGACCGACAACGGCGGGACGAATGGATTCTTACGTGCCTGAATTCCAGAAAAATGGCGCATCGATGGTCATGCTTGCAAAGGGAAACCGGTCTAAAATTGTAACCGAATCATGCAAAAAATACGGAGGCTTTTACCTGGGTTCGATAGGAGGCCCGGCCGCAAGGATCGGGAAGGAATGTATAACTAAAATCGAAACAGTGGAATATCCCGAACTTGGCATGGAAGCCATCTTCATGATTACCATAAAAAATTTTCCGGCATTTATAATAGTTGACGACAAGGGGAATGATTTTTTCGAAAAACTTCTCGAATGAATAAAACCGAATATCGAATATCGTGCATCGAATTTCGCTAACCTTTTTTAAGAGACTCCGCGTAGATTTCAATCGGATGTTTTACTAAGATTCTTTCGTTTGACTTTGACAGCATGTCGGATATCTGCATCATGCATGCAGGACAGCCCGTAGCGACAACATCGGCTCCGGAGGTTTTTATATTTCCGGTTTTTCTTTTTCCGATGTCGGCCGAAATTTTATAATACTGCAGGTTAAAACTTCCGCCCATTCCGCAACACCAGTCGGCCTCAGGCATCTCGCTGAATGAGTAACCATTATTTGCCTTAATTAACATTCGAGGCTCGGCAAAAATACCAAGAGATTTCCTCAGGTGACAGGGATCATGGTATGTTATTTTAACCGCATTATCTTTATTTATTGAAGTCTTTTCTTCTTGCGGTTTAACACCTGCTATTGAAACCAGGAACTGATTTATATCAAGAGTTTTGCCGGATATTTTCTCTGTTTTTGATTTCAGATCATCACTTGCATCGGCATTAATCATGAGAGGCCAGATTTTTTTTATCGTTGATGTGCATGTCGCGCATGCCGTAACAAGATAGTCGAAATCGACGGATGAATATTTTTCAATATTGTGAATTAAAAGCCTTTCAAACGATTCGGCATCTCCGGATGATATTGCCGGGATACCACAGCATCCCTGCCCTTCAGGGATATAAACCCCTATGCCGTGAAAGGAAAAAATATCGAGCGCGGCCTGCGCCACATTCGGATAAATTTTATCGATAAGGCATCCGGTAAAAAAGGCGACCTTTATTCCGGAGCTTCCGGGAGGAGTATTCATGGAATGTACAATTCGGTGAAATGGAACCTTGGCAAGTGGCATGAAATGACGATCTTTTAAAAGGGGCGAGGCAATCCTGCTGCATGAAGTTCCTAAAATATCACTTGCAGGTTTTGTGAAAAGTCCCTGGAATCTTGAACCCCATTCAAGGAGACGGTCAAAGGCTTCGGGGTGGGAAAGCATTCCTCTTAAAATCAATTTTTTGGCCGGAGATAGTCCCATGAAACCAGTCAGGATAATTCTCGCCTTAATGAAAATCTCGAGCGCTTTCACTCCGCTCGGGCAGTTTGTCGCGCAGGAACCGCACAGAAGGCACTTGTTCAGGCGCTCATAAACTCCATCCGGATCTTCGAACATTTTATTCAAGAGTCCGTCCAGCAGCGCAAGTTTCCCCCTTGCAACATCCGACTCTTTCCCTGTTACCGCAAAAAGAGGACATACTGCCTGACACATGCCGCACCTCATGCAGACGACAAGCTGCTCTTCAAGCTCCCCCATAAGCCGCGCAAGCCTTTTCATGTCGGACATATCATTCTCCTGTAATCTTTCCGGGATTTAAAATATTCTTAGGATCCAGGGCTGATTTTATATTTTTAGAAAAAAGGACGGCCCCGGCGCCTATCTCGTCTTTTAAAAATCTCGATTTGGCGAGCCCTATACCGTGTTCGCCGGAAAGAGTTCCTCCCAGGGCAAGCGCTTTTTCGAATATCTCTTTAATCGCCTCTTCCACCCTTTTCCATTCCTCTTTGTCTCTCCTGTCGGTCAGGATAGTAGGGTGAAGATTTCCGTCTCCGGCATGCCCGAAAGTCCCGACAGCAAGATTGTAACGTTTCCCTATATTCTCTATTGCGCGGACCATCTCGGGAATTTTACTCCTAGGGACAGTCGCGTCTTCCAAAACAAGCGTCGGTTTCAGCTGCGCCAGCGCCGAAAGAGCGCTTCTTCTGGCAGCCCAGATTTTGTCTCTCTCGGAAGCGGTTTGCGCAACACGCAGGGAGGTCGCGCCGTTTTTCCGGCAGATGGATTCGACTTTTTCCGCATCTTCATCAACCTGAGCCGGATGCCCGTCAACTTCAATCAGAAGAAGCGCGGCAGCATCAAGAGGCAATCCGGCTTTGCTGTGACTTTCTACGGCTCTTATCGTAAAATTATCCATAAATTCAAGAGTGGCAGGAACTATTCTGTTTGCAATAACAGCAGCCACTGTTTCCGAAGCCAGGGCCGTATCATTGAACACGGCAATCATTGATTTTCTGTGATGAGGCAAAGGAATCAGTTTTAATATAACTTCATAGATTACGCCGAGCGTTCCCTCTGAACCAACCATCAAGCCGGTTAAATTATATCCGGTAACACACTTGACCGTTCTCGAACCGGTTTTTACATCGTTGCCGCAGGCATCGAAAAATTTGAGACCCATTACATAGTCTTTGGTTACTCCGTACTTGAGTCCCCGCAATCCGCCTGCGTTTTCGGCCACATTTCCGCCGATGGTAGATACGGCCTGGCTTCCCGGATCGGGAGGATAAAAAAGCCCTTTTGATTCGACAGCAGCAGCCAGTTTTGCGGTTATAACTCCCGGCTGAACGACTGCATACATATCTTCTTCGTTTATCTCAAGGATATTATTCAGGGCGTTTGTCACCAGAACAACACCGTTTGCCGATGGTATTGTGCCTCCTGAAAGATTTGTCCCGGCCCCCCGGACAGTGACCGGCACCGAGTTTTCATTGCAAAGGCCAACAATTTTTCCGACCAGTTCATAGTTTGAAGGGCGAAGAATTGCCGCCGGAATCACCGGGTCGAGTACGGCGGCATCATAAGAGTATGTGACAAGATCGGCTTTGTCGGTAAACACATTTTCGCGGCCAAGCAAGTTGGTAAACTCTTTCATTAATAAACCGCTTAACATTATTCTCTCCTTTAAGTGAGCAGGTTAAGAATTCCAACTCGTTCGATAGCAACAGATTACAGCAAATCGGCATTAACCCGGCAATTATAATTTTATATATAATACAGTATCGTCTGAAATTAAAACAAAAAGAATATATCCGAAAATCCTTGCGGCAAAAAACTAAATGCTGTACAAACAGGAGCAATTACGCTGATTTTAAAAAAACATGTGAAAAGAGGAGATGATATGATTCCTGAAATTAAAAGAATACTCTATGCAACGGATCTTTCGGAAAGCGCAAAACATGCTTTTACTTACGCGGCAACTATCGCCAATAGATTCGACGCCAAAATCACGGTGCTTCATGTCATCGAGTCTATTTCCTCAAACACCAAATGGCAGATAGTCGAGTATCTCGGAGAAGATCGTTGGAAAGAAATTCAGAAAAATAACAAACAAGAATATATTGAAAGCGTAAAAAAAAGCTTGAATAATTTCTGCGAAGAGATGTCTTCAAGCTTAACATCCTGCCCTTTTCTGGTTGATGAGATATTGGTGCAAGAAGGGATTCCTGTCGAAGAGATTTTAAAAACGGTTCATTCGAAAAACTGCAACTTGGTGGTTATGGGAACTCACGGGTACGGCATGTTAGCCGACGCGCTGATTGGCAGCAACGCCCGGCGTGTCGTTAGAAGGTGCAAAAAGCCTGTCATGGTTATACGCCTGCCTGAATAGTTTCCATTCGGAAATGGCTCTTTTGAGCGATCTCGGCGTCAATCTGCGGGATTTCTTGTGCGGCATACATTGCGTATGCCTCCGCGCAATCCCTTGATTTCCTTGAGCTTGCCCAAAATTGCCGATTTCCGAATTGGAAACTTGAATGTGTCAGAAATTTGTTTCGGCTTTTTACGAAGGTATCAAATTTGATTATATAAGGAGTTAATATTATGGCAAAAAAGATGAAAACGATCGACGGCAATACCGCTGCCGCTTATGTGGCTTACGCCATGAGCGATGTCGCCGCAATCTACCCGATAACCCCTTCAACACCTATGGGTGAAATCGCTGATGAATGGTCATCCAACGGGCTCAAAAACATTTTCGGTCAGACTTTAAACATAAAACAGATGCAATCTGAAGCCGGAGCAGCAGGCGCGGTTCATGGAGCCCTTGCAGCAGGAGCCCTTACAACTACGTTTACGGCATCCCAGGGCCTTCTTTTAATGATCCCTAATATGTACAAAATTTCCGGGGAGCTTCTTCCTGGAGTATTTCATGTGAGCGCAAGAGCAATTGCCGCCCACGCTCTTTCCATTTTCGGAGATCATGCCGATGTTATGGCGGTTCGCCAGGCCGGTTTTGCCCTCCTGTGCTCCAATTCCGTTCAGGAGGTCATGGACCTTGCCCTTGTTTCACACCTCTCGGCCATTAAAGGGAGAGTTCCTTTTCTTCACTTCTTCGACGGATTCAGGACTTCACATGAAATACAGAAAATCGAAGAAATTGAATATGATGACATGGCTTCTCTTATTGATTATGAAGCTCTGGAAGCTTTTCGCGGGCGCGCCATGAACCCTGAACATCCGACACTTCGGGGCACTGCTCAGAATCCGGATATATACTTCCAGGGAAGGGAAGCGGCCAACCTCTATTATCTTTCGATTCCGGAAATAGTAAAAGAATACATGAAAAAAGTGGGGGATATTACAGGCCGCCGGTACAGGCTTTTTGATTATGTCGGAGACCCGGAAGCCGAAAGAGTGGTTGTTGCAATGGGTTCTTCCTGCGAAACGATCGAAGAGGTCGTAAACCGGCTTAATGACAGCGGAGAAAGAGTTGGACTTGTCAAAGTGCGTCTTTACAGACCTTTCGTAATAGATGCGTTTCTCTCGGCTCTGCCTGCTTCTGCGAACAGGATAACAGTTCTTGACAGGACAAAGGAACCGGGCGCAATAGGTGACCCGCTTTATGTCGATGTATGTACAGCTTTCATGGAAAGAGGCGAGATGCCGGTCATCACCGGCGGGCGCTACGGACTTGGTTCAAAGGAATTCACTCCGGCAATGGCCAAGGCGGTGTTTGACAACATGAAGTCGGCAGGACCGAAAAATCATTTTACGGTCGGAATAACGGACGACGTTACACATACTTCACTTGAAACGGAAAAAGATATCGAAACCACTCCCGAAGGAACCGTCCAGTGCAAGTTCTGGGGGCTGGGTTCAGACGGAACAGTCGGCGCCAATAAGTCGGCCATAAAAATAATTGGAGACAATACAGGCCTTTTTGCCCAGGGTTATTTTGCCTATGATTCGAAAAAATCAGGCGGCATAACGGTTTCGCATCTTCGTTTTGGAAGCAAACCGATCCAGTCCACCTATCTTGTGAACACAGCAGACTTCATAGCATGCCACAAGGCAAATTATGTTCAGATATATGATGTTCTTGAAGGCATAAAACCTGGCGGGGCTTTTCTGTTGAACTCTCCATGGTCATTAGAAGAGATGGAAGAACATATCCCGGCAAAAATTAAAAGAACAATAGCCGGGATGAACCTGAAGTTTTATAATGTTGATGCTGTTAAAATTGCAGGCGCAGTCGGACTCGGCGGAATGATAAATATGATAATGCAGACCGCCTTCTTCAAGCTCGCAAACGTAATTCCTTTTGAAGAGGCTATCGCTCTGTTGAAAGACGAAATCAATAAGGTTTACGGAAAAAAAGGTGAAAAGGTCGTTAAAATGAACACAGACGCAGTCGATCAGACCCTTGCGAATCTTGTTGAGATAAAATATCCGGAAACCTGGAAAAAGGCGGGTGGAAAAACTGAAGGCGCGGCTGATGATCCGGAATTTGTGAAAAAAGTTATGCGGCCCATGCTTGCCCAGCAGGGAGATAACCTGCCGGTAAGCGCTTTCTCTCCGGACGGACTTTTTCCCGTTGCAACCTCGCAATACGAAAAACGCGGGGTTGCCATCAATGTCCCGGAATGGATAAAAGAGAACTGCATTCAGTGCAACCAGTGCTCTTTTGTATGCCCTCATGCCGCCATAATACCGGTTCTTATAACGGATGAGGAGCTTAAAGGAGCCCCGGCAGACTTTGAGACCAAGCCGGCTATCGGAAAAGAGCTTAAAGCCTATAAGTTCAGAATCCAGGTCAATACCCTGGACTGCCAGGGTTGCGGGAACTGTGAAGACATATGCCCGTCCAAGAAGAAAGCTCTTGTCATGAAGCCGATTGATACCCAGACCCCGCTTCAGGTTCCGAATCACCAGTTCTCTCTGACTGTTCCCGTGAGAGACAATATTGTTTCAAGGGAAAGTGTCAAGGGAAGCCAGTTTCAGAAGCCTCTCATGGAATTTTCTGGCGCCTGCGCGGGATGCGGTGAAACACCATATGTCAAAGTTCTTACCCAGTTGTTCGGGGAGAGGATGATAATTGCAAATGCAACCGGATGTTCTTCAATATGGGGGGCTTCGGCGCCATCTGTTCCATATTGCGTCGACAAGAACGGACACGGGCCAGCCTGGGGAAACTCGCTTTTTGAAGACGCGGCTGAATTCGGGTACGGGATAGCGATTGCAGTCGGGCAGCGCCGCAGCAAGCTGGAAGAACTTATTAAAGAGGCAATTGCTGCCGGAGTTCCGGATGAATTAAAAGCATCCATGACAGGATGGCTCGAAGGCATGAGCGATGCCGAAGCGTCAAAAACACACGGGAACCGGCTTAAAAAACTGCTTGCCGACGCAAAAAGAACGCCTCTTTGGGATACGATTTTTTCAATGTCCGACCTTTTTGTTAAAAAATCGGTATGGGCGTTCGGAGGTGACGGATGGGCGTATGATATTGGTTTCGGAGGGCTTGATCATGTAATTGCTTCAGGCGAAGATATCAATATTCTTGTTATGGACACGGAAGTATACTCAAACACCGGCGGCCAGTCTTCAAAAGCAACACCTGTCGGTTCTGTTGCCAAGTTTGCCGCATCCGGCAAGAAAATTGGTAAAAAAGATCTCGGCAGAATTGCCATGACATACGGATACGTTTATGTGGCATCCATAGCCATGGGAGCAAACAAGCAGCAGACAATGAAGGCATTTATCGAGGCGGACAGATATCCGGGACCGTCTCTGATAATATGCTATGCTCCATGTATAAACCAGGGAATCAAAAAAGGCATGGGCAAAACCCAGGAAGAGGAAAATCTGGCAGTAGCGGCAGGCTATTGGCCGCTGTACAGGTATAATCCGCTTCTTGTTTCGGAAGGCAAAAATCCATTTATACTGGAATCAAAAGCCCCGGACGGAACTCTCCAGCAGTTTCTCTCGGGTGAAAACAGGTACGCTTCTCTCGAAAAGATGTTCCCGGATGAGTCCAGAAAGCTGAGGGAAAAAATAGAAAAGGAATATACGGAAAGGTACAATACCTTGAAGTTCATGGCGGACCCAGGATCGATTTGCAGCAGGGAGGAGAAAACCGAAAAGAAAGAAGAATAAACTGCGAATTTCGGACATCGAATTTCGAATTTCGAAGTACGATGTTCGATGTACGGTTTTTAGGAAAGGAGATTCAACATGGCAAAACCTGAAGAGATGTGGCAGTGCCAAACGGCAAACTGCGGCTATATATATAATCCGGATAAGGGAGACAGAAAAGGGAAGATCGAAAAGGGAACCAAATTTGAAGATCTGCCTGATGACTGGAGGTGTCCCATTTGCGGGGCAACCCGCAAAAGCTTCCGTCCGCTTGGATAATTAAAGGGATTCAAGGATCAGAGGGTTCAAGGGTTCAAGGGTTCGCCTGAATCTTTGCCCCCTTGGATCCCGGAATCCTCATTCGTTGATATTGAACTATAAATTTCAATAAAAGCGAAAAGCAGGCTCATGGCAAGCGGTCCCAGCAGAAATCCTATCGGGCCGAAAAATCCGATTCCTCCCAGAACAGATAGAAGAATGATAAAAGGATGCATCTGTATTCCGCGTCCTATAAGTTTCGGCCCTAATAAATTATCAACAAGCCCCACAGCCACAGCACCCCACATGAGAAGACCTATGGCATGATAAATTTCGTTATTTAAGAAGAGGAATAAAATAGCCGGTATCAGCACAAGCGATGTTCCGAAACCCGGAATAAGGGCGGCAATTGCCGTTACAGTTCCCCATAGCACGGCATTTGGAACTCCAAAGATAGCAAACCCTATAGCAGTTAATCCTCCCTGAATGAGAGCGACCGTTAGATTCCCTTTGATTACTGAATTAACAGCCAGCTCAAGCCTATTAAAAATTTTCGCGTCATCTATATCTGTCAGAGGACTAAGGTCAACAACAGCTTTTTTAAGCCGTTGACCATCTTTAAGCAGATAGTAAAGGGCAATAAGAAAAATAAAAAAATTCAGGATCATTTTTGCAATATTTGAGAATACACCACCGATGTTTTCAAGTAACCAGCCAAGCCCCTGCTCGAGGTATTTATCAAAATGCAGAGAAAACTCAACCGAGACTGGAATATACCTTTGTATATTAATAGTTATCTCTTTAACGGCATTCAGAATGTTATCTTTCCCTCCGACCGCTGTGACTTCGGAGTATAATTGTTGAGCTTCTTTAAATATTTGCATTCCCAATAAAACTACCGGCACAAGCACAATTGTTATTATAATTATGGCAGTGATCAGGGCTGCTATACTCTGGCGCTGACGGGTATAACAGAGCACCCTTTGATGGACCGGTTGGAAAACAACGGCAAAAGCTGCTGCGGTAATAAGGGTATAGAGAAAGGGGCGGAAAATATAAAATGCAATAAGAAGAGCCCCTGAAAGGAGGGCGAGAAGATAATAGAATTGCGGTTTCCGGTTATTCATTTTTCACTTTTTATAATGATATGTCTTTTGCCTTTACACTGGTTTTATACATATCAAGTTAATAGCGTATCCGCAAGGTTTTATTAAGATGCCAGCGGCGGGAAGCTTCAGCCATGTATGCAGATCATATCCTTTGGAACAGTTCCCTGGCGTGGTAGGAACTTCTGACCAAAGGCCCGCTTGCAACCCTGTTGAAGCCCATTTCCAATGCCTTTAATTTCAACTTTTCAAATTCATCCGGCGTTACAAAACGCTGTATTGACATATGCCTGGGGGATGGTTGTAAGTATTGCCCGAGTGTTAATATATTACATCCGACTTCAAGAAGGTCCAGCAAGGTCTGCAAGATTTCTTTTTCTTCTTTCAGCCTGAATTCCCCAATCCCGAGCGATGAGGAGCATTAATTCTTCTATGATTTCGACAAAAGAAATTACCCGCCATCGTCCGGTCTTTAAATTCACGATCGGATAAATCACCAGTTGGCCCGGGCCGTGATGGGTGATGTCGCCGCCCCTTTCAATGTGCACCAAGGGATGTTCCGGGAAGCAAGAAAAGCTTCCGGTGCTAATGTTTGAATTTTTATTTCCCGCGTGATATCATCAATGAAACCGGATCGACTCCAGTATATCAGGTCGATTTCGGGACAACTTTTTACGGAGCCACCGAGAATTTGAATGGTTACAAAAGTCGAAGCAATATATTACCCGGATGAAACAACCAAATGCGAGAGACCACTTTTCATGGTGCCGGTTGCAGCCGGTTTTCCGTCTCCTGCCGAGGATTATATTGAAGGTAAGCTTGATTTAAACAAGCATCTTATAAAACATCCTGCCGCAACATTCTTTGTAAGGGTTGCCGGTGATTCCATGATCGATGCCGGAATACATCCCGGAGATATCCTGATCGTGGATCGCTCCCTTGAACCGGCAGATAAGAAGGTGGTAATAGCGGTTATTGATGGGGAACTTACGGTCAAAAGAATCAGAATCAAAAAGGGCAGGATTTATCTGATGCCTGAAAATGAAAATTACAAACCTATAGAGATAGAAAAGGATATGAAATTCGATATCTGGGGTGTTGTGACAAATGTCATACATCCTCTCTGATAAAAATGACGGATAATTATGTCTCCTGTTTTTGCACTGGCTGACTGCAACAACTTTTACGTTTCCTGCGAGCGGGTTTTCAACCCTAAGCTTGAGGGAAAGCCTGTTGTCGTTCTTTCAAATAACGATGGGTGTGTAGTTTCGAGATCAAACGAAGCAAAGGCGCTCGGCATAAAAATGGGCGCTCCCATATTTGAACTGTCGGATATGATAAAAAGGCACGGAGTCAAGGTCTTTTCGTCAAATTACGCGCTTTACGGTGACATGTCGCAGCGGGTTATGGAAACCCTTTCCGGATTTGCGGAGGATGTCGAAATCTACTCCATTGATGAGGCTTTTCTTGATTTATCCGGGTTTGGTCATGAAAACCTTACCGATTACGGGCACAGGATCTGTTCAGCCGTAAAACAGTGGACGGGCATTCCCGTATCCATAGGCATAGCCGAAACAAAAACCCTTGCCAAAATCGCAAATAAAACGGCAAAAAAATCCCCTGAAACAAACGGCGTGTTGGATCTTACCGTATCTTCTGCCAAAGATAGCGCTCTTGCCGGAACAAAAGTGTCGGATATCTGGGGGATAGGAAGCAGTTACTCCGAATTTCTTGAAAAAAACGGTATAATAAATGCCCTTCAACTGCGGAATGCCGACAGCGCTCTTACAAACCGTGTAAAGCGCAAAATGGGAGTCTGGGGCACAAGGATAATACAGGAGTTAAAAGGGATTCCCTGTTATTCGGTTGAAACCTCTCCTCAGCCCAAAAAGGGAATTACGGTTTCAAGGACATTCAAACATCCGATTGAAAGCCTTTCTGAACTGAAGGAAGCCCTGGCGACTTATGTGTCAATGGGCGCTGAAAAGCTGCGCAGGGAGAATGCGGCAACGTGTGCGCTTTCTGTTTTTCTTCATACAAACCGTTTTAAAAAAGAGGATTTTTACTACAGGATCAAAACAATGGATCTTCCTGTCGCAACCATTGATACGGGTGAACTTATCCGGTATGCAGGAGAATGTCTTGAAGATATTTACAGGAAAGGCTGCCTGTACAAAAGAACAGGTGTCATGTTCAGGGATCTGTTGTCTGAAAACCATATCCAGACGGGGCTTTTTGACGATATAAACCGGAAGCGTTCGGAAAAGCTGATGAAAACCCTTGATGCCGTCAATCTTAAAATGGGACATGGAACTTTAACTTATGCGGCCACAGGTCTTGCAGGACCAAAATCCTGGCATACAGCCTTTGAAAAGCGCTCTCCTTTTTATACTACAGACTGGAATCAGATCCCGGAAGTACTGTAATTTTCCCCATTCTTAAGGAAAAACTCTGTATGAATTTTTCGATATAGGAGATTGTATGTGTATCTTCC
>JBFYVZ010000146.1:0-4893 GCA_041298995.1 Desulfobacteraceae bacterium
TTGCCTGAAATAAGCAATTCCGGCAAATAATACTCACCTATGCTGAAAAGTTCGCCCACTTTCCTGATTCCGGGCATGAGTCCATTCTCAAGAACAGACCTGGCTGTCAGGCCTTTTTCGATGGCCTCCCTGCAAAAGCTGACGGCATCTTTATACTTACCTTCGAGGATGGCCCTGGTCAGTCTTTCAAAAATTTCATTACTCATAATCGCTCCTAATGATGAGATAAATGATGAGATCGTTGCAGAAGACCCCGTTAAAAGTCAGATAGGGATATGCCTGTCTAACAAAAGCCGTCATGTGCGTCAAGGCAGATATTCTCTTTCCATGATATTCCCTTTCCATTGACACAAACCGGTCAATGTCCTATATAATTTTCCGATGTTTTTAGACAGGATTAACAGGATGAACAGGATGTTATCTGCCAGCCGGAAGCCGGACAGGCAATAGAGGAGTCTTTGAAAGACACGAGTATCGCAGTAAAATTCAATTTTAAGGATCTGTCGGTCACTCCTGAGGATGTTGCGCGGTATGCAGGCGGAAGTAATTACAGGCCGGATGCGGAAAGAAAAGCGCTTGCTGCGGATATTCTCAAACGTGCGTCGGCCCTGGTTAATCCGGCTTTCGTTTATACAACGCGTCCCCTTGATACCGCTGATCTTGTTTTTTCGTTCCTTCCTTATGAAAACAACGGCGCAGGCAAATCTTTTCTGACATCCGCCATATGTACAATTGGTCCTGAACTGGAGAGTGAAATTTCAAAGCTCATGGCACAGGGAAAGGCTCTGGATGCTCTTTTTTTAGATGCGGCAGGCGTTTCGCTTCTGGAAGCCCTGTCCGATGAAGTTCATTCACACCTTAATAAAGAGGCTGCAAAGAATGGACTTTTTGCAGGTTGCAGATTTGGCCCCGGCTATGGAAACATCCCTGTAGATGCGCAGAAAATTCTGTTTGAATCGGTTAATCACGAAGCCATCGGCGTTCAGCTCAAGGAAAGCGGTATCCTTACCCCGTTAAAATCTCTATCATTCTGGATAATTTTGACTACTCAGCCGCCGCCTGAAGGCAACACGTATAAATGTCAAAACTGCACACTGAAAAACTGTGCTTACAGGATGGTGCGATAGTTACGTTATCAGGCGCCTTCATTTCACAGTTTCCATATTTTCAACAAGCTTCGCGTCCGAAACATAGAAAAAAGAGCCGATAAAAAAGAGAATTCCTGCCAGAAAGGCAAACAGCGGCAGGAAAACCATGGCTTTTTCAAGCCCGAAGGCATCTGAGAGGGCGCCGATAGCAGGAGGCCCCAGAGCACTCCCTAATATATGCTGGACGATTACGCACAGGCTTAACGATACCGCCCTGACACCAGGGTGGACAACATCCTGGGTTACGGCAACGGCAGCAGGCACGAAAGCAACCGCCGCAATACCCGCGGCCAGCAGAACTGCGTATTGAATTGCCCCGCGGTAAAAGCTGAACGCGATAAAAAGCAGAACCGCTGTCAAGCAGGAAGAAACTGAAGGAAAAAGAAGTCTCGCGTTTTTCCTGCTTTTAAGCCATCTGTCCGCCAGCCAGCCTCCCAGAGGAGCTCCGATTATGGCAAGGAGCATTACTACGCCCCCCTTTGTAGAAGCCTTGCTCATGGAGATTCCTTCCACTCTCTGGAAATAGCTGGGAAGCCATGTCAGCATGGCTGTCGTAACAAATGTATTGGCCGCAAACGCGAGGTTGTTGAATATGAGAGTTTTGTTTCCCAGCAAATGCCTTGCGATTTCGTTGCCCCGCATCCTCTCTTCTCTCTTTTCATCTCCGCTGCCTTCAAGTTTTGTAAGCGCAATGGTTTCATAATCTTTTGCATAGAAAAACAGCAGGGCCACGATAATGCCCGGCAGAGCCACGATACCGAATGCATGCCTCCATCCGAAACGTTCTGCTATTATCCCGCCTAAGGCAATGCCCAGCGCACTTCCCAAAGGAATAGATGCATTCCATATTCCCAGGAACTTCGCCCTTTTCTCTTTCGGAAAGAGAGCCGATATCATGGCGGTTCCGCCCGGGGCATAGCCTGCTTCGCCAAGGCCTATTGCTGTTCTGGCCGCGAAAAGCTGCCCGAAGTTTTTCGTGAAAGCGCACGCAAGGGTGGCAACACTCCACAACACGGCCATCAATCCTATGCTTTTAATCCTGCTCCACCTGTCGATAAGAATCGATACTGGCAGGGTAAAAATAAGAATAGACCAGTATACGGCGGAAACAAGCAGGCCGCACTGAGTGTCCGTGATTCCCCATTCTGTTTTCAGAAAAGGAAAAAGCGAAACTATGACCAGCCTGTCTATATAGTCGAACATGTAGAGCAGAAAGAGCATTGTAAAGATCATGTAAGGTGATGAAATCAATGCCCGGGTTTTGTGAGGGGGTGAATTATTCATAGAGTCCATATTTTTTTGTTGCCTCGAACATAGCAATGCAGTTTTCAGGGTTGACTCCAGGATGAAGCGAATTGGAATCGCAGAGAATGTATCCTCCGCCTTTTGCCGCAACTTCAATGGAATGTTTTACCGCTGCATCGACCTGGTCTATAGTGCCGGAAGGGAGAAGTTCCTTGCAGTCGATATTGCCGAGCAGGCAGATTTTATTTCCATATTTGTCTTTAACTTTTTTAAGATCCATGCCCGCCTGTGGTTCAAGCGGATTTAGTCCGTTATATCCTGAATCGATAAGGATATCCATAATCGACCAGAGATTGCCGTCGCTGTGGCGCACAACCTTAAGACCAAGTTCGTGGGCGCGATTTACAAGTTTCCTGTTGTACGGATTGACAAACTCCAGGAAATGTTTCGGGGATATAAGCAGGTTGTTTGTTGCTGCAATATCATCTTCGACAACAAGTACATCAATGCCGGCAGCAGCCAGCATGTCAAGCTGTTTCAGGTTGTATTCCGTCACCATGTTTGAGATGGTATGAATAAACTCGGGATCCTGATAAAGTTGTAACATGTAGTTTTCCATCCCGGTCAATCTCCAGCTTCTAACAAAGGCTCCGCGCATCAGCCAGAAAAGGGCGACATTTCCCTTAAATCTGTCTCTGGCAAGATCAAGCAGAAGAAGATGCCCGCGATTAGGCTCAGGAGCATGAAAGTTAGTAAGATCACCGGAATCTTTCAGGGGGTGACCGATGGGAACCGGGAGGCCGTGAGGATTACGCCTGTATATGACGCCCCAGTCGTCTTTAACGTCTTTCTCATTGATTGCTGTTTCGTGACCGATCTCAAAAGATGTGAAGCCATCCACGCCAAAAACTTCATGAAGAAGAAAAAGGGTGTCGAGCAGCTTCATTTTCTCGGAATCGTTCATCTCATGAAACTGCTTGGGTTCAGGCAGGCCGTCAGTGATGTGTTTTCCGATACCGATTATCGGAGCCTCGTTGATTCCATGAATGTAAAGAGGAACACGGTCGGGTTGCCGAATATTCAGAGCTGTAATAATCCGCTCTTTCCCATTCATGATTGATACCTCGTAAGCTATATGTAACAAAGTCTGATTTTCTTATTGATGTTACGATGTTATATTGTGATTACTATATTCATAGATTGCTGCATCCGTCAAGTTGATTTTGGCTGATTGTCAAATATTTTACTTGACAATTTATGAGCATATGCTCATAATGCGTATTAATGAGGCGCTATTATGACAAGACCCAAGTATTGCAGAAAAATAGGCTGCGTTCCGGATGTAAATTATTATAAACCAAAAGGGATACCATCCTCCTTACTGGAAGAAGTCGTTTTAACTCTTGATGAATTCGAAGCGATAAAACTCGCCGATTTCGAAGGTTTATATCAAGAGCAAGCGGCTGCTAAAATGGATATATCACGGCAGACATTTGGCCGGATTATCGATTCGGCTCACAGAAAAATTGCAGATGTATTGATTCATGGGAAAGCCTTAAAAATTGCCGGGGGTAAAGTCAGAGTCGGAAATATAGAAACTAAATAGTTTCCATCCGGTAATGGCCCTTTTGTGCGATCTCTTTGTCAATCTGCGGGATTTCTTGTGCGACATACAATGCGTATGTCTTAAGCACAATCCCTTGATTTACTTGAGCTTGCCCAAAATTGCCTATTTCCGAATTGGAAACTTACATGTGTCCAAGTTATTTTTCCGGATGGACACTAAATAGTAGATTTTTAAAAAAATCTTAAGGAGAAAGAGAAAAATGAAAATCGCATTGCCGTCAAAAGAAAACAGGATAGACAACCATTTTGGCCATTGTGAATATTTTACAGTATTCACAGTTAACGATAACAACGAGATTATTTCCGAAGATACAGTTGATTCTCCGGTAGGCTGTGGCTGTAAATCAAACATCGCCCAGACTTTATCTCTGATGGGTGTAAAGATAATGCTGGCCGGAAACATGGGAGAAGGAGCTGTAAATGTTTTGGGCAGTCATGGAATAAAAGTTTTCAGAGGCTGCTCCGGTGAGATTACAACGGTTATAAAAAACTACCTTGATAACAAATTGATCGATTCAGGCATTATGTGTCATGAACACCAGCATGAATGCCATAACTGAACTACGCACCCGGACTTCAGGCCTTATCCTTGACACACCGACGATTGTCCCTATATTCAAACAGAAGCTCTTAAAACAAACCTTTTGAGTTTTTTAAGGAGAGGGGCATGAAGCCTTTTAAAATTGTACAGATTATCCTGATTCTTATGGCTGCGGCAGCTTTGGCGTATGCCGTAACACTTTCTGATAATTCTAAAGACAAGAAAGGCAGGGATACCGTCATGGAGGAAAAGCAAAAAAATTTACAAACAGCCACATTTGCCGGCGGATGTTTCTGGTGCGTAGAAGCCGACTTTGAAAAGGTCGATGGCGTG
>JBFYVZ010000148.1:0-2788 GCA_041298995.1 Desulfobacteraceae bacterium
TCGCGCCATTGATCCATGGTATTTCAGAACCATGCATGTAGTTTTTGCAGGAGTGTTGATTTTTGCATGGCTGCCGGGATGGAAAAAAGCGTCTCTGGAGCGGATTGAGTGGCTCGATTACATCTTTATGCTCCTGATAATAGCGCCCGCCGTTTATATCTTTTCGGATTTTGATGACTGGATCAACCGGGTGGGTGTTGTGCCAACGGATCTTGATTTTGTATTTTCCGCGATGTTTGTGATCGGTATCTTTGAAATGACCCGGCGGACGACTGGGCTGCCTCTTGCCATATTATCAGGAATATTCATTCTGTACGGTCTTTTTGGAAATTACATGCCCGGGCTGTTTTATCACAGGGGATATTCACTTTATCGTCTGATTACTTTTTTATTCAGCCTGGAAGGTATTTTAAGTCTTCCCGTTCTCGCCTCTGCGCATTACATATTTCTCTTTGTTCTGTTCGGGGCTTTCGTGGAAGCCTCCGGGGCCGGGAAATTTTTTGTTGATTTTGCCCGCTCCATTGCGGGTGGATACCGTGGAGGGCCGGCCAAGGTCTCAATAGTATCCAGCGCGCTGATAGGAACTGCGTCAGGATCTTCTGTAGCCAACGTTGTAGTGGACGGAGTATTCAATATTCCATTGATGAAAGCGAGCGGATTTCGGCCATCCATAGCCGGCGCGGTTGAGGCGATGAATTCGACGGGCGGTCAGCTTGTGCCGCCGGTCATGGGGGCAGGCGCATTTTTAATGGCCGAGATTCTGGCAGTACCCTATTCCGTCGTGGCCTTAGCTGCTATTATCCCGGCGGTTCTTTACTACGTGGCTGCTTATTTCATGATCGATTTTTATTCTGCCGCAAATAATTTAAAAGGTGTGGCGAGGAAAGATTTGCCGGTTTTTTCCACACTTATGAAAGAACAGGGCTACCTGCTGGTTCCAATCGTTGTGCTCCTTTTTTCCCTTATGATTCTGATGTTGTCACCATACAGGTCGGCCATGTACGCCATCATTTCGCTGATTCTCGTGAGCTGGATTAAAAAATCAACCCGAATGGGGGTTGTTAAAATTGTTAAAACTCTTGCCCAGGGTGCAAGAGGTTCTATTGAAATCGCCGCCACCTGTGCGGCAGCCGGTATTATCGTCGGCGTACTGACACAGACTGGTCTTGGCATGAAGCTTGCGATGATCATTATCAGTTATTCCGGCGGGAATCTTCTGATCGCATTGATCTTTACCATGATGATTGCGGTTATTCTCGGAATGGGCATGCCCACTACCGCCGCTTATGCCATATCCGCATCGGTCCTTGCGCCCGCTCTTATCCAGCTTCAAGTAGCGCCTATAGCGGCACATCTCTTTATCTTTTACTTTGCCTGCTTATCCGCGCTGACCCCGCCGGTTGCGCTTGCATCATTTGCCGCGGCCGCCATTGCAAATGCCAAGGCATGGGATGTCGGCTGGCAGGGAATGCGGTTTGCAATAGCCGGTTTTTTGATTCCCTACATGTTCGTATTCGGTCCGGCCATGGTTTTAATAGGCTCTCCAACTGAAATAGCCCTCGCTGTTGCAACCGGCATGATTGGCAGTATGGCGCTGGCCGGCGCTATTCAGGGGTATTTTTTATGGCATGCGTCTGCCATAGAAAGAGGTGTATTATTAATAGCAGCGCTTGCATTGATAAAGCCGGGCTGGTTAACGGATCTTGTAGGAGTAGGGCTTTTGGGAATCGTACTTTCCATCCAGTTGATTAGAAAGAAAAAAATGATATTGGAGAAAGAACGTATATGAAAACTATTTATCCAATTGCTGTTATTCCCGGAGACGGAATCGGCGAAGAAGTTATAACAGAGGGCATTAAATGTCTTAATGCCCTTTCAGATCTGCACGGCGGATTGTTGTTTGAATTTACAATGTTTCCCTGGGGGAGTGATTATTTTCTAAAAAACGGAGTAATGATGCCGGCGGATGGCCTGACAATTCTTAGAGATTTTCAGGCGGTTTATCTGGGCGCTGTGGGTGATCCGAGGGTCCCGGATGATGTCACCCTGCATGGACTTCTTCTTCCCATCAAAATGGGCTTTGACCTTTATGCGGGGCTCAGGCCCGTTTATCTTCATGACGGCGTGTCATCGGTTCTGGCCGGGATGAGTCCCGGTGACATTGACATTGTTGTGATCCGGGAAAATACTGAAGGCGAGTATTCAAATGTCGGGGGGATCGTAGGTAACGCTGATCAAACTCTGGCAGTCCAAAGCAGCGTTTTTACCCGGAAGGGAATCAAACGGATTATCGAATATGCTTTTGAATATGCCCGTAATCACGGACGCAAAAAAGTAACATCACTTACCAAATCAAACGCGCAGAGATACGGAATGGTATTGTGGGACCGTATATACAAAGAAGTTTCATCCCGGTACCCGGATATCCGGCACGAGTCGAAACTGATTGACGCTGCATGCATGGATGCGGTCAGAAATCCCGGAAATTATGATGTCGTTGTGGCATCAAATCTGTTTGCCGATATTTTATCCGATCTGACGGCAGGCATTACCGGCGGCATGGGATTGGCGCCGGGCGGCAGTTTCAATCCGGAAGATAAAACTGTTCCAGGCCTCTTTGATCCGGTTCACGGATCTGCTCCGGACATAGCAGGAAAGGGCCTCGCAAACCCCATTGCGGCGATTCTGACCGCTAAAATGATGCTCGATTTCTTAGGGGAACTTCAGACGGCAAACATTCTCTATCAGGCTGTTAAACAGCAGTTAGCTGAAAAAAAGATACGAACAA
>JBFYVZ010000164.1:0-10092 GCA_041298995.1 Desulfobacteraceae bacterium
TCACGTTTGCCGATTCCATGTAACCGTGACGGTCAGGAAGAGTTGTTTTTCGGACATATAGGTCTTTATGCCTTCAGGATGAATGCATTGAAAAAATTTGTCTCTTTAGGCCCGGGCCGGCTTGAAACTGCAGAAAAACTTGAACAGCTCAGGTTGCTTGAAAACGACATTCCCATTCATGTTGTTATTACGCAACATAAGAGTATCGGAGTTGATTGCCCGGAAGATATAAAAACGATATGCGAAATTCTATATAAAAAATGTGAACCAAATTGAAGGATATTTGTGATCTTATGCGCAATTTTGTAATATGTATAAACAGGATTTTGAAATCAAGAGGGTGCGCTGCCATATCCGGCCTTACAAGAGCCGTTTTCAGGAATATCCTTTTTTATCTTTCCGCAAAGGTCTATTTCGGAAAAGATCCGGCAAATGTTACCTGCCGCTCGTTTATTTTTTTCCCATGCCGGAAAAATGTTCTGTGCTGCGGCCTTGCCGGCATAGTCTCTTTTAAAAAAGAGAAGACGCCGGATGCGAAAATCGATCTGACATTTATTGAAGAGAGCATAGGAAAAATTGAAGCCCGATCCTTTGATGACAACTACCTTTGCGGCAAAAAAGCTACTCAATCTCTTCTTGAAAATGTCCGGGAATTGAAGAGAGACGAGCAGTTTTTCGGCATATATACCAGTAAAAAACATCAGGAAAAACTTGCATCCCTGTCAAAACAGATAAACGACATAATCGATTCGGAATCAAAAGCGCTTTCAGAGAAAATGGGGCAGCTTGAACCTTCAGCCGTTGATGTAATGTCATGCCGGATTGAAAATCTGAAGGATATTTCATGGACTCTTTCCAGCGAAATCGGGCAAAACATATCAAAGATAAACGAACTTGTAGGCGCGTCGGATAACAGCCCTTCTTTTACAACCGTAACCATATACAAAAACATAAACGCGGTTTTAAACAGCATAGACCGTCTTGAGGTAAGAGGTCGCGATTCCGCGGGCATTTCCCTTATGTTTGCCCTGGATGATTCGGAATACGCAAGCTTTGAGAAAATTATAACTAACGAGAACTTGTCAGGTACTTTAAAGGAGCGCTCAGGCGCTGATATTCTTCTGAATGGCGGGATAACAATCAACCGGATAAAAGAGAAAAATGGGAACCCTCTCGTCACTCTTGCCTTCGTTTATAAGATTGCGGCAGAAATAGGAAGCCTTGGAGACAATATCGCTTTTTTGCGTTCCCAGATAAAAAACGACCGCATACTCCGGATACTTTCCTCTTTTCCGAACCGCTATCATACTGTTTCATCCCACACCAGATGGGCTTCTGTCGGCGCCATTACAGAGGCAAACTGTCACCCTGTCGACGGCCGGACAACGGGAGGCTGTGCCGGAGAAAAGGGTATCATCCATGTATGCTTAAACGGAGACATCGATAATTACCTTGAACTTAAAAAAGAATATGAAAGCAGCGGCAATCTTATCCACAGGGAAATAACAACAGATACGAAGATAATACCTCTTCAGATTGAAAAATACTTAAACAAGGGATTTGAAGTCGAGGAAGCTTTTCGCCTCGCTGTAAATGATTTTGAAGGATCCCACGCCATATCAATGCACACCGACCTCGATCCGGGAAGATTTTTTCTTGCACAGAAGGGAAGCGGTCAGGCAGTCTTTATCGGAATAGGGAAAGATCATTATATACCGTCTTCCGAAGTTTACGGATTAATAGAAGAGACGCCTTATTATCTGAAACTGGAAGGAGAAAAAATAATTGGAGGTAAAAACGGGCGCACCCAGGGGCAGATATTCATATTGAACCAGAAATCGAATGGCGGGATTGACGGTATGAAAGCAATGTTTTACGATAACACTCCGGTTCCTCTTGAAGAAAAGGATATAAAATATACGAATATTACTTCCAGGGATATCGACCGTCAGAATTATCCCCATTATTTTCTCAAAGAAATCTCCGAGTCTCCCTCTTCGGTTGAAAAAACCCTTCAAAACCGATGGAAGATAAGCCATGAAAGCAAAAAGCCTTCGGTTTTTCTTTCAGAAAAGGAGTTCCCGGAATCCCTTAGAAACGCCTTCCGGGAGAACAGAATTCGCCGGATTTACTTTATCGGCCAGGGGACAGCGGGAGTTGCCGCACTCGTCTGTTCCGATATACTGAACTACTATCTGAACGATCCTTCCATCAATATCAGCTCCCATAAAGCATCCGAATTAAGCGGGTTCAAGATAGACCGGAATAAAAATTCATCCGGCATGTCGGATACACTTGTTGTGGCAATAAGCCAGTCAGGGACAACTACAGATACAAACCGCGCGGTCGAAATGGCTAAAAAAAGAGGAGCTAACACTATTGCCATTGTTAACCGGAGGGATTCGGATATAACCTTTAAGGTTGACGGCGTTATTTATACCAGCAGCGGACGCGATATCGAAATGTCGGTTGCATCAACAAAAGCTTTTTACTGCCAAATTGTTGCAGGGAGCATTCTCAGCCTTTTCATTGCCCGATTATTGGGACGCAGAAATGGGGAGTTCATATCCGAAGAGATAAAAAACCTCCTCGAGCTTCCTTCACAAATGAGAAAAGTTCTTTTGCTGCGCGACAAGATTGAAGCATCCGCCGGAAGGCTTGCGGTAACAAAAACGTACTGGGCGGCTGTGGGAAGCGGCCCCAACAAGGCATCATCCGATGAAATCCGAATAAAGCTCAGCGAGCTATGTTACAAGACAATCTCCTCTGATTACATTGAAGATAAAAAACATATAGATCTCTCCTCCGAGCCTCTGATCATCATATGCGCTGCCGGAACAAGGGACAATGTTATCGGCGACATCATAAAAGATACCGCGATATTCAAGGCGCACAAGGCCACACCGGTAGTTATCGCCGATGAAGGTGAAGAGAGATTCGGTCCGTATGCCGAAGATGTTTTCTTTGTTCCGGTTGTAAGCCAGCACCTCGCCCCGGTATTAAATACTCTTGCAGGCCATATCTGGGGATACTATGCGGCATTATCCATAAATGAAGGCTCAAGATTCATGTATAATTTCAGGGAAGAGATTGAAAACGCCGTTAATGAACGGCACAAAAATGGAGTTGATATATACGAATTTATTCTTGAAAAATCATTCAGGGAAAAAATTGCCCGGTTCTACAACGACTTCAGGCAAAAGAAGAATGAGAACCGTTTCCCGTCGATCATGAACCCTGATGCTTCTTCAAATCTTATTTTGCTTTGCAAGTACCTTTCCGGCAAGCTGCCGGTCTCTGATTTTGAGCTCGATTTCGGTTTAAAGGGAACCGCCCTTAATATGATTAACACCCTGATTAAATCTCTTGGTGAATCTATAAACCAACTGTCCAGGCCGATAGATGCCATAAAGCACCAGGCTAAAACAGTTACTGTCGGAACAAGCCGCATAAGCGAAAAGCTTTACGGAATACTCTTCGATACTCTCAATGCCCACAATCTGAACCACTCGCAACTTACGAATATGAACATCCTGGTTCTAAAAAACTTGCAGGAGATTGTTTCGGAAATCAAGGGTTCCATTCTTTACAGGATCAGCGGACTGAACCTTCTGGGTGAACTCACGGAAGAAACAACAATCGAGATAGTTAAAAAAGAGGGTTCCTTAAAATCAATGCCATCACGCGTTGAAACCGATAATCGCCTTAAAGGAACCAAAAAGACAATCGTCAGGCAGGGTAATGTGTACATCGGAAAAGGTAGGAAAGACGACCGCAGCATAATTATCATACCCGCAATATCTTCTTCTCCCGGCAGTTCAAATATTATTGATAATCTTCTTTTACTCCATATCCATTTCAGGGAAACAGTGCCGCTTCCGTTAAAAATAAAAGCCCTGGGCGGAAAGTATGATCATATAAAAAATATTGTTCAGGAAAACAGTGTGGCGTGGGACGACAAGCATCTCAATCAGGTAAAGATGGAAGAGCTTTTCGGGGTATCCGCCGAGAAGATAGCCGAATTCATTGTATCAAAACTTGCATGATAGGCTGTAGACTATAGGCTTTGAGCCACACATTGACCGAATCAAGGCGCTCAAAACCTTCTCGGTCTCTACCATTTTTGACTTGCAGGGAGCATCCAACCCATTTTCCTCCTACAGCCTGACAGCCTACAGTCTATCCACCTGAGCAGTTACTTTGTATCACTTACCGCAAGTTTCATTTTTAACGCGGCACCGATGAATGATTTAAAAAGAGGATGGGGATTCATAGGCTGCGACTTGAATTCAGGATGGAATTGACAGCCGAGAAACCATGGGTGGTCTTTTATTTCGACGATTTCAACAAGATCGCCGCTCGGAGAAGTCCCGCTGACAACGAGCCCCTTTTCCTCTAACCTTCCCATAAACTTATTGTTGAATTCGTACCTGTGCCTGTGCCGCTCTGAAATTTTCCCGGTCTTATAAGCATAATTCGCCAGGGTGCCTTCCTTTAAAAGGCATGGATACGCGCCAAGGCGCATTGTTCCGCCTTTTTCAGAAGTAATATCCCGGTTTTGAATCGTCTTCGTTTTTTCATCATACCAGGAGAGCATGAGGTAAATGACAGGAAACGGCGTCTTTTCATCAAACTCGGAACTGTGGGCGCCTTCCATTTCAGCCACATTTCGGGCATATTCTATAACTGCTATCTGCATCCCGAGGCATATTCCGAAATATGGAATTCTCTTCTCTCTGGCATATCTTGCAGCGCATATTTTCCCCTCGACTCCTCGTGATCCAAACCCTCCCGGAACCAATATGCCGTCAGCACCGGCAAGAATCTTCCCACAATTGCTGTTATCAATACTTTCCGAATCCACAAAAAAAAGATTGACCCTGCAGTCATTCGAAAATCCGCCGTGGTATAGGGCTTCATTAAGACTTTTGTATGATTCTATCAGGTTCGTGTATTTACCCACAATCGCAATCTTAACCGAATATCCGGGAGTTTTAATTCTTCTTACAAGATCCTTCCAGGCATCAAGACGCGGCGCCCTAGTCCATATATTAAGAAGCTCTATAATTTTATCATCGAGACCCTCATTGTGGAAATTCAAGGGAACTTCATAAATCGACTCGACATCTTTTGCAGTAATCACAGCATCGACTCCGACATTACAAAAAAGGGCTATCTTCCCCTTGATATCTTTTGACAGGTCTCTGTCTGCCCTGCAAAGAAGTATATCAGGCTGGATACCTATGCTCCTCAACTCTTTAACACTATGCTGGGTCGGCTTCGTCTTAACCTCTCCGGCAGTCGCAATGTAGGGAACAAGCGTCAGATGAATATAGATAACATTCTCTTTCCCTACATCGGTTTTGAACTGCCTTATGGCTTCTAAAAAAGGCAGGCTTTCAATATCTCCTATTGTACCGCCTATCTCCACTATGACAACATCTACACTGTCCGCAACGAGTTTGATGCTTCTTTTTATTTCATCGGTAATATGCGGAATAACCTGAACGGTTCCGCCCAGATAATCCCCTCGTCTCTCCTTTGAAATAACCGAATAGTATATTTTGCCAGTTGTAAAGTTATTGTCCATTCCCATTTTAACGCTTGTGAAGCGCTCATAGTGGCCGAGATCCAGGTCTGTTTCAGCGCCGTCATCGGTTACAAAAACTTCCCCGTGCTGAAAGGGATTCATTGTTCCGGGATCAACATTTATATATGGGTCAAGTTTCTGAATGGTTACGGAAAGACCGCGACTCTCTAAAAGCGCTCCTATGGATGCGGAAGCAAGACCTTTTCCAAGAGATGAGAGAACTCCACCCGTCACAAAAATATACTTCGTATCATTTACCATATCAGCGCCTCGTAAATCTTATAGTTTCTTGTTACGATATTTGTCGGCTTAGGAGCCGGAATTCAGGAGTCAGAATTCAGAATAGAAGGAGAACCTTTATATCCCGGATCCTGCATTCTGTCTCCTGACTGCTTTCATATAAACCACTACAGTATCTCTTCTGAAAAGAGGGCTCCTTCTCCGAGCTCTTCTTCAATCCTTATAAGCTGGTTGTATTTCGCCACACGGTCACTTCTTGACATTGAACCTGTTTTAATCTGGCCGCCGTTAATGCCGACAACCAGGTCGGCAATAAAGGAGTCTTCGGTTTCGCCCGACCTGTGAGATATTACGGTTGTATAACCCGCCTGTTTGGCCATTTCGATCGTATCGAGGGTCTCCGTAACCGTACCTATCTGGTTAAGCTTGATAAGGATTGAGTTTGCTATGCCATTTTCAATCCCTTTAGCAAATATTTCAGGATTTGTAACGAATATATCATCGCCCACAAGCTGGACGCTTCCTTCAAGGCGTTTTGTCATAACTTCCCAGCCTTTCCAGTCCTGCTCCGCAAGCCCGTCCTCTATGGATAGTATGGGATATTTATCTATCAATTGCTCGTAATAATCTATCATCTGTTCAGATTTAAGCTGTTTTCCTTCAGAACTCAAATTGTATTTGCCCTTCTGAAAAAACTCGCTTGCAGCCGCATCGATTCCAATGCCTATATCGCGGAATGGCTTATATCCTGCTGATTCAATGGCAAGCATAATATTTTTAATCGCTTCCTCGTTTGATTCAAGATTCGGAGCAAAACCTCCTTCATCACCCACACTTGTATTAAGGCCTTTACCTTTAAGAATCTTTTTTAAACTGTGAAAAGTCTCGGCTCCCATCCGGACGGCTTCAGCCATGCTTTTTGACCCAACGGGAATTATCATGAATTCCTGTATGTCGAGATTGTTTGCTGCGTGGGCGCCGCCATTTATAATGTTCATCATGGGCATCGGAAGATATCTTGCGTTAATACCGCCCAGATAACGGTAAAGAGGCAGTCCGAATGCTGCGGCGGCAGCTCTTGCAGCAGCCATCGAAACGCCCAGGATTGCATTGGCCCCGAATTTCGACTTGTTCGGAGTGCCGTCCAGTTTGATCATGTGCCTGTCAAGCGCCGTCTGATCCGATGCATCCATACCCCGGATCGCGGGAGCGATCCTGGTAAGTACGTTTTTAACAGCTCCGGCAACTCCCTTGCCTCCGAATCTTTTTGCCTTGGTATCACGAAGCTCAAGCGCCTCGCGCGTCCCTGTTGAAGCGCCGGAAGGGACAGCCGCACGCCCCATAGCCCCGCAGGCAACAATCACGTCTACCTCAACCGTAGGATTTCCTCTCGAATCGAGAATTTCCCTTGCCTTTACATCAATGATCTCTGTCATGGCACCCTCCTTTATTCTTTTTATTATATTTTCATGGATTCTGCTAGATATGACGCTCTCGCAAAAAGTCGAAATATGCTCACTCAATCCCAAATATCTCAAATCCGTTCGCATATGACTTTTTACGATTTTGTCAAGATATGCTTACTTGACAAATTTTTAAAAAATGTTACTCTGATTACAGTCATATGTCAAGACACAGACTTAAGATAACTTTTCAATATTTATCGTATAAAAACAGCCTTTTTATTTATTTTTATATCGTATTGGTTGCCATGGAAAGTACAGATCTTTATTCGGATGCCCATCTTACGGTTGCAGCGATCAGGGTTCTTGAACGCAGGAATTCCATTCCCCCTTCCATAGAGGATGTTTGCAATTTTCTCTCTTTTTCACTTGAACAGGGAAATTTCATATGCAGAAAACTCGGCGGAATTGACGCAATCGAAATTATCGAGGGAGCATTCGGGACAAGACTCTTTATAAAAAACCATCTTGCGCTGGAAGAAATTCCTAAGGGTATGAAAACAAGCGGTATGGATGAGGAATTGAAGAAATTTCAGGATTCCAGAAAAGAGTTCACAAAAAAGATTGAATCGATTCAGGCGCAGCAGGCTGAAAAGAAAAAAAATCTTTTTGCCGACCTCGAAAACCAGCTTAAAAAGCATCTCGATAAAAAAACCGGGCCGGACCGGGACCTTTAAATCAATGAAAGATCCCAGTTCCACCGGCCTTCCCGTTTCTTCATCTCAATGCCGGGCGGCAAAGGCTCAGACAGATGGACAAACATGCTGTAACCGGCTTTCCTGAGATCTTCCTTCTTATCGGTCAAATCAATCTTCCAGTTGGGATATACCCAGAAGTCTGAACCGTATTTTTTCACCCAGGCAGACTCTCCTTTTGGGCTTATAAACGGAATACCGGTTTTAACCTGGTCTGAAAGCACTCTCGATATGGTAAGCGGCCAGTTTCCTGAGATGACAATTCCGAGAGGAATCGGGCTTTTCTTTATAAAAAGCAGGTAATCATCCCGTCCAAGTTCAGGGCTTACAACCACTCCTGAAAAACCAAGCGATTGCAGAATCTTTACTGCAAGAACATTTGAAATATTGCAAAATGGCCCCGCCCATATATTAAGGTCTTTCTGGAGATCAAAAAGCGCTGTCTGCCATGGGGCGTTTAAAACAAAGTTGCGGCTTCCTTTTTCAACCTCAATTGACACCCTTCTTTTTATTTCCTTTTCCTCATCAGGCCATATCACCGGCGGAAGCCACCACCACAGGGAATTATCTCCGATTTTTTCCATCTGATCGGGATCTTTTAAATCAAGCCACAAACCGCTCTTTTTGCATTTATCAGTTTTTTCGTAATTCCTGTGAACATGGACTTCATGGACAGTCAGTTTGCCGTTATATCTCTTCGGCAATTGCTCTGTGAAAGGAAATACCGGCAGATCCGAACGGGGTGATAATTTTATCTCACCTTCAAGTCCCGACATCATTTCATCCAGCGATTTTTCGCGCCTGTCGGTCAGAAACACAAGAGCCCCGGTTCCGGAATTTTTCCCCGAAAGCGGTTTTATATACAGACGCCCTTTTCTGGGAACATATTTTCCCACGCGCAGATTGCCGGAAGCCCCCTCGTCTTCATATCCGATGCGGAGAAGGTCTCCCTGCAAAAGCTCTTCGCTTGGCACAAGATAGGGGTTCTGCCCCGGCCCCTGAATTTTACCGATAAGAAGCCCCGACCCTGTCTGGCCGTCTGAACTTACCGGGTTCCATGGTCTCTGGGGAAGAAAATTATAATGGGTGCCTTTCCTGCCAAGGGCCCATTCAAGAAGCTCCAGAGCATTCTTTTTACATGCGGGATCATTTCCCTGGTCTCTTAAGATTTTATATGCGCTGACGGTATAATAAACATAGTGAGGGCCCTTTTTGCGCCCCTCGATTTTCCAGGCACTTATTTCAGGAAGAGGCAATAAAACCCTCGACAGAACATCGAGACCGAGATCCATGCACGAAAAGAACCTGCCGGTTCTGCCGCCCTGGGTGTAAAGCCGCCTGCAGGGCTGCACGCATCTTCCGCGCAGACCGCTTTTTCCGCCGAAATAGCTGCTCCAGTAGCATCTCCCTGAAACTCCGTAGCAAAGCGCGCCATGAACAAAAACTTCCAGAGAAAGGTTTTCCGGGCACGCGGCCGCGAGAGCTTTTATTTCATTAATTGAAAGCTCTCTTGGTATAACAACCCTGTTTACATCAAGCTTCTCCCTTACCAGTTTCAATGCGGAAGGAAATGATACATTGGCAAGCGTGGAGAGATGGAGTTCACCGGAAAAACCGGTTTGTTTCACAAGATCGATAAGAGCAAGATCCTGGATAATGAGGCCGTCCGGTTTAACAAGCCTTTCAAGCTGCGTAACAAGATTTCCGGCTAAGGAAAGGTCTTCCTGCTTTAAAAGAGAGTTTATGGCGACGTATACCTGAACTCCTTTTTCATGGGCAAGTCCTGAAAGAGGCGCGAGCTCTTCGACCGTAAAGTTTTTTGCCTCCATGCGGGCGGAATAAACCTTAAGGCCGCAATATACCGCATCCGCGCCGGCTGCTATTGCCGAAAGAAACGAAGCTTTGTTTCCGGCAGGGGCAAGTATCTGAGGCCGCTTTATGGTTTCCGGTTTCTGGTTTATGGTCTCTGGTCTCCAGTTTATGATTCGTACATCGTACATCGAACTTCGCAAGTCGTCGTTTGCAGATCGCTGTCAGCGATTCGTCATTCGCTGATCGTAGTCCGTTGTTCGATTCACAATCCACTGTCCACGATTAACGATCT
>JBFYVZ010000178.1:0-5935 GCA_041298995.1 Desulfobacteraceae bacterium
AAAAATGGCTCAAGCACGGCGATTTTGACACTTCACAACTTGTACGGCTCATGCGTTCAAGACGCTCATGCAGGAACTACAAAGAAAAATCGGTTGACAGGAATATCCTTGAGGATCTCGTAAAAATTGGAATAACCGCCCCATCCGGCACAAACTCGCAGGGATGGACTTTTACTATTCTGCCCACGCGGGAGACTGTTCTTGTTCTTGCAAATCAGATAGCGCGCTATTTCAAGAAACTGAACAGCACGGCTGAAAAAAGCCATATCCGGCTTCTTATGAAATTAACGGGCAACAGGGAGCTCGATTTTTACTATAAGAATTATTACGAAACGGTCAAAGAAACCATTTCTGAATGGGAGAACGAAGGGCGCGACCGTCTTTTTCACGGGGCGACTTCGGCAATAATAGTCGGATATAAGCCGGGCGCGGCGTGTCCTGCCGAAGACGCTCTTCTTGCAACTCAGAATATTCTTCTCGGAGCGCACAGCATGGGGCTTGGTTCCTGCCTGATCGGATTCGCCGTATCGGCCATCAAAAGAGATCCGAAGATAAAGCTCTCCGTTGGAATCCCCGCGGAAGAGACGGTATATTCCGTAATCGCCCTCGGCTGGCCGGATGAAAAATATTTTGGCCTGGCAGGCAGAAAAAAAGCCGCTATACGATATTGGGAAAAATAGATCGTGAATCGTGAATCGAATGACGAATCACGAACGACGAACAACGATTCACGATAAAAAAAAAGGCCGTCCCCCATTAAAAAGAACGGCCTTTAAACTACAACAGTACGGCTTCTAAAGCAATGGAACCATCAGAAGCGCGACAATGTTGATGACCTTGATCATCGGGTTGATTGCAGGACCGGCTGTATCCTTGTACGGATCGCCGACTGTATCGCCCGTGACAGAGGCCTTGTGTCCATCGCTGCCCTTCTTATGAACTTTCCCTGCGGAATCAGTAACGCCATCTTCAAAGGATTTTTTGGCATTGTCCCATGCGCCGCCACCGCTTGTCATGGCAATAGCCTGGAAGAGACCGGTCAGGATACTTCCCATAAGAACGCCTCCAAGCGCCTCTCTGCCAAGCAGAAAACCTACTACAACAGGAACAACAACCGGGATAAGCGCAGGAACCATCATCTGCTGAATAGCACCCTTGGTCACGATGTCAACACACTTGCCGTACTCCGGCTTTCCCGTGCCTTCCATGATGCCTGGGATCTCACGGAACTGCCTGCGCACTTCAACAACGATGCCGCCGGCAGCCTTAGCAACGGCCTCCATAAGGAGTGAGCCGTAATAGTAAGGGAGCAGACCGCCGATAAAAAGACCTGCCAGAACCATCGGGTTCGAGAGATCGAATTTGATGTCCATCGCCAACTTCGTGACTGGATCCACGAAAGAGCGCGAATACTCGGCAAAGAGAACCAGTGCAGCAAGAGCTGCTGAACCGATTGCATAACCCTTTGTAACAGCCTTTGTGGTGTTGCCGACTGCATCCAATGGATCTGTGATGTCGCGGATCTCTTTAGGCATTCCTGCCATTTCTGCTATGCCGCCTGCATTGTCCGTGATCGGCCCGTAAGTATCAATGGCCACCACGATGCCGGTCATCGAAAGCATCGAAACCGCTGATAAGGCAATAGCAAAAAGACCGCCTGATGCATCGCCGCTAAATCCACCGCCTAAATGATATGCGCCAAGGATCGAAGCAACGATAACCAGAACAGGTGCTGCGGTTGACTTCATGCTAACCGCAAGGCCTGCTATAACATTTGTTCCATGACCAGTCAAACTGGCTTGTGCAATGTGTTTCACCGGGGGATACTGCGCAGCAGTGAAATACTCGGTTATAACCACGATCACTCCGGTCAATGCAAGGCCGATAAGCGCCATAAGGAAAACGTTCATCTGGGTAAATGAAGGGTGAGATACCATTGAAGCCGGATCCACACCTTTCAGGAATTCACCGGTAACGATATAAAAGGTTATTGCTGCAAGCACGCCGGCTACAGCGAGTCCCTTGTACAGGGCGCCCATGATATATCCGCTTTTGCCGAGTCTTACTGCAAATGTTCCGATAATGGAAGCAATGATCGAGATTCCGCCGAGCATAAGTGGAAACTCGACCCATGCGCTCTCAGCGCCAAAAACAGTCTTTGCAAGAAGCATTGCTGCAACGAGCGTAACCGTGTATGTTTCATAAAGGTCTGCCGCCATGCCTGCGCAGTCGCCTACATTATCGCCAACGTTGTCTGCAATAACAGCAGGGTTTCTCGGATCGTCTTCTGGAATACCTGCTTCGACCTTTCCAACAAGATCAGCTCCTACATCAGCAGCCTTTGTGTAGATACCGCCTGCGATACGGGCGAACACGCTCATGAGTGAGCATCCGAAACCCAGACCGACCAGCGCATGGAAAGCTTGCTCAGGAGCCGCCTGCTTTACAACAAAATAAAATCCTGCAAGGCCGATAATTCCAAGCCCAACGACCATAACTCCTGTAACAGAGCCACCCTTGAAAGCAAGGCCGAGTGCGGCCTGGATGCCCTTGTGTGCTGCCTGTGCTGTCCGAACATTGGCCCGTACCGAAACCATCATGCCGATGTATCCGGCGACTGCCGAACCGACCGTGCCGATGACGAACCCTATAGCCGTCCAGGTTCCCAGGAAGGCCAGAAGAACCGTCAAAGGCACCGCAACAATTGCGACCGTTTTGTATTCGCGTGCAAGGAAAGCCATTGCGCCCTCTTTAACAGCATTTGAGATTTCCTGCATCTTCGCACTCCCTGCGTCCTGCTTTGATACCCACATTGCGGTCATTATGGCGTATATAACGCCTAATACCCCGCATCCTAAAGCAAAAAGTATAGTTGCACTCATTAAACCCCCTCCTTATTATTGATTATTAACCATACCAGAAACTGATTGTTCTTTAAAAAAAGACCAAAGTCCTTCAGACTTCACCTCCTTTATTTTTTTTATATGCTCTTCATAAAAGGGTTTTTGAATAGATACCCTTTATTAATAGATTGTTTTCCAGCGGGGGAAATATAGAAAAGTTCTTTTTTTATGTCAACATTAATCTGCCTTAAGGTGTTCTGTTATTTCCTTCGTCTCAAAACCCTGATAATTTCATCCCCGAACTCTCTTTTCTGCCAGTTTTTCATCTCTTTTACCGCTGACAGACCGGCAGGATCATCAGGGTTTTGTACCCCGATTGTGTTTATAATGGATTTGTTCAATAAAAGCCCAGGATCAATATTAAGTTTTACCGCCTTTTTGTCCCTCCAAATCTTAAGCTCTTCGATTCTCCTTGACGCCGATTCTGAAACATAAAAAGCTGTTTTTCTTGGATAAACAGGAAGCATATTTACTGGTGTCTTCACAGCCTTGCTTATAATCTTAACCATGTCTTTGCCGTATATATCCAACTGCCTTTGAGAGAGGGCGTCGGTATTAATGATTTTTTTCAAACTGTCTGGTTTTGTTTCGGCAAGTTTAAGTATCGAATTATTTCCCATGATTTTAAACAAAGGCCTGTCCTTTATCTGAGCCGCCTCTTTTCTAAAACAAAGAAGCGCCTCAAGAACGGCAAGAGTCTCCGGCTTAAGCTTTCCGGCCCCCTTGAATTTTAAAAAGAGCGGATCACCGTTATCCTCAGGCGGCCTGACCCTGCACAATATTTCACACTCTTCCTTTACCCAGGACAGACGTCCTGCATCATCAAGCTCTTTTTCAAGAATTTCGGAAAGTGGTACAAGATAACGGACATCATTTAGAGCGTAGTTAAGCATATCTGAAGACAGGGGCCTTTGCGACCAGTCTTTTTTCTGATATTTCTTTTCAAGTTTTAAATAAAACCGATTTCTGAGTACTGCCTCAAGACCTGTCTCTTTTATCCCGAGAAAACGGGATGACAGTTCGGTGTCAAAAAGATTCTTTATTTCGATACCGAAGTCTCTGAAAAGAGACCGCACGTCATAATCGGCGCCGTGGAATATCTTTATTGTATCCATGCGTAAAAAAAGAGGTTTTAACAGAGATAAATCTTTGAGTTTTAAGGTGTCAATCGCAAAGGCGGTGTTTTTTGAGGCAACCTGGAGAAGACAGACTTTTTCCGAAAAATGGTACATCGAGTCTGCTTCAAGGTCGAAGCCGACTCTTTTTTCAGTTTCAATGCCTTTTACCGCTTCTTTAAGCTCCCGATGACTTTCAATTAAAGGCACGAGGCTATTCAAACTTAAACCCTTTATCTTTAAAGAGGTTCAGGCAGGCATCAACAACCGCAGCATCATAGAGAATACCATTCTTGTCTGAAATCTCTTTAAGGGCGACATCGATCCCGTAAGCAGGGCGGTATGGGCGGTGAGAGGCAATCGCTTCGACTACATCGGCTACAGCCAGTATTCTGGCGTCCAGCAGAATTTCTCCGCCTTTAAGGCCTTTCGGGTATCCCGAACCGTCCATTCGTTCATGGTGCTGCATGATCATGTCGGCAATAGGCCAGGGGAATTCGATGTCTTTTACTATGTTATAGCCGGCCTCCGGATGAACCTGTATAAGCTGGAACTCTATATCGCTTAATTTTGAAGGTTTGCTTAAAATTTCAGCAGGCACCGTTAACTTTCCAATATCATGGATTGAGGCAGCAATTTTAATTCCTTCCACCTGATGCGGAGTAAAATTCATTCTTATGGCTATTGCTTCCGCCAATTCGGCAACTCTGATCTGATGCCCTGAGGTATAGGGATCTCTTGTTTCCACTGTGAGAGCCATGGCTTGTATGATTCCGCTTATGGATTTGCGCAGGATCTCGTCTTTTTGCTTCCGTTCGGTGATATCTCTGATAATCATACTGTTTCTGACATTTCCATCACCATCTTTAAATATGACGCTGGATATCTCACAGGGTAACCTGGTTCCATCTTTGCGGACAAATGTCAACTCACCTTTAAACATCCCGGTTCTTGAACGTTCCTCAAGCGCCGGAATCAAACGGGGATCATTATTATCAATAATTTCATCCCTTGTAATCTCTGTCAATTCATTTTTAGTATATCCCAACATACGGCACGCTTCCTGATTTGCATTCAATATTCTACCATCAGGTATGGTCAGCATAATAGCATCCATACTATTCTCAAAGAGCATCCTGTGACGCTCCTCGCTTTCCCGAAGTGATTTCTCGGTCTGCTTGCGTTCAATTATCAATTTAGCTTCTTTCAATGCCCTTCGTACTGAGGGTACGAGCCGCTTGAAATTGTTCTTAAGGATATAATCGGTTGCGCCGCTCTTGAGGGATTCAATTGCGGTTTCCTCACCCATTTTTCCTGAAACAAATATAAAAGGCAGATCAGGACATCTTTCCCGCGCAATTTCAAGCGCGGAAAGCCCGTCATAAGTCGGAAGATTGAAATCGGCAAGTACTATATCAAAACCGCCTTTAACGCACGCAGCCAGAAAATCTTTCTCCGTTTCGACGCGCGTTATTTCGCACTCAATACCCCCGTCTTCAAGCATCTCCTTAATGAGATCAGAGTCGTTCGGATTGTCTTCAAGATTAAGAATTCTAAGCTTTTTCATAACCCCTCCGTACTTCGAATATCGTACTTCGTACATCGTGATTCGTCGTTCGTCGTTCGCCGAAGGTCCGACAATCTTTCTGGCGGATTAGATCCAAGATTCACGAATCACGATCCACTATCTACGATTCACGATCCACGATCCACGATTTTATCCACATCCCGGCGGCGGTTCATTTATGATTGCCCAGAACAATCCCAATGTCCTTATCGCCTTCACGAATTCATTGAAATCAACAGGCTTTACAACATAGGCATTCACTCCAAGTCTGTACCCTTCAACAATGTCGCTTTCTTCACGCGATGATGTCAGGATGACAACAGGCATCATTTTCAGCTTTTCATTTTCCC
>JBFYVZ010000182.1:0-6826 GCA_041298995.1 Desulfobacteraceae bacterium
GACTTTGAGGAGATCCGGGAATCCTGTCCTTATAACATTCCCCGGAGAGACACAAAAACCGGTCGAATCTCAAAGTGCACCATGTGTTACGATCGCCTGACCCATGGCCTGCTGCCGGCCTGTGTGAAGGCCTGCCCAACCGGAGCCATGAACTTTGGTGAGCAGCAGGAGATGCTGGATCTGGCCAAAGCCCGCCTTGCGGAAGTTAAAAAGAGCTTCCCCAAAGCCACGCTGGCTGATCCGGATTCTGTCAACGTAATCTACCTCCTGACAGACGAGCCCCAGAAATACCACAAGTTTTCGGTTGCCGGTAACGATTCCGGGATGGATCGAAAGATGTTCCTTGCACAACTCTTTGCGCCTGTCAAACAATCCGCCAGCAGGCTGTTATTGGGCTGATAGCGGACAACCGACGCAATCAAACATGCCTCTACCCCCGGCTGAACGGCCGGGGGCTTTCCCATCATGATATGGACGGATTTCGTTTATGAAAAATATTCCTTTTGATGAGAATACTATTAATCAGGCCATTCATATGACTTCAGAATATGCACTGAAACGGCGGCCTGCTATGACAGATTTGATAAGAGCTTTTACCGATCTGTTTTTACAGAAAGCCTGGTGTATCGCCCATTTGAGTGACCACACCCGGCCGGTTGATCTGACCGGCTCCCATGATCGTATGGAGTCAGGCGTTCCGCTTCTGGCGAACCTGTCTCTTGCACCCTGGTGCGAGCCTCTGAAAATTGCGCTTGAATGGATGCTGCCCGCAGTCAAAAAAACATTTCCGGCCATCGGCGGCGATATTGATGCCATCATGGGCTCCCACCGGGATGGCAGTCTGCAGCTTGTATTGCTGGCAGAGGAATATCTGGACGGCAGTTTCAAACATTATGATCCTGCAGCACAATCGATCGGCGTATCAGGTGACACACTGGGATTTGTCATGAGGACAGTGCTTTCTACGGTATTAGAATCACTTGCTTCAAAAATCGGTGAAGGCATGGGAGAGAAAGCATGGTCAAAAGGGTACTGCCCGGTCTGCGGAAGTCTTCCATCTGTCAGTTTTCTGGCTAGATATTCCGGTGATCCCGGGGAATTCTTAAAGGAAACCGGCGGTCAGAAATTTTTGCACTGTGGTCTGTGCAGCCATAACTGGCGTATCAACCGCCATATCTGCCCGGTCTGTGACAATACGGATAAGGAACTTCAAATGTACCTGATGGAGCCGGATCAACCGGGAGAACGGGTGGATGTCTGCCGCAAATGCGGTCTTTACCTGCCCTGTGTTGACATGCGGGAGCGGGAGGTCATGCCCCACCTCGATACAGCCGCCGTGTGCATGGTTCACCTGGACATCCTGGCCCAGCAGCAGGGCTTCAAACCCCTGTCCGATCTCCCCTGGAACCGCATCTCAGGCTGAGAGGTGGTTCTCGTATACCGGAAGTCTTCAATTACGCCGGTTTCTCAATATTCACGGCACAAGCCTTATATTCCGCAGTCAAAGTAAACGGATCATATGCTGCATTTGTAAGCCAGTTTGCACAGGTTTCCCTGAAATGAAACGACATCCACACAAGTCCTTGCGGAACCTGTTCGGTTACATTGGCTTTTAAAACAACTTCTCCTCTCCGGGATCTGACTTTTATCATTTCTCCATGCTGGATATTCAGATGTTTGGCATCAGCAAAAGATATATCTGCGGTTTCTTCACCCAGCAAATCATTAAAGCCTTCGCAACGCCCTGTCTGGGTGCGTGTATGATAGTGCGTAAGTCTTCGCCCCGTGCTTAAAACATAGGGATATTCGCTGTCAGGCACTTCAGCAGGCGGGGTCCAGTCCACCGGAGTAAATATGCCAAGTCCGCAGGTAAATTGACCGTCTTTATGCAGAAAGCAGGTTCCTGAATGGCTTTCATCAGGGCAGGGCCATTGAAGTCCGTTGCCCTCAAGGCGTGAATATTTTATTCCTTTCAATGCCGGCGCAAGCTGGGAAATTTCATTATCCCAAAGTTCTTTTGCGCTGTCTGACTCCCATCTGTGTCCCAAACGTTTTGCAATCTGTTTGAAAATCCACCAGTTGGGCATTGCCTGACCTGGTGGTTTGCTTGCGGTCCGCACCCTGCTGACGCGTCTTTCACTGTTTGTGAAAGTTCCGTCATTTTCACTCCATGCTGCAGCAGGAAAAATCACATGGGCAAACCTTGTGGTTTCGGTCGGGAAAATGTCATTACATACGATAAATTCAGCAGTTGAAAGCTCATGTTCCACCTTGTGAATATCCGGCTCTGTATTGGCGAGATTTTCTCCGAAAATATAGAATGCTTTTATCGTGCCGGCAGGTAATGCCTCCATCATCTGAGGAATCATGAGTCCGGGTTTTTCAGGCAGTTTTTCAACTCCCCATGCTTTTGCAAATTTCATCCGCATTTCAGGGGCTGTTACATTTTGATACCCCGGAAAAACCCCGGGCAATGCACCCATATCGCAGGCGCCCTGAACATTGTTCTGTCCTCTTAGCGGATTTACACCCCCGCATTCCATGCCCATGTTCCCAAGCAGCATCTGCAGGTTTGCGGTGGATACCACGTTGTTTCTGCCGCAGGTATGTTCGGTGATCCCCAGCGTATAGCAGAGCATGCAGGGTTTGACCGCAGCAAGTCTGCGGGCAATATCCCGGATCATGGCCGGGCTGACGCCGCAGATTTTTGAAGCGTCCTCGGGCGGATAAGCGGATACTTTTTCCGTCAGCTCCTTAAAACCAGCGGTGCAGGACTCCACAAATTTTCGATCATATAGGTCTTCCTGAATCAGCACGTGCATGAGGCTGTTTAAAAATGCAATGTCGCTTCCCACCTTGATTTGTGCATGAACATTGGCAAAATTCGCAAGTTTATGCTTTCGGGGATCCACCAGAATGAGCTGAGCGCCGTTCATCACAGCATTCTTCAAAAAGGTTGCGGCGACCGGATGCGCTTCGGTCATGTTGGAGCCGATCACGAGAAACATTTTGGCTTTCGCGAACTCGGCAAACGAATTGGTCATTGCGCCTGAACCGAAAGTGGTTGCCAGACCGGCAACGGTGGGAGCATGTCATGTACGCGCGCAGTGATCGATATTGTTTGTGCCGATCGCTGCGCGGAAAAGTTTCTGCATCTGATAAGAATCTTCGTTAATGCTTCTTGCGCAGCTCACGCCTGCAATAGCATCAGGACCATGTTCTGCAATAATGGCTTTGAATTTATTTGCAACCAGATCGAGTGCCTCATCCCATGAGGCTTCACGGAAATTCCCGTTTTCCTTTATAAGAGGAGTTTTCAGCCTTTCTTCTGAATAAATAAAATCATAACCGAATCTGCCTTTTACACATAAACGTCCCTGATTGGGCTGCGCATCTTCAACACCTGTTATCCTGGCAATCCTGCCGTTTGTAACATGAAGCCACTGCTGACACCCCACTCCGCAATACGGGCAGGTAGTCCGGATTTTCTCTGTTTTCCACGCTTTGTATGAAGAAGGTGTTCTTTTCTCAACCAAAGCTCCCACAGGACAAACCTGGACACATTCTCCGCAGAATACGCAATCGGAATCCTTGAGATGCCTGTCCCCGGCGGCTATGATTTTGGTGGATGCGCCTCGGTATCCTATGCTTATGGCATTGTTGACCTGTACTTCGTTGCATGCCTGCACGCAACGGCCGCATAAGATACATCTGGAAAAATCCCTTATGATAAAAGGATTATCGAGCTCCGGAGGGTATAGGGAGGCGGTTTTGGGAAACCTGTCTCCTTTCACCTGGTATCTGTATGCAAGATCCTGAAGCGAGCAGTCCCCGCAGCGAGGGCAGCAGTCTTCGGTGCCGGCGCCGCCTACATCACAATTATGGTTTCCCGAAGAGAGAAGAAGCTGAATAATGAGACGCCTTGCCTCGACAACCGGAGCTGATTCCGTAAGTACTGTCATGTCTTTAGCTGCAGGCGTGGAACATGAAGGCATAAGACTCCGCGCTCCTTTAACCTCCACTACACAGATTCTGCATGCACCCGTAGGAGTTGTATCCTTCAGATAACAAAGCGTGGGAATATCAATATGATTTGCCCGGGCAACTTCCAGAATTGTCTGGCCGGGGGTGAACTCAAAGACCTTGCCGTTTATGGTAACAGGGTTATTCATTAAAAAATTCTCCATGCTTATTTGCTATGAAACCTGCAGTTAAAACCGCAGGCTGTATCCTGACCAGATGAAAAAAATTGAACCGGATTTATTTTCCAAAAGCACATCTTGGAAATTTGCAGGATTTGCATTGCAGGCAGAATCCGCCATGCCCCATTCGCGCCAGATCCTGCCGGGTAATTTCTATCCCTGCCAACAGTCTCGGCATAAGCAAATCAAAACTTGTTGTTGTAAAATAGAGGGCACAGGCAGGAACTCCGATAATTTTTACTTTACCTATATGCGCAAGCAATGTCATTGCGCCGGGCAAAACAGGCGCACCGTAAAGAATATCCTCCGCTCCTGAATCAGAAATAGCCTGTCTTGTCACATCGTCAGGGTCAACCGAGAGCCCTGCCGTTGTTACCAAAATGTCGGTGCCTGCCTCTATCAGGTCTTTGATGCCGGTGCGGATTGCATCCCTGTCATCAGGCACGATAAAAGATTTTATTATTTTACATCCGAGTTTTTCGGCTTTGGCGCTGATTATAGGAATAAATTTATCTTTTATTAATCCCCGGAAAACCTCTGTCCCGGTTACTAGAATTCCTATGTTTGCCTTGCTGAGGGGAATTACCCGAAACAAAGGAGCAGCCTTGAGTATCTTCATCGCCTTTTCAAAATCTGCTCTCGGAAGATAAAGCGGAATTGCGCGGGTTCCCGCCACATCACGTCCTTTCTTAACCGTCGTGCAATTTTGCCTGCTTGCGCACATAACACCCTGAATCATATTGAACATCTCAAGACGGTCTTCATCCACGGTAAGGAGTCCGTCACAGGATGCTTTCAAATTTATTTTTCCTTCATGAGGCTGCTTCTGAAAAATAATTCCCTGCCCGGTCATTTCCTGTGCAAACGATACTGCCGCATCGTTTTCATGAACCCATTCATTGCCGATATGATTTTTATCCTGGATATAAATATTCTGCCGCCCCATTTGCTGTAATCTGCAAATATCGCCTCCGGTAATGACCTGCCCGTGTCTGAATGCAGGTCCTTTACTCTTACCCGGAATAATCTGCGTCATATCATGTAAAATTTTATATCCAGTTGCCTGTTCCACTGGAACTGATAGAAGAACGGGACTTCCTTTCGATTTATCTGCTGATGACAGATAAGGAGATTCGCCCTGACATGCACGGCAGATACGTCCGTGTTCGTACGGATATGCTTCACCGCACACGGTACAGATTCTGATTTGTCCCTTATGGCGGTTTTTAAGAAAATCAGGAGCGACATTTATCTCACGGAAACTGAAAAGTTCTGACCCCGCTTTTCTAATCTGTTCCAAAAGCAAAGGAGTGTTCTGTTCCTTTTTGGGTTTAAGTTTCAGGAACCATGCTTTTATTTCTTTGAAATTCTCTAATTTGTCAGTATCGACGAATACCCTTATTCCGTTTCCATTGTATTTATCATAAAGGCTTAAAGCATAACGTCCCAGATTGATAATTTTAAGCCAGCCGTTTCCTATGGTGCAGGGAGTTAAAAGCTGTATTGCGTCAGGAAGACAATGGGAGGTTTCAGACATTGCATCGAATAATATTTTTTTTGGAAGCTGATTTAAGGCAATGTCAAGCATTTTCCCGGCGAGAACAAGCCCCGGTGCGGCAAAACCGTGAAAGGATGTAATCAGTTCAGTATATTCTTCAAACGAATAATTATCTCCGTCAGAATTACGGCACCAGACGGTAACTGAGTCGGAAAAATCTGGTTGTTTTATGGGATGATTCATTATCAGATCTCCATTTCTATTTTATCGATTTCCAGTTAGCATAAGTGTTTCGCTGTGTCAATCTTGTCATAACGAAAATTGCAAATATCACTCTTGATGGTTGTATTACTTTTTATATGCAGTTCGACTTGCCTGTAGGTTTTGATAAAGAAAGGATTAAGCTATGCTGGAAAATTAAAAACACATAGAAGTGGATAGGAAAACCACTGCTCGTCCGGCAGATAGGGGGAACATCCGGAGGGGATCTGAAATTACAACTCTGTGTAATAACCTGATTGAAAAGTTCAGTTCTCTTCAGGAGCATGTTGAAAATGAAGTTGATAATCTGTTTGAACAAGCTTTTATAACTTAAACCTAAAATTCATTTCTTCACCACTATAAATGGTATTCAGCATTTTTTAGCAACAGTTATATTATTGATAATTAGGTGGATAAATTTTTTAAATATGTCTGTTATTTTGAAGATATTCTCGTTTATTGACAAGTGAAAGCTGGAAACTTTTTCACCAAAAATGGGAGGTAGGAAAAAAACGAATCCCTCTTCAAAATCCGCTCAACCTACGGAACATCTTTCAAATAACACGAAAAATATTCATCAAAAATCGGGAGACACTTCGTATCGGTGGTTACGACACTGATGGGACTCCGGTTTGCAAATTCAAGGCCCCCCAGCACCCACCCCTTCAGATTGGGTCCCATATTCCAGCGCCTTACTTCCCTTCCGTCCTTTCATTGTCATCGGCAGATTCACTCATCCTTAAAACATATTTTCCCCCACATCCTCTTTATGGATATTCTCTGTGACTGTGGGGAATAGTGTTGGGAATGTAAAGCAGAAATAAAAAAGAGTTGCAATAATGCTTGCAACTATTTGTATTTATTG
>JBFYVZ010000209.1:0-5014 GCA_041298995.1 Desulfobacteraceae bacterium
GGGAAAAGACCAGTGCTGCAACGGCATATTACTTATAACCACGGTATTAACCCCCGAAAGATGCTTCATGAATAGAAATAACCGAGCCGTCGCCACCGGCGATGGCTTCCATTTTGCCCAATGTCACCGGCAGAAGCGAATTGATAAAGTAAGACGCGGTGTGGAGCTGGCCGTCGTAGAAGGCGGCTTCTCTATTTCTGCCGAGTTCCTGTTCGCGGGCTTTTCCGGAGAGTCCTCCAACCAGATCATTTAATCTTGGGACAGCCAAAACAGCCCGCCACAAATGCATCCAGGCTAAAATGACATCACCCATGACATCCTGAAACGGCTGCGCAAAGGCAAAGGCGGTCTTGAAATCAGGCGACATGGCTGACTGACCTATGTGCATGGCAGTTTCGCCGAGGCGCGAGACAGCGCTTTCAAGTTTTGATCCCAGCTCTTTCAGTTCGTGGATTGAAAGGGCGAGCTTGATCGTGTCCCGCATTTCCTGAAGAAGACTCATGAATACGGTTCCGTTTTTCATGCCCAGTTTCCGCCCGAGCAGGTCCATGGCCTGGATGCCGTTGGTGCCCTCGTAGATCGATGAAATTTTACAATCTCTCAGCAGCTGTTCGACCGGGTAATCCCTGGTATAGCCATAACCGCCGAAAACCTGAATCGCCTGAACGCATACATCGAATCCACGATCCGTACAGTACGCCTTAACTATCGGTGTCAACAGGTCGAGCAGGCCCTGATAATAGTCCTTCTCCTCATCCGACCGGGCGCATTTGATTTTGTCAAAACAGGACGCGGTAAAATATATCAGGCTGCGCATCCCATCCACGTGCGCCTTCATCCAGAGCAACATCCGCCGCACATCCGGGTGGCGGATAATCGGGACCTGGGGAGCTTCCGTCTCCATGATCTTTTCCAGGTCACGGCCCTGTTGACGCCGGCGGGCATAGTCGAGGGCGTACAGGTAGGCGGCCGATCCGCACGTAAAACCTATAAAACCGGTAGCCAGCCGCGCATTGTTCATCATGTGAAACATTACACGCATGCCTTTATTCTCCTGACCCAGCAACAGTCCGCGACACCTGCCTTTGCCGCCCAGCGTCGTGCTGCATGTGGCGCTGCCGTGAATCCCCATTTTTTCCTCTATGCCGGTGCAAACTATGTCATTCTCTTCGCCCAGGCTGCCGTCGTCGTTGACCCATATCTTGGGAACCAGAAATAGCGAGATGCCTTTGCTTCCGGCCGGCGCGCCTTCGATCCGGGCCAGGACCGGATGAATGATGTTTTCGGTCAAATCCTGATTTCCGGCGGTAATGAATATTTTATTGCCGGTGAGAGAATAGGTACCGTCCGGATTTATTACCGCAGTGGTCGTAAGGGCGCCAACGTCGGATCCGGCCTGTGGTTCGGTGAGTTGCATGGTACCGGACCATTGCCCGGTATACATTTTTTTCAGAAAGAGCTTTTTCTGGGCTTGCGTCCCGAACAGCTCTATCATTTCTCCGGCCGCGTGGCCGATAAACCCGTATAGCGTAAAGGCATAGTTGGCGCCGACAAGGTACTCGGAGGCCGCCTCGGCAATGACCATGGGCAATCCCTGTCCTCCCAGTTCGGGGTCGGCGATCATGGCGGTCCATTCGCCCGCCACGAAATGTTTGAAGGCACGGTGGTAGCAGGCGGGTACTTTGACCTGGCCGTTTTCAAAGCGGGCTCCTTCCCGGTCTCCTTCCGCAAAGGTCGGAAGAATTTCTTTAAGGGCCAGCTGGCGCGCTTCGGAAATGATCAGGTCGAAAGTTTTTCTATTAAACTCTTTATACTTTTCGTGTTTAAGAAGTGTTTCGGCATTAATCTGTTCATACAAAACAAATTCGATATCCCTGCGGTCGGCAATGATTTGTGCCATGTTGATGCTCCTTATGCATAGTGTTTCAGGTTCCGGCTAAAGACTGGCCCTCGCGAAATTTGCGAAGCTGCCATATGCCCTGAACTTCGGCAACAGTTTGGTCATCGGCGTCTTTAAGGTCCAGCTTGAGCTCGAAATCGCATTTACCCTCTCGTTCGGCCGTCTCCTGAATTTGAGCGGCCGTCTCCTTGCTTATTGCGGCCTCAACCGTGACATTGGTTTTTGCGGCCCGCTGAAAGCGGATGGTGACTTCCCTGACGATCGGGAAAAATTTATTGTAATCAAAAGATACACCGTGAAGAATACCGCCGGAAAATTCACCCAGGATAAAAAGCGAGCCGGCGTACATGGTTCCTATGTGGTTGATGTTGCCCTCTAAAGGCATCAAGATTTTAGCATAACGATCCCGCAATGCCAGCACTTTCATGCCGGTGCGTTTGATACCCTCCACAGCCGAAACGGCAAAATCGGCAACTACCTGATACTTTTCTTCGATCATATCCTCTCCATCACCTTTTCACCCTTTTTGATCCTTGGCCCGATCCGGAATCTTCCGCAGCAAAGAAATTACGGTAATAATAAATGACGGGTAGGAACAAAGCTGTTCACACACATTTAATGAATTAATATCATGCGCAACAGTTTGTATTTTATTTGCATTTTAACCGAATTTTGTCAAAGAATATCTGAAACCGTGCCTGACCGACTTGCAAATCTCTCTCCTGCAGCACCTTTTCAAAACCGTTCTCCTCCAGGTACCAGTATATAAAGTGCTTTGAAAGCCGGCTTTCGGCTTTTTTTTCAGCTAAAAGTCTGTAGCAAGAGGCATAAATAAAATGATAGCAATATCCTTGATCATCATTGATAATGGAAAGACGCATTGAACTAAAAACAGCAAGCGAATTCCGAATGTCCAGCCAATCAGAAAGGTATTTAGTTTCCGGATGGACACAAATTCAGGTTAAACGGGTTCCGGCTGTAACATTATTCTACCAATCGCCATAAGGGTTATCTCACATCCATTGGGAAAATAAGTGCATAAACAACTCCCTGATCATCTGGAACAAAGGTCTTTTTTCCCACTCATCCAATTGAATCTGACTGGAATCCGCAAGGTCACTGACGAACATCTTCTCCATTTCGACGGCAAACTCATGATTCAGGATAACCGCATTTACCTCGTCATTGCTTAATGAGCTCAGGTAGTCCATGTTGGTTGAGCCGATTGTTGACCAGACCTTGTCAATCACCGCGGTTTTTGCATGCAGCAGGGAAGTGCTGTGCTCATATAACTTCACGCCCGATTTCAAAAGCTCGGAATAATAATACCTCTGTGCATATAATACCAATTGAGAATCGGAGATTCCGGGGAGAAGGATCTTTACATCAACACCACGCCTGGCAGCATCAGTTAAGGCCTTTACTATCTGGTCGTCTGGGATAAAATAAGAATTAGTCATGTGAATTGAATATTCTGCAAAAGCGATGGCAGACACATACATAATAAAAGTGATCCTGTTTGTCTCTCCTGTGTTGCTGCCTATCACTCGCACGAGGGCATTACCCTCTTCTTTCAGATCAGGGAAATAATTACGTTCGGAAAGTTCCGGTCCTTTCTGCTGCAGCCAGGTGTCAAAAAAGAGCTTCTGAAATTCTGCCACGGCCGGGCCTTCAATTTGAATGTCTGTGTCACGCCAGTGAATTGGCGCCTTTTCGGTTTGTTTCCGTCTGAGAGGAATGCTCGAATATACCTCGCTGATGTTGATGCCTCCGATAATGGCGACTTTGCCATCGGCTATCAATATCTTGCGGTGATCCCGGTGTGTAAGTCCCCATTTTCCCCTTACTTCAATTGGATTTATCGGATTGAATCCGACAACCTGAATTCCGCCGTCGCGCAGGCGCTGGAAAAAAGCGGCTGGAGTATTCATGCTGCCCACGCTGTCGTAGATAACATTGACCTGGATTCCTTCCGCCTGTTTTTGCAGCAACAAGTCTGCAAATTTGCGGCCTGTATCATCATCTTCAATGATATAGCTTTCAACGTTGATATGGTCTTTGGCCTTCTGCATCGCTTTGAACATTGCGGCATAGGTAGCCTGACCATCGGCGAGCAGAACAACTTTGTTCCCCTTCGTCAGCGGGCTTTCGGTGATCGATTCTACAACAGCCATGTGGCGTTCCAGAATATCCGTCGGGGCTACCGATCGCTTCAGCCGTTCCATGATGGCTTTGCTCTGTTTCGGAGACAACAATCCTTTGACCGAAACTATTTGGCGCGGTTCCTGGGTAGTCGGCGCCGCGTCGATCTTTTCAGAGACATTCGGCAAGGTCGCACATCCATTGCTGAGGCTCAGGATGGATACTATCATAAAGATAAAAAAGAGAGGTTTGACGATTGTCATATGGTGTTTTTTTATTTGTTAAAAATTTCTTTCTGATATGCAAAGTATAGGAATGTTCTATTTGCATGTCAAAATATTTTCCCCACATATAATTTTCACTCCGCCCTTATCGGTTAACACCCATAACATAAAAGAGACCAAAAAAAGGCCATATATGACCCACAGGTTATATATGACCTTTTTTTATATGGCTGTTAATGGCAGCCCATTAAATGCGCTTCAAATTAATTATACATAAAAATCAGGATTATGGATAACATGACACTGAGTGTTAAAAACCTGGCACAACAATTGAATTGTAAAAAGCAGCGAATATCGGAGATCGAGAACTGTGTGGCCATATATTATGGTCAGAATCGGAAAATAATATAATTTATTAAGGAATCATTAAACGGGACAGGCTTTCCATAATCGGCTATGGCGAGACAAGCCCGGCAATGTATCAAGCAGCGCCCAAAGAGGTTTACTCAGAAGCAGCAAAGGCTAACATGAGAGTTCTTTTTGAAGTTATCGTGAAATAGTAGCGCGGGGTCATGGGATCGGAGAGACGCCATAAAAGGACAAAACGAAATGCAAAGGAGGAGACGATGAAGAGAATCATGATATTGGCAACGGTTTTAGTTATGATGTTTATATCGATTGGAGGATGTTTTGTAGGGTGGGATGTGGATGGCAGAGGTGGAAGACATCATGACAGGGGTGGCGGGCA
>JBFYVZ010000217.1:0-9917 GCA_041298995.1 Desulfobacteraceae bacterium
AAATCGAACCCAACCTGATCGGGATGAACCGTCTGATGGGGCGTTATAAGAGGGATTAGAAACACTCCGCAACAAGAGGGCTCCTTGTCAGGTGGCAAAGGGTCTGGATTCGAATTTATACTGCGAATTCAACACAACTAAACAGGAGACCCTGGAAACGGCGTGAACTTTGCCGGAAATAAGTCATTCTGTGGTGGGGGAAATATCGTGATTGTTCATTCATATTGATTGACAGCAAGCAGTGGCCGGGATTGTTTGAACAGCAAAAGAGGTTTTTTAAGTGATAAGCTGCTCTATTCAAGACGTTAGCAGCCACCCTTCTTCCTGAAAGCAGTAAAATGTTGCCTATGAAGAAAATGCTTTCTTTCAACGGTAATAATCAACAGACACCTTCGAGAAATACAGGTAGTGTATTTTCATTGATAAACGACAACAACGTGATCCGCAAACTTCGTTTCCATTTTTCCATATTTTACCCACTTGGTTTTTTTACCACAAAATACCCAATAGCGGAAACTCATTTATGCTTGATTTCATGTTGATATTTTCTTTTTATTTTTATTGAAATGAAGTAAGATTGCGCAAAAGTCTGGGGAAAACCAGTTGGATATATTAATTGTTCGAAAGGCGAAAAATGCAAAGAGCGGACACCTCCGCGTTGTAATGGAACCAATGAGGGATAACTTTACCTTGAGAACGTCCATCAATCCTTATGGCGTTGTCGGCTTTGGGTTGGCCTCGGTATTTGCAGTCACCCAAGAATGGTCACTCCCAGAGTTCTGCTGGAGCACTTGGCTGGCGGGACTCGTTTACTCATGGGGTTGTATCGGCACAGCAACGATGCAGATCATACTAACCGCCCGATCGGACAAGGCAGCCTATGACGAACGCCTTCCGTTTCTTCGGAGGTTCTCTCCAACCATTCTTCTTCTTGGCGTGACGTTGGTCAGCGTATCCTTAGGGCTGCTATCTTTTCGCATTTACAGTTTTTTATTCGGGTTCTACGGACTGTTCCTATCTGTGTTTGCGGAGATGGAACCACTCTCCCTGTTCGGAAGAAACGGCTTTATCAACTCGGACTTCTTCACCCCTGTGATGCATCTTGTTAATCGCTTTTGGCCCATGGTTGTGGGAGTATTGATTACGAACTGGGAAGATTTCTTTCGGAAGAACCCGCTGAGGCGGATCTTTTTGCCCTTCCAGAAAGAGATTTTGCGTATGCACGTTATGATTCTCGCCTTGCCATTTTTATCACTGATAGCTTGGGCTCTTTGGGGGGATGCATACCAGTCAATAACCATTGTGCTTCTCATGGGCCTGTTTTATCTCCTGCCGAAGAAGACGACTGGAGATAATTCGGAAATCAAAGGAAATTCCAACCGAGGAGTTCAGGCGACGCGGTAAACCGCGCACCTGGCTCCCGTTGTACAATCTGTCAACCTGTAATCTTCACCGCGATAATGAATCCAAAGTTATTGATAAGTAGGTACAGAGTTACAAATTTGACGGTTAAAGCAGTCGGAAATAATTTCAGGAGGTTGATTCCAAGGGATCTTCCTGTTATCATTAAAATGCCAACCTCGAAGAAAATACATGACTTCAAGCAAAAATCAATAGCAGGTTATACGGACCGAACATATCAAATTTCGTGTATTTATGCGGATCAATCTAAACATTGTTAAGCCTCAAGCCAAAGCAGCGCAGAAAGGACGAGATATGAGCGAAACCAATTATGAGATCAAGCCAATTGGGGTCATATGCTCCGAACTGGCCAGTCGCGAGGCAGCACCTCGCCAGGGATACGAAGATGCACCCGATGCGTGGGTCGAAGTGAATTTGGCGGTTGCAGAGGGACTTGAAGGAATTTCAGTTGGTAGTGAAATTATCATAATTACATGGTTTCACAAGGCTCATCGTGACATATTGAAGTTACACCCTCGCAGGGACAAGAGCAAGCCTATGACTGGTGTCTTTTCTACACGGTCTCCTGATAGACCAAACCCACTTGGCTTACACCGAGTTACGGTTTTGGAAATCACTGGGAATAGATTAAGGGTGAGACCGATAGAAGCAATTGATGGAACGCCGGTGGCCGATATAAAGCCTGTGCTCCTGCAATCAGTAGATTCATAATGATAAGGCCTGACCATGCTCCTGCAGCGGAGCATAAAAAGACGCGCCCGCTGAAGAGCTGTGTTCGCGTGAGAAAATGAAAATTGCATTCGCACCAATCGGGATTATCCACTCCCCATTTATGGAGCTCGAAGACATGCCGATCCAGCCGGCGGGAGCCGCCGGCGTAAAGGGCACTGTTGAGGTGTTCGAGGATTTCCACCCGGCGCTTAAGGATCTCGACGGCTTCTCACACATCATCCTGCTGTACCAGTTCCACCGCAGCCAGTCATTCAACCTCCACGTTGTGCCTTTCATGGATTCGGAGCCACGGGGACTTTTTGCCACCCGTGCGCCTAAGCGTCCGAACCCCATTGGGCTTTCCACTGTTCAACTGGACAAGATCGAAGGTGGTGTGCTGCACATCCAGAACGTGGACATTCTCGACGGCACCCCGCTTTTGGACATCAAGCCTTATGTTCCTGAATTCGATACTCAAGTGGAAGTACGGACCGGCTGGCTTGAGAAAGCCAGGAAATCGGTCTCGAGTCGGAAATCGGATGATCGATTCAAATAAAACCTCGAACAAGCCCATGCCGGCGATGTTATGCTATCCTTCCAACAGTATTCCTCAATATTTCCATAGATCGAAATCATTTATTTGTAGATGTACAACAACTTGAATATATAGATATTTAACATAGAATGGCCATATTGGCAACTGGATGAAAGGTGCAAGTGCTTGACAGTTGATTTTCTTTTTAGGAGGGGCCAGCATGTCTTCCTCCACAAAAAGTCACCCTTGAAGGAAATGCTTGATTTTCAAACAGAAATAAATGATATTGTTTTTCAGTAATTATGACATTAACAATAAAATAACCTGGATGTTTGGCTCAATGAAAAATGGGAAACAACCCTCAACTTAAATATTCGAGAGATACCAGCATGCTCGAATCAATGGAGGATGTACGATTTCAAAAATTCTTTTGCCAACAGACGGGTCAAAAACATCTCAAAAAGCAGCCGAGTAGTTTGCAGCACCTCCGGGCATTCATGGCACAGGTCGGCTTTTTCTATGATTTGACGCATATCTTTGGTATCTCGGTATATTCCAAGTTTCTTGAGGACGTCGTCGATTTTTTTATTTGTGCACATTTCGACGGCTTGCCGTAATAACCGCGCCAGACGGGCAGTTCATTGTAGATGATACCCGAAAATTTTAAACGAAGAGCAAGACCGTCGTCTTCAATCGCATCAAATCTTGATCCAACCTCTTCTCAGTGAATTGTCCAATATGATCCCGACAAGAAAGGCCACGCCCATATTCCACATGGCAAACGCAGCGACAATAAGCATCACATAGAAATCGGATTTCTTGTCTCCTATGTCTTTCACCACGATAGCCAGCTCCGAGCCCGCGAAAAACAAGATCACGCCCAGGATCGAATTTGGGAATATCTTAAAGATAATGGAGACGGAGTCGCTGAAAAACAGGGCAATCAAAATGAGAATACCCCCAAGTATTACCAGCGCCCCGCCCGTTTTTGCGCCGAACCGAACATGCCCGGCCATCCCACCGGCGCCGTGACACATGGGAATGCCACCGAAAAGGGGTGACACCAAGTTCATGATACCTTGAGAAATAGCGATCTTCTTCTCCGTCACCTGTCTGTCGGGATAGAGCTCGTTGTTCTCTGCAACGATCGCAATCACAGCATTGCCCAAGGTAAGTGGTATCTGGGGGATTGTGAAAAGCAACGTACCGGTAACAAGATCATTCCACGTAATCATGGGAAGGCTGAAAACCGGTAGTGTGAAGCCGATATGGATTTGGGCCAGAACCGACATGATTTCGGGGTTCATAATAACGGCGGAAACGACTCCGATGAGGAGTAGCACAAACATGGCCGGAATTTTGGGGTTTGTGAGAAGGATGTAGGTAACAACCAGGGCGAAACCAGCCAGAACCGGCGTTGTCTTCATCCGGTTGACGCCATCGACCATGAATGTTAACCCCAGACCCAACATGATACCTCGCACCACCGGTTTGGTCGCAAGTTTGGTTATCGGTTTGAGGACTCCAGTGACACCGGCGAGAAGCCAGAAAAGCCCCGTAGTGAGCCCTGATCCATAAAGGGCTGCCGGGCTTATCCCTCCGGCGATAGCTGCCGCTCCAATGGCTTTCATAGGCTGGATTGGAATCGGCGTTCTGTAATAGAGCCCGGATGCCATCAGCATAATGCCGAACATGAAGATAAGTCCGAGGGGAGGTATCTTTACAATGGTGATATAGGCAACAATAAAAGGAATCAGGGTGCCGACGTCTCCGAAAGCCCCCGCCCATTCCATACGGTTGTAAAGATTCTTTGTTTTTAACCCGACAGGCCTCCCAGCAACCTTTACATCCATTTCCATGATGAAGATTCCTCCTTCTCAAAAAAATGTGACATTCCATAAATTTTACCAGATGAGCAAAAAAGTAGGCAAAAGGATGAGTCGATGAGTCAGTTATTTGCTTTGCAATCTCAGCTCATTATCCATTCACCTATCACGACCCCTGTTTCCAAAACCGTCCTGAACAAGAATATATTGACTAACAATCACGAAAGTTATATATATCGTGATAATATGGTTGGTTTAAAATAATGTCAATAATTTTTTTGTTTTCATCCAACGCTTCAAGTATTGAAAACTTCATTTCAACAAGGTGGTTGGTAAAATATTTAATCCGACTATTTCGAGGAATTCATGAGCGAAAAAAATGAATTGAAGAAAAAAAAGAACCAGGCCTCTCATCCGGCGTTTATACCGGAGCGAATTTACCATGGACGGATCTTTTCCGCACCGGATCAGGACAAATACCTCGACATCATCCAGCTCCATCAATTGGAGCAATCCTTCCGTGCCTGGGCTGAGACAGCATCGCGTTCAGACATACGCCTGGCGCGCCGGCGCATTTTGCTGATTTTTTTATTGATACGTTACACAGGAGCCAAGCTGAGCGAGGTGCTGAGAATAGATCCATTGCAGGATATCGATTTTGAGCGGCAATTCATTCGTTTTGGCCGTACGCATGAAGATTCAGGCCGCCATCATCGCAAAGTGCAGCTGCCGGAGGCGTTCTGTCGTGAGATCCGGACGATCATTACCGATCTCGCCTCTAAGAAGACATTGCAAAACATGCTCAATGTTGATCCCGGCTTTGTACGGCGTAAATTTTACGAACGTGCTGAGGCATGTGGAATTGCCAAACAGTTGGGGGCACCGGAGATCCTCCGCAAGTCGCGCGCCGTTGAGCTGATGCAAAACGACATGCCGCTGCCTGCGGTACAGGTACTTTTGGGACATTCGACACCCAATCTGACTTCTTCCTATGTTTCCTTTTCTGAAGATGATATTCAGCAAGTAACCAAACTTTTTATGGAAAGAGAGTCGGCTCGCAAAACCAGCGCCCGCAACTCCTTTTTTGGAAAGATCCAAACAATTCAGCAAGGAGATATCCAAACCCTGGTGGAACTGTTGACCAGCGACGGATATCGTGTCACGACGGTGATCACTAATGATAGCTCGGTGCGGCTCGGTCTGAAAGTGGGCCGATTGATCACAGCAGAGGTCAAAGCCCCTTGGGTGATGTTGCAAAAAAGTGACCATGAGCCTGAATGCAGCGCAGACAATATATTAAATGGCATTATTGAAAGGATCAACCCAGGTCAAATCAACACGGAATATGTCGTTCGGATTTCTGATGTAACCAAGGTGTGCTCGATTGTAACTAGCGAAAGCTGCCGACGCCTTGCCCTCGGAGAAGGGGATGGAGTTTGGGTATTATTTAACAGCGTTTCGGTGGTGCTGCTATCCGAATGAAGTGGATGCTTTTTTAGTGCTGGCCATTTTTCTCAGAGCCCATTACCTATCAGTTATCTATATGTTGCCGATGGCTGCTTTGGAGATTTTGTTGATATTTGCCGAAGCCCAGCTTTCTCTGACTCTCTACTATATTCAGACATGCAACGAGTCGTATCCATTCATGTTCTGGGCACCACGCTGGCTTTAAATCTTGCAGCCGGTTTTCCCACAGGCATCGAAGTTGCGTATATTTTAAAGTGAAAACGGCTTTCTGTTTAGTTCCGATTGATTTTAATGGGAGGCTATTTGAAGAATGAAATAATTTTACATAGTAATAGTGGAAGTCCAACAGCAATAATCAAGATTGGCAATAGTTCTGTAAAATACTGCTTTTGCGTTAGTTTTTTAATTTGTATACAATTACTTTCATAGCCAATTTCAGCATTATAAACCCCGGTACAAGACCCAAAAACGACTTCACAAAGATATGCAGCAATAAGAATTCCCAACAGCAAATAAATCATTTATCCACCTCAGTATTATTTTCATAAATATAATGAACTAATCTAAATGGTTATGTTTATTTTTGTTTTTACAAACTTCAAAATGGTTGATAATTATAATAATTATGCATATAGAATGACAATTTTGGAGAACATATAACATATTTTGAGCTGAGGTGCAAATTCAAAACTAAAGGCAGGTAAAAATGGCAATATTGATTAAAGAAGAACCTGAAAAGGGGAGGCTTCACATCAAATCCCCACTAATGGGAGAATCCTTAGTAAGCAAGGAGTTACTCAGGAAGACAGAGTCAACTGAGTATTTCCGAATGCATCCTGATATTAATGTAATCAAGATAGGGGGACAAAGTATAATGGACCGAGGAGGAAAAGCTCTGTTTCCAATTCTAGAAGCTTTGATCAAAGCTAAAGACAAGCACAAGATTTTACTTATGACCGGAGGGGGAACCCGTGCTCGGCATGTCTATAATATCGGTGTGGATTTAGGTATGCCTACCGGAGTGTTGTCTAAATTAGGGGATAAAGTTTCCTGGCAAAACGCAGAAATGCTTTCGGTTCTGTTGGCAAAACATGGAGGGGTTAAGATTGGTCATGGGGACAACTTAGAGCAACTAACCATGTTTTGTCGTCAGGGTTATATGCCCATCACCTATGGAATACCACCCTACGGTTTTTTTGAGCACCCTGCTGAGCACGGATCAATCCCTCCGCATCGGACAGATTGCGGTGCCTTCCTCCTGGCGGAAAATATTGGAGCTCGATCTCTGATATTTCTGAAGGATGAAAAGGGGCTTTTTGACAAAGACCCCAAAAAAGTTCCCAAATCAGAGCATGTAAATCTAAAATTCTATAATCGTATTTCTGCTCAGAAACTCATCGCATTAGATCTGGATGATTTAATCATAGAACGACCAATTCTGACATTCTTGCAAAGGGCAAAGTGCTTGAAGGAACTTCAAATAATTGATGCATTAAACCATCCGGAACACATATTGGCAGCTTTAGAAGGCGAGCACGTAGGCACCATCATTTATAAAGAAGAATAAGAAAGACTGATATTCTTTCTTTCATCGATCGTTTTAGTTGGATTTTTATCCTTTATAAATATACTACATTTTATACTCCTGAGGTTGTAAATGCAAGTAGATCGCGTCTATTTAGGATTTTGCCCGCCGCCGTTTTTTTGACCTTTTCCGGCTTCCAAATAGACCACCTCGGCTCCCGTTTCGCTGCTAATTTGATCTAATTCTTTTTTCCGGATATGTTCGACATAAATTTTGATATCCGACCCGCTTACACCAACGACACGAAACATTGGTTTTTTTTCTCCCATTTCAACTTTGCGTCTTTTACGAACAAATATTTTAGTTGCCATTTTTACCTCCTAAGTGCTATTGTTAATAAAATCATATTTATGATATGTATATATATCTTTGGAGGATATATGTCAAGAAAATTATGTAAACCGTCCAAAAAGTCATTGCAGGCCGGATCTAAAAAATCCGAACGCTACTTCCAGCCGTCCATTTTGATGGCCTTGAAAAAGAAGCGTTCATATGGATATGAACTCATTCAAAGGATCTGCCAATTCGGTTTTGTGGAAGGTCTGGCGCCACCAGGTATGATATATCGTCACCTGAGGGATTTGGAAGCAAACGGTCTGGTTGCATCAGAGTGGGAAACAGATGGCACCGGGCCAGCAAAAAGGGTCTACCAACTGACGGTTGAGGGTAGTGATGTTCTGGATTATTGGATTACTTACATGCAAAAACAAGCGGAAAGTTTACTGAACTTTATTGAACTCTATGATAACGTCAAGAAAAATGAGGAGTAACATTATTTGCAAAAAGCTTATTGTCAGTGACATTAGACAATTTAGTTTTTAGCCTTAAGTTGTTCATGTTTTTCCAAATGACTAATTTTTCCATTTCGTTTCCAATAAATGTTTTTCCAAAGCCCTTTCCCCTGTGGGCTTACAAATAGAACAGGTCGGTGTCCTAAAAGCCGTGGGCGGAGCCAAGCGTTTGTGATCACCAAATCATTTGGAGCCGGAACTTCAGCATCTCTTTTTATTGAAACTACTTCAAGACCCATACTATTTAGTTCAGAAACCAATACTTCATCCGGCAAATTGCGCAAATTTCCAAATTCAATGAAGCGCCCGGACCAGCCGGAAACTGTCAACCCAACAGCGGCTGCGGCACCGATAATTCCATCATTTGTGCCACCATGACCGGAAAGATGAACTTTTTTTGCAGCCTCAATAGCCTGCCTCTGTGTAGAAACTGCACGGGTACAAAACCGACCAAAATCTATAAGACAGCCGATAGATGAATCAAATTCAGTAACAACGCATAAACCAGGATCACTGCCATCCATCGCATATTGTTTGAGATGGTTTGCGGCCCTTTCAATAGCTTCTTTCAGAAGATCCGGTTCAGGCATCTCAACGATCAGGCACGCTGCGCTATTGTGAGACGTATATGGAATCTCATCACACACAAGAAGTTGCTGACGAACAACACCAAGGCATTTAAAACCTTCTGGCAGAGCACTTTGAAACCATCTTACTATTTTTCCGGTACCATATTGCGAGTCAAGCGTGTCCGTATCATCGAAACCCAGGTATACTTTCATCATTTAAATCCATTTGATTTGGCCAAGGCGATAGCCAATAGATATTGTTTGTCCTGGAAATATGACATGCTCTTTGTTTTGCTTAGGTGTTAATTTCACGGTAAAGGGAAGATCTCCAACTATAATCTTGGCAAATAATTGGCCCGTTTTTCTTTCCAGGCTGAAAAGAACTTTGAGTTTTAATGCCAGCCTGGCTGCCAGCGCCACTTCTTTTGTGTTGAACAACTGCTTCCTTGGATGGTCCTTGGTTATAACGCTCAAATCGTTGCAGAAAAGTAGTTGTTAGGTCTTTATTTAGAATATAAGAAATTAACAGTCAAGGTTTTTAAAATTCACAGAAAAATACAAACCAAAAATAACTCAAAATAACATAATAACTGATCCTTGGATTAATACACCCGAACATAGTATGTTATACTCTATATGCGGGAATGAGATACCCACCTGCTCTGATTCCCAATACCCTATACTAGATTTCAGAAGGCTGAAAATACTTGAAGCAATTCAACAACATGGTTCCCTTCAGGCGCATGTCGAAAATGAAAATCCGAGTCTTATGCGGATAAATTTAATGCTTGAATAAATTGCTCCCAAGGGCACCGTAATAGAGCCTATGGGAGATATCGGTTTATTTAACGTATTTTTTCAGGATTTCCGGGAGCTTGTTTTTATCACTGGCCACTGCTGGCCTGATTGCACTCTGACCGGTAGCCTCCATAGCAGATGCGCCTTTATCACTGAGCAGAAAATCCACCCATTCAATCGCCATTTGTTGATTTGGAAAATTTTTCGGTATCG
>JBFYVZ010000224.1:0-2818 GCA_041298995.1 Desulfobacteraceae bacterium
TTTTCGACAGTTGTTCGCGAAAGGCACCAAATTCGGCTAACGCAACTTGAGGCAGCGGCTCACCGCCGGGCATTTTTATCCTCAGGGGATTTACCGGTTTATTGTTTACACTCATCTCATAATGCAGATGCGGGCCTGTCGAAAGCCCGGTGGAACCGACATATCCTATAACTTCACCCTGATCAATTTTAACACCAGAGGTAATACCTTTACCGATCCTTGAGAGATGACCGTAGCAAGTCCTGTATCCGTTGTGGTGCCTTATCTCAACAAGTTTTCCGTAACCCCCCTGATAGCCTGAAAAGGTTACCGTGCCATCTCCCACGGCCGATACAGGCGTGCCTTGAGGTGCGGAGTAGTCAATCCCATGATGTGGTCTGTATCTCTTAAGAATAGGATGTAACCGGCTCTTTGAAAATCTGGAGCTGATTTTTCTGAAGCTTAAGGGAGCCTTTAAGAATGCCCTCTTTAATGCTTTCCCCTCATCGTCGTAATAACCGGCCTTCCCATTATGTTCAAATCTGTACGCTTTATATTCTTTGCCGTTGTTGACAAATTCGACAGCCACTATGTTGCCGTATTTCTTGAACTCGTTGTCCTTGTAAAGTTCCTCGACTACTACCTTGAACGTATCGCCGTTTCTCAGATCTGTCGTAAAGTCGATGTCCCACGCGAATATATCAGATATATTGAGTGCCAGTGAAGTCCTTTCAAGGCCTTCGCCTATTGATGCGATAAGGCTGTCCTTTAAAACACCTCCTATCTGCCCTATTCTTTTTTCATATTCAACTTCGATCTTTTCCGCTTTGAAGCCATTTTCATTCCGCATGATATTCAGGGAAAGATCGTCATTGATGCTGTAATTGAAAGAATGGACCTTATTATTCTCATCTACCATGAATTTGTACTGACGGTCCGTAGATATATCCCTTAACCTGTGAATGCCGGCGGACGCATTCCTCATGAGAAACAAGTCTCTTACATCGAGTCCGTATCTTTTGAAGATATCATAGAGAGTCTCCCCGGTTTTTATGACACCTGTTATCTCCCTGAAATTTTTTCCTGTGTTCTCGGTAACAGTGAGGGGTATATCCGGTTTGGATCTGTTAAGAAACTGAAAGCCTCCCGTATATGTAAAAAAAGCAACCAGCAATACGGTGGCGGTAAGAACAACCCTCTTCATTCTGCTCCTTCATAGTTATGTGTACAATTATCTTTTTATCTTTACAGATTTATTTATCAAAAAACAAATATTTATTTGCCTTTACCGGTTTTCCGCCGAGTATAAAAGATTTCTTTTTCCCTCTACACCGACCCATTATAGGTGGGTGTTAAAGCATCGCCTGGAAGCCCCTCTCCTTAACCGCTGAGGCGGTTCCGTGATGCTTGTGGGAATCCTGACCCACAGAAGCCGGTGTGAAAGCCATCCATGTAAGCATCGCCCAGACCCAGATAATCCAATGCTTTCCGTTCATGTCCCGTCCTCTTTTTATTGGGTACGCGGCCCATCGTCAACGCCCCTTCGTTTGAACAAACGGTTATCGTTTCATCTGCGAAGCCTCGATCAGGCCTTCCATCATGACCTGCATCATCTCCATCTTCTTTTCCATCATCTGATGGCACATCATCGGCCCCATGCCCATCGGTTTCATCTCCATTTTACCCGACTCCCCGCCTTTCATTCCGCCTGCCATCATCTGGCAACCGGGGGACTCATTCATTATCTTCATGCCGTCCCGCATGCTGCCCATCTGCTCCTGCATGAGCTTCCTGCGCCCCGTGGGTTCATGGCCCGAAGGCGCCGTCACCGTCTGTGCCGCTGCCGGAATGCTCATAGCGAAATAAATACAAAACATTGCCAGTATCGTCAGCTTTTTCATCATATCCTCCTTGTTCTGTTTACGGTCGAGTTTAAGTCTCGAGATATACGGGCCCAACAGTATTAATCGAGAGTGACTCATTCCCGAACATCATTTTTTATGCACAAAGAATTCTTAATATCACCATGATCTGCCTTCCCCAAATCCACTTTTATACAAATATGAACTTGATTTAAACCATAATTATCAAGAATTAACAATACCTACGAGACCTTAAAATACAAATCACGAAAAATAATGATTACGATTTGAATGGAGCATCTCCAGGAACTTTACTTTGACAGCCTTCAAAGAATTTACATTACTATGCAGTTGCTTATTTTTTGTTGAACTATAAGAAAAGCCATCTTGTATGGCAAGGCAATCTTAACAATAAAATATGGGGTTCGACACCGATGATCGTCTCGGGGTGACCATTGCCAAGAAAAAGCTTGAATAATTTACATCATCTCCAACTTATTGCTTTCAGGAAGAAATACATTCAACAGAAAGAATTTAATATCCAACCTTCGCATAGTCATTAATAGTATTATATTCAATAAGATAGAATGCCAGTATTCCGTTCTCTCTCCCTGGCTCATCTTTTAGCACTGGGTCGCATCGGATTTCAAACCAAGGCAAGAGCAGGAAATTATAAATTATAAAGGGGCATGAAACCGGGAATGCTGGTAGTTTGAATGATAAATCAGGATGATGGGAATGCTGGTACCGATAGAACTTGACTTACAAGTCGATTTCGGAGACACATCAAGTCACAAAAAGGGAATTCTTATCACTGAATAAAATGCGTGGCATGAGAAGAAGAAGCTCGGGCGTAAAAGAAACCCCACAGCAGAGACTGTAGGGTATTAATAACTTAAATCAAACGGAGGCAGCAAGATGGATGAAAGAGATGTTGACAGAGCTAAGGATGCAATGCAGTCTGCAATGAAGAAAGG
>JBFYVZ010000077.1:0-9484 GCA_041298995.1 Desulfobacteraceae bacterium
GCCAGAAAGCTGCCACGATTGTGGGGGATCTTCTGACCCTGGCAAGAAGAGGAGTCTCCGGCAGAGAGGTTGTTAACCTGAACAAAATCATCGCTGATTGGCAACAATCACTGGAGTTTGAAAAGCTATCTTCCTACAATTCTGCTGTAAAGATCAAGACCGAACTCGAACCTGACCTGCCGAACATCTCTGCCTCTTCCGTACATCTTGGCAAAACGATATTCAATCTAGTATCCAATGCGAGTGAGGCCATGAAGAAAGGTGGTTTTGTGACCATCAGGACAACCAACCAGTATCTGGACAAGCCGATTCAGGGATATGATATGATTCAGGAGGGAGACTACGTTGTTCTTTCCGTATCCGATACAGGGGAAGGAATAAATGCGGATGATATTAAACGCATCTTTGAGCCGTTTTATACTAAGAAGGTCATGGGGAGAAGCGGAACGGGATTAGGACTTGCGGTAGTCTGGGGTACGGTAAAGGATCATAATGGCTACATCAACGTAGAGAGCGAAGAGGGAAAGGGGAGCACCTTTACCCTTTATTTCCCCGTAACTAGGGAAGAGTTATCCGCTGAAACTGTTTCTGCAGATATTTCCGAATACATGGGGAAAGGCGAATCGATACTGATTGTGGATGATGTGAAGGGGCAGCGGTCTCTGGCAGAAGAGATGCTCAGGAGATTGAATTACAGCGCGACAAGCGTCTCCAGCGGTGAAGAGGCATTGGCATACCTGAAGGAACATAAGGCGGATCTCATGATTCTGGATATGATAATGGATCCCGGTATGGACGGACTGGACACCTACAGGAGCGTGCTTGAAATCCATCCTCAACAGAAAGCGATCATCGTGAGCGGTTTTTCGGAGTCGGATCGCGTCAAAGCGGCCCAGGCGCTCGGCGCCGGTGCCTATGTGAGAAAACCTTATGTCATCGAGAAACTGGGACTGGCTGTGAGAAAAGAGCTTGATAGATCCACGTGAATACAGGAGAATTAAAGTTCATATATAACTGGTAATCTTCAACGCTTTTCTCTACCCCATTTCGTGTAGTTTGTGAAGTGTGAAAATTTGTTCATCATTCGGTTCATAACGAAACAAATATTTTCCGGAGTCCGGCTTTACCGGTTTCAGCTTGCAGGGAAGAATTTATAATATCGGCAGTACGGATTCCCGGAAGAAGCTGAAGAAAGGGTTTCTGTATTTCCTGATGTTTTCAACTATATCGTTATCTCTGGTATGCTCCGGCGTATCGCTTACGAATTTAAAGACATAGCATAGGATTTTAAATTTGTTACATGCCTGAATTACAGACGCGCTTTCCATATCTATGAGATCAACTGTTTTCGATAATTTCTTTCTCTCTGCAGGATCAAGAACAGGTCGGTCGTGAGTCGCTATTTTAGCATAAGAAAAACCCTCAAGAACTTCGGGAGTGAGTTTATGGGGGGATTTTGATTTAAACTGCGGCCTGTCGCAATCGAAAGCCATTTTTATATGCAATGGTTCGCCAAGAGCATGTTTGTTGCCTGTTGCGCCTGCCGCACCGAGATTTACGATGCAAAAGGGTGTGAATTTAAGACAGGCATATGCACAGGCTATTGCCGCGTTTGCCTTCCCGATTCCTGATATAATGAGAATATAATTTTTGTTCCTGTAAACGGGAAAAGGTTTGGATTCCAGCCTTGTCAATGAAAGCCTGCCGATAAAGGGCTTTGCCTCAAGAAGAGTGGCCATGACAAGACAGATTAAAGGATTTTTTTCCACCTTGCCATCTCCTCAAGAGTCTGAATCGCTCTTTGTCCGGTGATACCCAATGATACGGTAAAATCATTAACATACAAATCAATGTGTCCGTCTATAACCTTGTCGTCCAATTCCTGCGAGTGGCTCTTCACAAATGGGCGTGAAGCAGCCCTGTTCTTTTTTGCATAAATTACCGAATTTTTGATGAGCAGCTCAACCTCGTTTTTGTGAATGACTGTTTCAGGGTCTTTTCTTATTGCAATGCAGCCGAGCGGAATGGGAAGCTTTGTCTCTTTCTCCCACCATTTTCCAAGATCTATGATCATTGTGCAGCCGTATTCAGGATAGATAAACCTTCCTTCATGAATGATGAGTCCAGCGTCGTATTCACAGCTTTGAACCCCCGGAAGTATCCGGTCGAATCTGGTTGCGACGATATTCTTGATTTCCGGATTCCAAAGCTTCAAAAGGAGAAAAGCCGTGGTATAGTTGCCGGGAATTGCAACCTTGGAATCGGAGGAAAACTTTCTTTCATTTTTTGTTACAAGGAGAGGTCCGCATCCGAAGCCAAGCGCCGAACCCGAATCAAGAAGCTCATAGTCTTCTTTTAACAGAAGATATGCGTAAAAAGAGAGCTTTGTAATCTGGAATATTTTTTTGAAAGCTGCGTTATTCAGCGCTTCAACATCATCGATATGAGGTGAAAAAGTATAGTTGCCCGTATCTATGCCGTAATTAAGCATGGCATGGAATATGAATGTATCATTTGGGCAAGGTGAAAATGCGATCGAAAGATCAGTCATTTGAATCTCCATACTTTATAATATTTCAAAAAGTTATCGTTGATGCTTCTCTTCTTTACTTGAACGCTCGAACCCTCGAATCCTTGCCCCCTTTTTTTATCACCTTATATTCTGAGTTTCTCAAAACAGGTTTTTTCCCGGCGTTTTTTATTATGTCGATAAATTCGCCAATACCCGCCTTTGTTTTAATGCCGGTTGCTTTTACTACCGTTTCTTCCATCAGAACTCCGCCCATGTCGTTTGCTCCCATTGTGAGTGCAATCTGCGCAAGTTTCAGTCCTTCGGTAAGCCATCCCGCCTGTATATAAATGATGTTATCCAAAAAAATGCGGGAGATGGCCACTATTTTGAGATAATCGATCCCTGTCGCTGGCTCAATATCTTTTAATCCGGTGCGTGCAGGAGAAAAGGACCAGGGGATGAAAGCTCTCAAAATTCCCGTTGTGTCCTGTACATCGCGCACAACATTTAAATGCTCTATCTTTTCTTCATCAGTTTCCCCCATGCCGTAGGTCATGGTTGCCGAAGATTTCATCCCGTGGCGATGAAGCGCATACATTACTTCGCACCAGAGGCCTTTCCCGATTTTTCTCGGGCTTACCTTTTTGCGTATCCTGTCAACCAGCAAATCGGATGCGCCGGGCACCGAATCGAGGCCGGCCTTTTTAAGCTTTAATATTGCTTCATCAATGGAGACCAAACTTTTTTTTGCCATGTGAGCGATTTCGCAGGGAGAAAATGAATGAAGGTATATATTGGGAAATTGTTTTTTTACATTTTTTACCATGTTGACGTAAGTATTGAGGGTGTATTCCGGGTGGAGACCTCCCTGGAGCATCACCTGTGTTCCACCTGCTGAAACAAGTTTTTTAATCTTTGTAAAAATCTCATCTTGTGTAAGCTCAAAAGGTTTAATCAGATTCGCCCTTGCATGGTAGGCGCAGAAATTACATGCAGCTTCACAGATATTGGTAAAATTGATGATGCGGTCAACAATAAATCCGACCTCTTCTTCAGGGAAAACGAGTCTTCGCCGCATATCTCCGGCCTCACCCAGTTCAATCAGGTTCCATTTAAAAAGGGCAAGAGCTTCCTCCGGAGAGATTCTTTTCCCGGCGTATATCTTTTGTTTAATATTTTTGTCTGCCGATTTTTTCATCCTTCAGCCTAAACACCTTCAGTCTAAATCTCTGCAGTCTATTAACCTATGCATCATTAAAAAAATTCAGCGATTCCACCTTTTTTAATAAATTAAGTTCTTCTGCAGCCGACAGATAATATTTAAGAGCGTCTTTCAGCTTGCCTGTAAAATCAAACTGCAAAGTATCATAATAACCGTTCACATCATATGATATATCCGGATACTTTTGTTTAGCCTTTATTATTACGCTTTCCTTTTCCTGGATAAGACATTGCAGGGATGATCTGTATGAATTTATTACAGCCATTAACTCTGGCAAACTCTCTTTGACAATATTTTTCCGTACGGCGAATACGGCAAAAACAACCGGGAACCCTGTTTTATGAAGCCAGAGTTCCCCGAGATCATATTTGTAAGGGGCCTTATCGGCACAGCCTCTCATGGCATCGTTTCCTATAACCAGGGCTGCATCATGGCCGGTTAAATCCGGAAAGGGTACGGCCTGAAGATAGTAAGGTTCGATGTCATAGAATTTTTCAAGCAGTATTTTAAGGAGCACCCTTGATGTGTGTGACGCACTCGAGAGGCCGACTTTTTTATTGTTAAGGTCTTCGATCGGATAATTGCTGCACAGAATCACCGATCCCACATATCCTACAGAGCTTAAACAAAATTGAGGCAACAGTAAGACGTCATCTTTTATATCGGCATATGTTGCAGAAGATACCGGGCTTAAATCGAGCCTTTTTTCTTTCATCATTCTGTTCAGCTCTGAAGGAAGTCCCGGTACGACATTTATGCCCTCCAAGGGCTTCTTTTCAAACATATGGTAGTAAAAAGGCCAGCAGTTTAAATAATCAATATAACCGACTTGCATCAATAAATCTCCGGTTTCAATGGATCCGGTAATTTGCGGTAGTCCGGACAGGTTTCAGGCCGGCATTTTGAATCAGCCTTTTGAGAAAAGATTCGGATCCGTAATCCGGCGTTTTTGCTCCTGCGGCATGAACGACCTTTTCATTGTGATAAGTTGCCGCAAAGTCATCGACCCCGAACCGCAGCAGCACCTGGGCCATTTTATCGCCAAGATACATCCAGAGGGCTTTCAGATGGGGTATGTTATGAAGAAAGATACGGCTTGCAGCATATATCCTAATGTCGTCATATCCTGTTGAAGTCTTTCGTTTGGCTCGAATTTTTGTGTTCGTGTCATGAAACAGCAGTGGGACGAAGGTTTTAAATCCGCCTGTTTCATCCTGGAGCTTCCTTATTTTTGCAAGATGGCCGGCAATATCCCCGATCTCCTCTTTATGATTGTAAAGCATGGTGGCATTGGTTTTAAGACCCATTTCATGAGCGGTTCTCATTATCTGAAGCCACCTGTTGCCTGAGATTTTTGCGGGAGCGATGATGTTTCTTATATGGGGAGAAAATATTTCGGCGCCTCCGCCGGGCATTGCTCCTATTCCGGCGTCAATCAGTCTTTTCATGGTTTCCTTTACGGTGATTCTGTTCTTTCTCGCAAAGTAATCGATCTCAACGGCAGTAAAAGCCACGACAAAAAGGTCGGGCTTGATTTTTTTTATCCGCCTTATCATTTTTTCGAAGTAATCAATTTTGAGTTCCGGATGAAGACCGCCAACTATATGTACTTCGTCAATACCTGAAGCAACGGCACTTCTGACCCGTTTCTCGATTTCATCAAGGGAAAGCAAAAACGAGTCTTTATCACCGTCATTTCTGGAAAAGGCACAAAGGGGACAGCGAAGTTCGCATATATTGGTAAAATTAAGGTTCATGTTCACGCCATAGTATGCCGCATCACCATGCAGTTTTGTTCTTATGAAATTGCTTATTTTGCCGAGATCAAGAATATCGTTTGTTGACAGCATATATTCGGCGTCTGCTTTTGATACAGGTATTCCCTCAAAAACCTTTACGGCGATTTTCCCGAGTCTTTTATTTATAATTGTATCCGGAAGATCGTAATGTTTCATCTGAATTTGTCGCTGTTTCTGCAGTCTAAAAGCCTACAGTCTATCTGCCTGAGTAGTTACAAAAAAACATCAATGAGGGTGCCGATTAAGAGAAAAGGGGAGACATATATGTTTGCCTTGAAAAATTTTCTCAAAGCAACTCCGATATCCCTGCTCCTTGCAATTTTCTGCTGGTAAATAAAGATGAAAGCAACGCATGCAAGCGCTGCCCAGTATGGCATGTTTTTCCCCGTGATCATGCCTGCTCCAATCATCGCTCCGAAGGATAAAACATAACAAATTCCTGAGGCGGCAAGAGCCTTTTTCTCTCCGTACGCAGAGGGAAAGGAATAGAGGCCTTCTTTTTTGTCAAATTCAACATCCAGAAGAGCATAGACAATATCGAGGCCTGCGATCCACAGCAAGATAGCGGTTCCAAGAACAAAAGGAACGATAGAAAACTCACCGGTCACTGCAAGATAGCCTCCTATGGGCGCGGCAGCTTCGACAAATCCCAGATAAAAATGTGATGATGAAGAAAACCGCTTGAAGTAGGAATATGTAAACAACAGGAAAACTGCCGCAAATGAGAGATAAAAGCAGAGACTGTTGAGCAGATAAGATGATCCGATAAGCGCAATAGAAGATATTATTCCGATTATCCATACTTCTGTTTTATTTGCTTCTCCCCTTGGAATCAACCTGTCTTTGGTGCGCGGATTCTTCGTGTCTATTTTCGCGTCTATGACCCGGTTGAAGGACATGCCCGCTGTTCGCGCTGCAACGAGGGCGATGGTAACTAAAATCCATGTTGAAATATTCTTCCCGCCTGCAAACAGAACTCCAAGATATGCAAAGGGAAGTGCAAAGAGAGTCTGCTCGATCATTATAAGATTTGAAAATATTTTAAAATCCATATTCCTTCCAGCGTTTCACAACTTTATCTTTTATTTCCCGCGACATGACTATTTCATCCGGCCAGTCTCTTCCCATGCCTTCTTCGCGGGTTTTTCGTGTTGCGTCTATGCCCATTTTCCCGCCGAAATTGGGATACGGGGCGGAATGGTCGAGGGCATCGAGAGGGCCTTCCGACATGAGCAGATCTCTTTTGGGATCGACATTGTTAAGAAGTTTCCACACAACTGTGCCCGAATCCCGCAGATTGATATCCTTGTCAAATATTGCTACGAATTTTGTCGAAGCCATCTGCCCTAAACCCCAGAGCGCATTTATGACTTTCTTCGCCTGACCGGGGTATTTTTTGTCTATGGAGATAAGAGCGCAGTTGTGAAAAACTCCTTCGATGGGCAGCTCCATATCGACTATTTCGGGTATGAGAAATTTCAGCATTGGAAGAAAGACTCTTTCGGTTGCCTTTGCCATGTAACAGTCTTCCATGGGCGGTTTGCCGACGATCGTCGCGGGATATATCGCGTCATTCCTGCAGGTCAATGCCGTTACATGAAATACGGGATAGATATCGGCTGCTGAGTAGAAGCCGGTATGATCCCCGAACGGACCTTCTATCCGGTCTTCGTCCGGATCTACATAACCTTCTATTATAAAATCCGCTTCTGCAGGCACAAAAAGATCAACCGTTTTTGCTTTTACAATCTCAACCGGTCTTGATTCGAGAAAACCGGCAAAAATGAATTCGTCTATATCGGGCGGCAGCGGGGCGCTGGCGGCATAAGTAACTGCCGGTGAACCTCCCAGGGCAACCGCTACATCCATTCTCTGTTTGCGGTTTTTATATTTATCAAAATGGCGTGTTCCGTCCTTATTGTACTGCCAGTGCATTCCGGTCGATAAATTGTCATATTTCTGCATGCGGTACATGCCGGTATTTTGAATCCCCGTATCGGGATCTTTTGTTATAACGATCGGGAGTGTAATAAATGGACCGCCGTCATGCGGCCAGCATTTTAATACGGGAAGTCTGTCGAGAAGGAGACCGTCGGTATAAATGTTTTCCTGGCAGGGGGCGGTTTTTACCTTTTTGGGTATAAATCCGGCTATCTCTTTAAGGGTAAACAGCATCCTTATCTTATCCATGAATCCTTCGGGAGGACGCATCTTTATGTTCGACTCAAGCCGGACGGCTATTTCGTCAAACGATTTGCAGGAGAGCGCAAGCTGCATCCGTTTATAACTTCCGAAGGCATTGATAAGAAGAGGATATGAGAATCCTCTGACTCTTTCAAAAAGGAGCGCCGGGCCGCATGATTTTGAAATTCGGTCTGCAATTTCGGTGATTTCCAGTTCATGCTCAACTTCGGCGGTGACTCTGTGCAATTCGCCCAAAGTTTCGAGTTCTTTTATAAACTGCTGTAAATTTTTATATGGCATAGATTGATTATTTTATGTAATTTTCTTTTAAAAGCGAGTAAATATAATAAAACAGGCACAGAGTGTCAAGGGAAAGAACCTTTTCTGTTTATTTCAACATCTTATCATGATATATAAACAAAACTGAATTCGAGGGTTCAATCCGCCACAAAGATCCACCACAGAAATTGGCGGACCTTTGGCCTTCGGAATTCCAGGGTTCAAGTGGCTGTAGACTACAGGCTCTTAGCTGATAGTTTTCAGCCTGTACACCTTCAGTCTATTTAACCAGAGACCAGAAACCAATGCTTATCAAGGAGGCATTATGAAATTTGAAGCTCACCTGAAAGAAACCGTTGTTCTTGATCCAAAAAATAAAGCCACCAGGGCGATTCCAAGCGAAATAAGAAAAGACCCTCTTACAGGCCGAACATCGAGAATATGCCATTTCATGAAGCTGAAATGGGAAAAACCGGATTTTGATAAAATCATCGCGGGTACTGAAAAAATATGCCCTTTCTGCCCCGATAAGGTTTTAAGCATCACTCCTTTTTTTGAGGAGGATCTCATACCCGAAGGACGCCTCATATCCGGGGATATGGTGCTTTTTCCGAACATTGCTCCCTATGACAGCCTTGGCGCTGTGGCAACCTTTGGAAGCCGCCATTATATTCCGATGACCGAAATAACATCTGAGCTCATTGTAAAAGGATTCCGGCTGGCTTTTGAATTTTTTAAAAGAGTCGAAAACCTGAAACATCCTGAATCGGTCTATCATATTATCAACTGGAACTACATGCCGGCTTCCGGAAGCTCCCTTATTCATCCCCATCTCCAGGTTTTTTCTACTTCTTCAGCGCCGAATCTTATGAGGCAGGAACTTGAAGCCGCAAAAGAATATTATAAGGCAAACGGGACTAACTTCTGGGATGATCTTGTAAAGAGCGAAGAGTCGCAAAATAAAAGGTTTCTGGGAAGAATTGGGAGAACAGCGTGGATGAGCTCCTATGCTCCTATAGGGGTCGCTGGAGATGTTCTGGCAGTGGTTGATGGTGTTAACAGCACCCTTGGCCTGACGGAGAAAGATCTTTCAGATATAGCCATGGGGCTGACAAAGGCAATGGCTGCTTATGACAAGATGGGTATTTACAGCTTTAACATGAATTTTTTTACCGGAGCAAAGAATGATGATTTTACCCGTTTTCATCTTCTCTTTTCTCCCAGGACTTTCTTTAACCAGGCTCTTGGAACGCCTGATGTGGGCGCCCTTAGAAACCTGTTTAATGAAACGCTCTGCATGGCCTTCCCGGAGGATATAAGAGATATGCTGGCGCCTGATTTTAAATTATGATGGGCAACACCCTGTCCTGCATATCCGGCGGGCGCGGCTGATTCCGGTGTTTTAGAATCAAAGATGGAAACAGATCAATGGCTCGTCGGATGGCGAGATATTGGAAAATATATCGGTATCAATTTTCTTTCCGGTGG
>JBFYVZ010000266.1:0-5379 GCA_041298995.1 Desulfobacteraceae bacterium
AGAACTACGGCTGCTCACGGATGATCATCGGCCGCGACCATGCAGGCGTCGGCGACTTCTACGGCATGTTTGAAGCACAGACAATTTTTGACAAGATTCCTCATCCGAAAGAACCGGGGAAAGCGCTTCTTTGCAAGCCGCTTATGATCGACTGGACATTCTACTGCTTCAAGTGCGACGGCATGGCATCTCACAGAACCTGCCCGCACACCAAGGCCGACCGCGTTATCTTAAGCGGAACAGCACTCCGCAAGGGTCTTTCCGAAAACACCCCGATTCCGGATCACTTTGGCCGCGAGGAAGTGCTTGTTATTCTTAAAGAATATTATGCAGGGTTGACCGAAAAGGTCGAAGTTAAACTGCATGGAGCGGCTACCGGAAAATAAATTATTCGGAAAAACGTTCCTAAGTATAAAAAAAGGGAGGTGGTGTCAAACCATCTCCCTTTTTCATTAGTTGCAGATCATTTTACATATATCAATAAATTACGGTTTTTCTTCAAAAGATCACTTGAATCCCTGAATCCTCGACCCCTTGAACCCTATCTTTCTATTTTCTTCTGCTATATTCCGCATATGCCATTGCAAGCGTTCTGTAAACAAGATGCGCAAGTTTAGAGAACGGCAGGAAAGCAAAGAGGTTGAATACGAAAATAAGATGAATGAAATAAATTGCATAGGAGCCAACCGCCCAACCGGCCAGCCTTGTAATTTCAGTAAGCATTCCGGAAATACCAAGACCAAGAACAAGCCAGATCAGGTACCAGTCTTTATAGCTGCTTGTCTGGTCTTTTTTATCCATCCTGCTTTTCATCAAAAGATAACCGCCTGCAACAAGCGCAACACCGCTTATGTTTGCAAGCCATTTGACGGGATTCATTTGAGAATAGGGACCGTGAATCTGAAGGCCGTACAATGTTACAAAGAAAATGTTGGTTACAATAAAGAGTCCGACAAATGAATACAAAACCATGAGGTGCCCAGAAGATCTTTCTTTATTCTCACCGCACTCGGAAAATTTGCTGTGCTTTAATATCGTGGGAATAACTTTTATAAGGGCCAGGACATAATCCTTCTGATCAAAATCCTTTTTATCCGTCTTTCCTGTCAAAACGGCATTTTCATGTATATCGGAAACAAAATTTTTGATCCCAAGCGCAAAAATAACCGCAACCCAACCGGCAAGAGGAACAAATATTATGTCAACAAGCCATGTAGAAAAGAATTTAGAATGAACAACCTCATCTCCGGACGGTGTAAAATCAAGCAGACCTGTTGCAAGACCGAGAACAATAAAAATAATAACAGGAGCCAGAATTAACAAGGGCAGTTTCTTCGGATCATTTACAGCTTTTCCCCAACTTTTCGGAACAGCGTATTCGGCTATTGCAAGCGAGCGTAATGCTCCAAGCACATCTCCGGGTTTGGCGCCTCGCGGGCATTTTGTCGAGCAGTCCCCGCAATTATGGCAAAGCCAGATGTCCGCATTTTTTAGAACCCTGTCCTTTAAACCCCAAGACGCCGCGATCATCTCTTTTCTCGGAAACGGTTTGTTATCCGGAGAGATAGGACACACCACTGAACAGGTTGCACATTGAAAACATTTTTTCAGCGTATCCCCGCCAAGCGCTTCAACATCCTTTATGAAGTTAACATCCGGCTCAATCAGATATTTGTCCGTCATACTTATACCTCCTTATTCTTATTTATCCCCCGCCATCAGAAAATAAAGACGGGAGATAAATAAATATCAGAATCCTTTGAACGGATTGGGCCCAAGGCCTTCGATTATTTCCACGAAATCACCTATCATCTTGGGAATCTTGTCGTATTCATCTATCGCGATTTCAAACTGTGCAACCCGCTCGTTTTCAAGGGCCAGGCTCTGGAGAGCTTCACCTATCTTTTTCATTCTTATGCTTGCAAGTTCGCTCCCTTTTACAAAATGGCACTGGTAGTCATCACCGTGCCTGCAGCCAAGGAGAAAGATACCGTCCATTCCCTGTGAAAGCGCATCCTTTATCCATATAACATTTACCGAGCCAAGACATCTTACAGGGATAAACCTTACGATATGCGAATAATTAAGCCTGTTCATGCCGGCAATATCAAGAGCCGGATAAGCGTCATTTTCACAAACAAGGGCAAGAATTCTTAAAGGTGGATCGTCAAAGTCATTTTCAGAAGGAACCTTAATCGATTTTACCATCGATCCTATGCTGTCGATATTGTAATCGGCAAAACCGATAATCCGCTCAGGACAGGCCCCCATGCAGGTTCCGCAGCGTCTGCATCGGGTCGGGTTCGGCTTTGGTGTGCCTTTTTCATCATCATCCAGAGCGCCGAAAGGACATTCCTCAGTGCAGCGCTTGCATTGGGTGCATCTCTGGAAGAAAAAGTCGGGAAACGACATATCGCCGGATCTCGGATGAACCGCAACACCCCTGTTGGAAGATTCAATGCATTGAATCGCTTTAAGGGTTGCTCCCGTTGCGTCTTCAATTGTCTCTTCCATGGTCATGCTTCTGCGGATACATCCGGCGGCATAAATGCCGGTTCTCTGAGTTTCATACGGAAAGCATATGAAATTTGAATCGGTGTACTTGTCAAAAAGATCTATGTCACGGAACCCCGGGCCCTGCCTGTAAGCAAGGTTTATTACAGTATCATCAGCGGTCACAGGAACCATGCCTGTGGCCAGAACAACCATATCCGCTTTAACCTTTATCTTTTCGCCCAGCAGGGTGTTGTCGGCTTCAACAACCATCCCGTCGCCGTTTTTTGAAACACTCACAACTTCTCCCTTTGTCAAAAAGATACCGGGATCCTGCTGGATGCTCTTATAAAAATTTTCCATAAGGCCCGGAGTCCGCATATGCTGATAAATGACATAGGCCTTCCCGTCCGGATAATCTTCACGGACATATTTTGCCTGCTTCAGCGATACCAGGCTCGTTACCGATCCGGCATAAGCGAAATCATTGTCGCTTCCTTTTCCGGGGCTCTGGACAAAAACAACAGACTTGGCCTCTTTACCGTCCGAAGGACGCATTATCTTGCCTTTCGCTGCAATCTCCTCAAACTGGGCATTCGTAACAACATCGGGAAGCTCGCCAAACCCAAGATGGGCAAATTCATTTCCTTCCGGATTATATGGTCTCCATCCGGCTGTAAGTATGACTGCACCGAATTTTTCGCCGTTCGGATCAATCGCAAGAATATCCAGTTTGCCTTTATTAAATTCCTTGTAAAGCTCTATCTGTTTATCTTTATCAAACTCTTTCCCGTTCGAATCAACCTTCATTTCGGGAGGCAGCGGAAAGGGAACATCAAATTCTATATTTTCTCCGGGTTTCTTTAAAGTAACAGTAAAATCTCCGGGCTGACCGGCTATTCTGGCAACAATGGTGTTCGTTTTTACTGTTATGCCGGGCAATGATTGAAGCTCTTTAATCCTGTCTGAAATAACAGGAGGAATAATATTTTCAAATGGATTTTTAACCGGAAGCTGCTTGCGCACCTTTGCGGCATATCCTCCCAGAGAGCTCTCCTTCTCTACGATTGTTACTTCATATCCGGTTTTTGCAGCATCTATAGCTGCCGAAATACCCGCTATACCGCCGCCGATAACCAGTATTTTCCTGCAAAAAGCGTCGAGTTTGTAAGGCTCAGGCAGTGTTATCTTCTGTATCTTGATGACACCCATTTTCACATAATCTTCAGCCATCATCTGAATGTGGTCAATGCCGCCTTCTTCCCCGGCTTTTTTTGAGCTTGGATGGGTCCATACGACCTGTTCTCTCAGATTGACGCGATCCACAATGCAGCCGTCAAATCTGAAAATATCGGAATTAACCCGGCGGGAACAGGCTCCTATCACGAGGGAATTGACTCCCTCGCCGGCTATATCCTGCTTGAGTAATTCCAGGCCTTCCTTGCCGCAAAGAAACGGGTGTGTTTTGACTATACCCACGCCTACTTCTTTAGGAACCGCGCTCAGCTTTTCTACATTGAGAGCCTCTCCGATTCCGCAACCAGTGCATATATATACGCCATATTTTTTATCCATGGATAACCTCCTACCTCCTCACCAGGGTTTGAATAGCCTTAAGGGCCATACCGGTGGCATTCTGGTTTGACGATACCACATCGGCAGGCTTGTTGGCACATCCTGCAGCAAACATTCCGCCCTTATTAAAATCATTGATGATGAATCCATCAGGGTTATAATTCAATTCCGCAGGCGGTTTGCTTATTGCTGCTGTCGGTTGCATGCCTGTAGCAAGAACGGCCATTTCGACAGTCTGTCTGACCTTTTCACCTGTTACGGCATTTTCGGCAACTACTGTAATATTTTTTGTAGCAGGATCTTCAGTTACTTCCGCTACCTTGCCCTTGATGAAAAATACTTTGTCGTCGGCTTTGATCTTGTTATAAAATTTTTCATATCTTAAGCCGGGAGTCCTCAAATCAATATAAAAGATATATATTTTGGCATCAGGATATTGTTCCCTGATATAAGTCGCGTGCTTGAGTGAAGCCATGCAGCATATGTAAGAACAATAAGGAAGGTGGTTTTCATCCCGTGATCCGGCGCATTGGACAAATGCAACGCTTTCCGGGGCTTTGCCGTCGGAGGGGCGGATTATTTTTCCCTTTGTGGGTCCATTGGGAGAAGCATACCTTTCCAGAATCATGTTCGTAATTACATTAGGATGCTTCCCAAATCCGAGATTATCTATCTTGTTGGCGTCATACGGAGTCCATCCAGTAGCCCATACGATCGCTCCAACCTTAAGATTGATGGTCTTAGATTCCATCTTAAGGTCTATTGCGCTGTATTTACAAGCATCAACACACTTTGCACATTCAGGCCCTTTACATGCTGCGCCGTCAAGAACATAACGCATTGGAAATGACATTTCAAAAGGCCTGAATATAGCCTTTGAATTATCGAGGCCGAAATTGAAGTCGTTTTTTCTTTCAACAGGGCATACCTTAACACATTCATCGCAAGCAACACAATTTTCATTGACATATCTTGGGCTTAACTTGATCTTAACATCATAATTTCCCGGCACGCCCTCAACCTTCTGAACCTCTGCAAGTGTAAAAACTTTAATTTTCGGGTTGTCTTTAATTCTTCTAAAATTGATCTCAAGACCGCAGGTTGGAGGACATAGCTTAGGAAAATACTGATTTAATTGCGCTACCCTTCCGCCCAGGTAAGGATTTTTTTCGACCAGAAAGACCTCATATCCCACTTCTGCAGTCTCAAGGGCCGTGGTCAAACCGCTTATTCCGCCCCCTACGACCAGAACACTTCCGCTAGCAGGAGCTGCTTTGTCTGCTGTCATGCTATCCCTCCGTGCTTAAAAAA
>JBFYVZ010000272.1:0-12111 GCA_041298995.1 Desulfobacteraceae bacterium
GCAAAAGAGAAGGGCGTTCTTCTTGAGATTACAGCACGCAAAGGGCACAGCCTGACCAACGGGTATGTGGCTAAACTTGCAACGGAAGCCGGCGCAAAACTTGTCATAAATACTGACACCCACGACCCATCGGATCTGATAAACCGGGATCAGGCATTAAAAGTTGTTTGTGGCGCAGGTCTGACCGAGGAAGATTTCAACCTTATGCAGCAGAACGCCTCGGCTTTTATGTAATCGTCATATTTATACCGGCAATACGGAAACAGAATAAATTGATTTGCTCTTTTTCCCTGCTTGAAAGACCCAAATGAAGCTCCTATCTTTGAATCGTCGAATGTTGGCGCTGGTGGCGGTCCTTATGCTGCTGCTGGCCTTGTTGATTTATGTAGCGTTGCGTTCCGGGCCGCTGGCGCCCATTCCCGTGACTGTTACCACGGTGGAAAGCCATACCATCGCGCCGGCTCTGTTTGGCATCGGTACAGTCGAGGCTCGCTACACCTACCGTATCGGACCAACGGTTCCCGGTCGGATCAAGCGGGTGGACGTGCAGGTGGGTGACAGTGTTCAGGCGGGACAGTTACTTGGTGAAATGGATCCAGTGGACTTCAACGACCGCATCGCCGCGCAGGAGGCAGCGCTTAGGCGCGGCGAGTCTGCTGTGGTTGCCGCCGAAGCTCAGGTTCGGGAAATGTTGGCACGTAAGACATATGCCGAAAAGCAGGCAAGCCGTTATGAACAATTACTGAAGACACGTTCCGTGAGTGAAGAGTCGGTTGAGGGCAAGCGCCAGGAGATTCAGGTAACCGAGGCGGGTTTTGCCGCTGCCCGTGCCAACTTCGATGCCACACGTCAAGAGATGGCGCGCATCCGCTCCGACCTCGATGGTCTGATTCAACAGCGCGCCAATCTGCGCTTGATCGCGCCGGTCCCTGGTCTGGTGGCTGCGCGTAACGCCGATCCCGGTACCACAGTGGTAGCCGGACAGTCTGTGGTGGAGGTGATCGACCCTACAAGTCTGTGGATCAATGTGCGTTTTGATCAACTGCGCATATCGGGTCTGAGCGCCGGATTACCGGTTTATATCGTGCTGCGCTCGCAAGAGGGGCGGCACACTGGCCGCGTGTTGCGCGTGGAGCCGATGGCCGATGCGGTGACCGAAGAGACCTTAGCCAAAGTGACGTTGGATGTATTGCCGAAAAAGTTGCCTCCCGTCGGTGAATTGGCCGAAGTCACTGTCACTATGTCCGAGTTGCCGGCCTCACCGGTGGTGCCGAATGCCAGTGTGAAGCGAGTTGATGGCCGTCTCGGTGTATGGGTGATCGATGGGGACAAACTGCACTTCGCGCCTGTCAAGATGGGTGCGACCGATCTCGACGGGCGGGTGCAGATCCTCGACGGGCTCAAAGAAGGCGAACGCGTGGTGGTTTACAGTCAGCGTGCGCTCAGACTCCACAGCCGCGTCAAGATAGTTGAGCGCCTGGCAGGTGCGTTGTCATGATCAGTCTCGCGGGGCGCGACATCCTGCACGCTTGGGGAAAGTTTGTCTTTACCGGCGTGGGGCTGGGACTGTTGATCGGCGTGACGCTAACTATGGCAGGTGTTTACCGCGGCATGGTGGATGATGCCAAAGTGCTGATAGATAACAGCGGTGCCGATCTCTGGGTGGTGCAAAAGGATACCCTCGGCCCCTATGCCGAACCCTCCAGTCTATACGACGACGTTTATCGCGGGATTCTCGGAATGCCAGGAGTCGAAAGAGCGGCCAATGTCACATATCTGACAATGCAGGTGCGACAGGGCGATCGCGATATGCGTGCCATGGTGGTCGGCATAGTGCCGGGCGGTCCCGGCGAACCAGGACAGCCCGGCTATCTCATAGCTGGTCGGCAAATCATGCGCGGCCATTATGAAGCCGTGGTCGATATAGCTACGGGATTCAAACTTGGCGAGCACATACAGATTCGCCGCAACCATTACTCTATTGTCGGGCTGACCCGGCGCATGGTCTCCTCCGGCGGTGACCCGATGGTGTTCATCCCGCTCAAGGACGCGCAGGAGGCGCAGTTCCTCAAAGATAACGACGCCATTGCCCAGCAACGCCGCAGAACCGCTGAGAATCCGGCCTTCAATCGTCCGGGAACGCCCGGTCTGCTCGATGCGGTGATTGCCTCCCAAAGTGTCAATCCTTACATCAATGCTGTGCTGGTGCAGATCAAATCCGGCTATATACCAGAGGATGTGGCCGAGCCGATTCGGCGCTGGAAGCGCCTGCAGGTTTATACCCGTGCTCAGATGGAAGAGATCCTGATCGGCAAGCTTATCGCCACTGCGGCCAAACAGATCGGAATGTTTCTGGTGATTCTCGCCATTGTCAGCGCCGCAATCGTGGCTTTCATTATATATACCCTGACCCTCGGTAAAATCCGCGAGATAGCGGTGCTCAAACTTATCGGTACAAAGAACAGCACGATTGCAGGAATGATCCTGCAGCAGGCCCTGGGCTTGGGCATAATCGGTTTCGTAGTGGGAAAAATCGCCGCTACATTCTGGGCGCCAATATTTCCCAAGTATGTTCTGCTTGAACCTGGGGATGCGGTGCGCGGCTTCGTTGCCATAATGGTAATTTGTGTGCTGGCGAGCTTCCTGGCCATCCGTGCCGCGCTCAAGGTCGATCCGGCAGAGGCAATCGGTGGCTGACATGCTTGGAAAGGGTATTCGCATCGAGGGATTGCGCAAACGCTACGGAAAGGGCGACACGGCAGTCGATGCGCTCAAGGGCGTGGATATGCAGGTCGCTCCCGGCGAGGTCGTCGGGCTGATCGGTCCATCGGGCTCCGGTAAGAGCACCCTGCTCAAATGCCTTGGCGCCGTGATCGAGCCTACGGCGGGGCGTATGACGCTGGGAACAGATGTGATCTATGACGATGGCTGGAAGATACCCGATCTGCGAGCCCTGCGCCGAGACAAGATCGGTTTCGTATTCCAGGCGCCGTACCTGATCCCGTTCCTCGATGTCACAGATAACGTGGCGTTGCTGCCCATGCTGGCCGGCCGCTCCAATCCGGAATCCCGGAAGCGCGCGATGGAGTTGCTTGAAGCGCTTGACGTTGCGCATCGCGCCAAAGCCATGCCGTCACAACTATCCGGCGGCGAACAACAGCGCGTCTCTATCGCCCGGGCGCTGGTCAACCGCCCGCCCGTTATCCTTGCCGATGAGCCAACCGCGCCACTGGACAGCGAGCGGGCGTTGGCCGTGATTCGCATCCTCAACCAAATGGCACTACAATACGAAACCGCCATCATCGTTGTTACGCACGACGAAAAGATCATCCCGACCTTTAAACGCATCTATTATATACGGGACGGTAAAACCCAGGAGAAGGCCGGAGAGGGTCGGGCATTCAACCTGATGCAGCAGAACGCCTCGGTTTTTATGTAAAGCTTTTTCAGACGGCAAACTTTCCGTTTTCATATATGATGATTTTTCCGCCTTCCGCAAGGCGGGCGGTGACTCTTTTCCTTTCGGTATTGACAAGATCCCAGTGAAGCGCCGAATCATTGAATCCAAGGTTTTTCTTCATAGCCTTTGTCAGCTTTCTGGGGTCTCCGGAAAAAGTATCGGAATATGATGATCCGACGGCTATATGGCAGTTGCCGTATTTTCCGCCGAAGTTTTCGTCAAAAAGGGTGTTTGCCATAAACCTGTTTATTTTCGAAAATCTCCTGTCGGTCAGGGAAAATTCACCAATCTTGTTTGCGCCCTGATCCATTGCGAGTTGTTTTCTCACGAATTCTTCTCCAGTTTCCGCGTCTATCTTAACCGCCGAGCCTTTCTTGAACTCGAGCCTGACGTTTTTAACATAATTGCCGCTCCTGTATGACGGCTGGTCGGCAAAATATTTTCCCCTTGTTCCCCTCCAATCCGGAGAGATGAACAGCTCGAAACTTGGAATATTATGACCCGATATGCCAATCCATTTTCTCTGTGCGCCAGGTGTGATTTCAAGATCGATATTCTCAGATTCAATCAGGTATGACCCGACATTCATGCCGTTAAGCCATTTCTTTATCCGGGAGGCATTGCTGTGTACTTTCTGCCATTCCTCAACAGGTGATTCTTTGTTTAAAAAGCATGCAGCAGCGATTTCGTTTGTGTATTCTTTAATTGATAATCCAGCATGTTTTGCCAGTTCTTCCGTCGGAAGCATGCAGAGAGTCCAGCCCAAAGCGCCTTCCTCTTCCCTCTTGTCGATAATATCCCTTAAATGCTTTCTTGCGACAGCGGCTTTGCCTATCTTTTTCGGATCGACGCCGCTAAGATGAGTTATAGATTCAGGGGCATGGAGAAAAATGCTTCCGTTTATGTTTTTATAAAGCTCCTCTTCGCCGGGCGGCGTGAAAAGAATCTGTCTGCTGTTTGAAATATCGTAAAAGCTGCGTTCCATAACAGGTGTTGGACTCATTCTCAAAACAGGATTTATGCCCATCTTCAGGAGCTTTTCGTTCAGGATTTCAGCAAGCCTGACTGCGGGAAGGTTATATCTGATTAAAACAGTGTCGTTTTTTTTATATTTCCCCGTACGGGCTGTCTTAAGCCCCCAGAGAAGAACATCCGCGTACTTGTCTAATTGTTTTTCAGTCAGCATTTCTTTTAGTCCTTTAGAAAAAGCGAGTGGTATTCGGATTCGCTCAGATGTATTTTCATGATTCGTGTTATTAAAAAGAAGATTTCGGAAAGCTCTTCGTCGGTGAGCTTCCCGATTAGTCTTTCCATGAGAGTGTCGTCTGAAAATTTTTGCAGATAATAGCGTACGGTGTTTTCGTCAGTTTCCCTGTCAAGGCCAAAACCGACAAGGCCGGTGTATGTTTCAATAAAATTGTGTGTGTGACTTCCCATTATTCCTTCTCCAACCCGGATAATCCGAAATTAAAAAGGTTGATTCTTCTCACAAAGACACTAAGGCGCACAAAGTGAATAGTGAATGGTGAACAGTGAATAGCGAAAAGCCGAACTTCGTACATCGCACTTCGCTTTTCGATATTCGATGACCGATATTCGTTTTCACTTGAACCCTTGAATCCTCGAATCCTGATGTCATTATTAAGTTGACTTTATATACGTCTTATTATGTATTCCGGCTGGTTTATATAAAGAAAATAAAAAACGGTCAACATAAGTTTATCTTAAATTGCGGGAGATAATATCGCTTTGGTTTATGACTACTTCACTTCGTCAGATGATGTTACTATCCGCTATGGAATATGGGACTGCGAGGCGGAAAGAAAGCGGGGGTCGGTCATCCTGCTTGGCGGCCGAAAAGAATTCATGGAGAAATATGAAGAGACAATTGATGAGTTGAAGCAGAGAAAATTTGATGTTTACAGTATGGACTGGAGAGGGCAGGGTCTTTCAACGCGTCTCCTTTCAAACAGACACAAGGGTCATATCAACAACTACGGTGAATACCTTGAGGATATGGATTATTTTGTTAACAATATCGTAAAGCCCGTCGCCGTTTCACCCCTGATAATTCTTGCCCATTCGATGGGCGGACACATGGCTCTTCGTTTCCTGCACGATTTCCCGGAAGTGATCTGCAAAGCAGTCCTGACATCTCCCATGATCGATATCATGGTTCCGCCGTTTCCGAAATGGATTATCAAACTTGCGGCCCGTTTTGCTTCAAAGATAGGTTGCGGCAGTTCATATTCGGCAGGTTCAAAAGATTATTCGTACCAAAAAAACATAAAGTTTGAAGGAAACACTCTTACATCCGACCCGGTGCGTTTTATGGATGAACACAGGGCGATTGAATTGAATCCGGACCTTGCCCTGGGCGGCGTGACATATGGCTGGCTTGCGGCGACATTTGATTCCATAGATCTTCTCTTGAGCAAAGGGTATGCTGAAAAGATATTAACGCCGGTATTTATAATCAGCGCCGGGAGGGACATGATAGTATCTGAAGCAGCCCAGAAAGCAATATGCTCCAGAATGCGTAAATGCCGCTTTGTCAGCGTATCTGATTCATATCACGAAATACTCAAGGAAAGAGATAAAGTAAGAAATATTTTCTGGAGAGAATTCGATGGATTTATAATAGGTTAACAGCTCCCGCCCTTCAAATGCTTTTCGCTAAATAACTGCAAAGCCACCCCGGTTTATCTGTCATGATGACATCTGCGCCGGCCTCTAAAGCCTTTTTTATTTGTTCAGGAGTGTTGCATGTATATGTTAAAACACGATACCTGCCTTTTTCGGCCTTGTCCATAAAACTTTCCGACAGTTTACTCACCGGAAGGCAGAGGCCGTGAAGGTAAGAAGGATAAGAAGGCCGCTTATAAGAAGACCCGGAAAGATTGAAAACATAGTTTAGTCCGGAAACCTTCTGATGCGCAAAATCGAGTATATTCAGATTAAAGGAGAGAATAGAAATTTTGCTTGAATATTTATAGGGAACTCTTTTATTTATGATTTCCAAAACCTTTAAAGTCAATATCCGGGATGTTTCAGAAAGAAAATCATCTTCATTTGATTTTATTTCTACGAAAAGCCTGGTTTTTTTGCTGTAAAGATCTATTGTTTTTTCGAATGAGAGGAACCCCTCATTCTTAAATTTATCTGAAAACCAGCTTCCGCAGTCCATCTGGCTTAATTCGCTGAAGAATACCGATTCGACTTTTCTGCGGCCCCCTTCTATTTTGCCAAGAGACCTGTCATGATGAATAACCGGTACGCCATCTCGTGTAATTCTGACATCGAATTCAATGCCATCAACAGGATAATTGAGGGCGGCATCGAAGGCAGAGCGTGTATTTTCAGGAGCTTCGTCTCCTGCTCCTCTATGTGCCACAATCAATGGCCTGGATTTGTTTGACTTCTTTTTATTCATTTTTCTCTTCTTAAGTGTCGTTCATTATAATCTAAACCTCCTGACAGACTTATATTTAGAGGCCTTTTATTGTCCTGTGCAAGATATGTTGTTGTAGTGGGAAATGCAAATTCAATACCTTCAGCTTCAAAAGCTCTCAGGATTTTTAAATTCACCTTTTCGCTGAAGGCCATAAAATTCCAGTATTCAGGCGGATAATACCAATATATTACTTTAATATTTAAGGATACATCATTGAATTCATCGAAAAAAACCTTTGGCGGAAAATCAGGATGCATTCCTTCGTGATTATCAAGAATTTCCTTTATAATTGAAACTGCCCGGTCAACCTTGTCAGGAGGTGTATCATAAGTAATTGTAATGTTTGTTAACCTGCGAATGTGTGGACGGCTGGTAATATTGTTTACATTCCCGACCGCTACTTTTTCATTCGGTATTGTAACAAGATTGCCTTCCAATGTTCGGATTCGTGTTGACCGGAATCCGATCTTCTCAACAGTTCCGTGGTAATCTTCCACTTTGACAACTTGGCCTACTATGAAAGGCTTGTCAAGCATTATCATTATACTTCCAAAGAAGTTTTTTAGCGTGTCCTGTGCTGCCAGTGCAACGGCAAGGCCGCCAATTCCAAGGCCTGCCAGGAGTGCGCTCATTGGCTTTCCAAAGACCACCTGTATCAGGTATATCGATCCGATGATGATAACAATCACCCTTGTTATCAGCCGGAACATCTGGACAAACGAAAGATCGAGCTGGTTATCATCCCTCAACGCGTATTTTGTAAGCTGGTAAACTGCAACATCTATAAGGCTGTATGCAAATAAAACGACAGCAAGTGTAGTAAATATTGCTATGGAACGATCAGAAAATTTTTCTATAGAGGGCGGCAGATCTATTATTTGCATTACCGCGTAAACAGCTATAGTAATAAAGAAAAGCCTTATGGGCCATAGGGTTGATTTTAAGACAATGCAGAATCGGGCCTTTTCCTCCAGATCTTTCAGACTTGTAATAATACCTGATAAAAATTTATCTGTCTGTCTTGCAATTACATAAATTATGTCAACCGCAATGAGCATAATAAGGTACTGCCACAGAAAATGCTTTACAATCCATTCCGGAAGTAAGTCCTTTTTAACCCACAAAAAGCCGGCGGCAACCGCAACGACTATTGCAATCTTTAAAATCCTTTGAAGCTTTTTGAGGGCATCTTGCGAAAATTGATTTCTGAAGTTTTCAGGCAAAGATAATAGAATCATGTCAAGAAGGCTTATACCTTCAAAGAAGACAAGAATTATTGCAAGGGCGAGGAAAAAAAACTCTATAATCCTGAAGATTGAATGATGTTGATGTGAAAAAATAAAAAACGGTTCGGATAAACGCATTATCAGCACAATAAAAGCGAGCCTGAATGACGGCTTGAAAATGGACAGGTTCCAGTTGTCATATGAGTAACCCTTTGATTGAATAAATATTTTGAATCTATTTTTTGCAAAACGGAAAAGAAATTCGAAAGAGAATATGCCTCCCAGAAGAATAATTACAAAGGCAGCAAATCGCCATGATTCATTGGCATCCCAAAAATTTATGATTGCTCCGAACATAGGTTCTCCTTTCTTAACAAGGTATATGACCATAAATTATACACATGGAATAACTGTAAAGCATAAGATCCCTTCGCTTCCTTTTATACATCTTAAAAGTAGAAATGGATTCCGATTCCTGTATATTTTATGTTCCTTTCATAGAACTGGCCATGAGGCGAATGGCCATTGAAATATTCAAGCATAAGCTGAACCTTTCGCTTTTTATGCTCAATATTTTCAAGCTGGATGCCGAACCTGGCAGATGTATCAATATTCCAGCCATTCTCTTCCCATGTTTTAAAATCAACAGCCGCGACAGGCCTTATCATATTGCCAAGGATAGTTTCGGGACTTTTATATTCGAAGCCAAGCTGTGCTGAAGAAGGTTTAAGGTCCGAAGGTTCCCTGTGAAAAATATAACCCGCTCCGGAATAAATGCGAAACGCTTTATTGATGTCATATGAAAGTTTCAGATCTATGCTTTCGAAGCTTAAATTTACGCGGTCAATTTTATTGTAAAGAAGGTATTCGTCTCCGAGATGTGAGCTTTGATGAAACAGCCTGAAAAGGGCCGAAAAATTATTTTTCCTGTATGCTACCGGAATACCGACCCAGTAGTCGGCATTTACAAGGTCCATTGAAGCTGCATCAAGATTGAAAAAAGCAAAGACCGCCGCCTGTATTCCTGTTATCCATCCTCCTCCGAAAGCATTTCCGCTGTAGAGGGGAAATGTTTCGCCGAAGCTCGTTGCTCCTACATTTTTCAGCTCATCATTATTTATATAATTCTGATATGCAACCGAAAAATGCGGCCAGCGCGGATCGGCAATAAGCGAGTCAAAAAGTGTTTTATCCGGAAGTATTATGCTTTTGCTTTTTTCCGTCTGTTTTCCTTCTCCATTATTATTAATACTATCTTCAGATGATCCTGCTGTCGCGACAGGTATAATAAAAATAATCATAATTGCTGCAATAAGCAGTGCGTGACTATATCTTTTCACTTTTGGCCGTCCTTTTTGATGTCAGTATCTCTTTCTGTTTTTCTTTTAACGTAATATTTTTTTCAACATAAATTTTCATCTTTGTAAAGGGATCAATCCCGGTATAATACATCAATGTCGAATATGTCGACGGAGTCGGGGTAAAAATCTGGACCTGTTCGGGATTTATTTTCAAATTGCTCGATATATAAGATTTTAGATTTTTCATGTCGTTTAAATTACAGCCGGGATGTGCCGCAATGAAATAGTAGGTTAAATACTGCTCTTTCCCTGCAGCTTTGGTGAGATTGTTAAACAGGTTTACAAATTCGGAAAGGGATTTTGTTCCGGGTTTCCCCATCATCTGAAGGACTTTTTCATTATTATGTTCCGGGGCTATTTTTAACTGGCCCGATACATGATCAAGCACAATCTCTTTCAGATATTTTTCCCCGCAGTTTTTGTCGGAAAAAAGCAGATCGTATCTGATGCCGGAAGAAACAAATATTTTTTTTATGCCTTTAATCTTCTTCAGTTTCTTCAGGAGGGATATCTGCAGGCCGTGATCAGGTTTTAATTTGGGACAGACTTTTGGGTATATGCACCGCTTATCGGAACAGCTTCCACTCTTCAGCTTTTTTTCGCATTCGAATCCGTACATGTTGGCCGTTGGTCCTCCGATATCTGAAATATACCCCTTAAAATCAGGATATGACGAGAGGTGTTTTGCTTCCCTGATAACTGATTCTTCGCTTCTCCACCTTACTGTTGTTCCTTCATGGACAGAAATAGCGCAGAAATTGCATTCTCCATAACATCCTCTGTGTGTTGAAATTGAAAATTTTATGGTATCAAGAGCCGTTACCCTGCCGTCATTTTTGTGGAAGGGGTGCAGGTCTCTTTCAAAATCCATTTCGTATATTGTATCAAGCTCATCTGATGAAAGATATGGCGCAGGCGGATTATGTATAAGGTAGCGCAGGTCATGTTTCTGGCAAAGTCCCTTTGCTGTTAAAGGATCATTGTTCCTGTAAAATGTGGTGAACATGTCCATGAATTGAATTTTGTCTTTCAGCAGTTCATCATAAACCGGAAGCTCCAGATAGCCATTGCGGGGTTCTTTTGATATATAGCAGATGCCGGGAATATCTCTTGCGTCAGCTTTATCCCTGAATTTTTTTGCGAGTTCAAGCGCTGTTTTTTCACCCATGCCGTAGATAATATAGTCGGCTTTTGCGTCAAATATTATAGATCTGCGCAGCCGGTTTGACCAGAAATCGTAGTGGGGTATTCTTCTGAGACTCGCCTCAATTCCACCTAAAACAAGCGGTTTCGTGTTTTTAAAATATTTTCTTATGAGATTCGAATAGGCTATTACGGCGCGATCAGGGCGGCGGGTATTATTTCCTCCTGCCGTGTAGTCATCTTTCTTTCTTCTTTTTTTTGAGGCTGTGTAATTTGCGACCATTGAATCGATGCATCCGCCTGTAATACCCCAGAATAGTTCAGGCTCACCAAGCCTCGAGATATCTTTTTCCGAATCAAGGTCCGGTTGTGCAATGATGCCGACACGGAACCCCCCATTGATAAGCACCTTTCCGATTACAGATATTCCGATAAAGGGACTGTCTATATAACTGTCTCCTGTTACAAGAACAACATCCAACGAGTTCCATCCGAGTTTTTTCACTTCCTCTTTTGTTGTGGGAATGAACATATAAATAAGGTTTCTGGTTCATGGTTTCTGGTTCGAACACAGAATATCGTACATCGAATATTAAAAAAGGGGTCCAGGATTCAAGAATTCAACGGTTCGAGTGATCTGGATTCCCGATTTCGCTGGAATGAGGAACCCATACGACCTCTTTTTTTACTATTCAATATTTTTATTATAACTGCTTTGCATATTAAAATCAAATATATATGTGAATTTTGATAAAACGGGTATCAAAATTGCGGCAAAAAAGCCCTGGATATTGATTTTATTTTTAATATTTGATACTATCGCCGGGAAAATAGTGATCAGTGATCAGTAATCAGTGATCAGGAGGCGAGAGGTGTAAGTTGTAAGTCGAAATTTGATGATCTATTCACCTTTCACTTTTCACTTTTTGCGGTTTGTTCGGAGGCTGATATAAAATGTCCCAGTGCGTTTTACTGAATGCAGATTACACGTTTTTGAATCTGGTAAACTGGAAAAGAGCTGTCTGCCTTCTTTCAAAGGGAAAAGTTGAAGTTTTGTCTTACTCCGAGACAATACTGAAAACTTCAGGCGGAATCCTGATGAAAATTCCTGCCGTCATGAAGCTTATAAAACTTATCAGGACTATTTTCAGAAGCAGGGTTCCTTTCAGCAAGAAAAATGTTCTGATAAGGGATGGTTTTCAATGCGCCTATTGCGGAACGGAGAAGGAGAAGCTTACAATCGACCATATTGTGCCAAGATCAAAAGGCGGCGAAACCAATTTTGAAAATTGTGTTGCCGCCTGCAGATCCTGCAATAACCATAAGGGCTCGCGAACACCAAGAGAAATCCGCAAGCATCTCAGGGTTAAACCTTATCAGCCGACAATTTCCGAGTTTATCAGACTTAAAATACGAAAGCTTGGAATAAATCATGTTTTAAAAGATCTTGGCATATTCTGACGGCAT
>JBFYVZ010000276.1:0-4044 GCA_041298995.1 Desulfobacteraceae bacterium
GTGCCGTCAACAATCATATTGCCGAAATTAAGAACAAAGACATTGTCGGAAAGGTCCATAACAACCCCCATGTCATGCTCGACCAGGATACAGGTGATTTTCCACCTTTCCTCCTGATTTACATCCAGGATGAAACGCGCCATATCCTCCACCTCTTCAAGGTTAAGCCCGGCCAGAGGCTCGTCAAGGAGCAGAAGTTCCGGCTCAAGAGCTATTGCTCGTCCGAGTTCAACCCTCTTCTGAAGACCGTATGGAAGCATTCCAACCGGCTTATGCCGGATATGCTCTATCTCAAGAAGATCTATTATCTCCTCCTCTATAAATTTTCTGTGTTCAATTTCTTCTTTTCCCGTTTTTCCCACATAGAGAGAGCCGCTTATTATACCTGAATTATAATGAATATGGCGGCCAAGACGGATATTATCAAGAACCGTCATGCCGCCGAAAACTTCAACTTTCTGGAATGTTCTGGCAATCCCCAGCTTTGCCCTGTTATGGGGCTTCAGTCCGTTGATTTTTTCTCCCTTGTAATAAATATTCCCTTTCTGCGGATGGTAAAGACCGCTGATACAGTTCATCATAACTGTTTTGCCGGCGCCGTTTGGCCCTATAACCGAATGTATCTCGCCCTTTTTGATTTTGGTGCTTACACCGTTCAGCGCGCATACCTTGCCGAAAAACATCTGAATGTTATCAAGTTCCATTAGGACTTCACCTGGCTTGATATCTTTTGATGCGTTCAAAACTCAAGACCTCCTTTTTTTCCCGGCCCTGTTCTCAATAATTGAGTTGCAACCGTAATAAAATTCGACATCTCCTAATCAGCACCTTTTTCTGAAATACAACTGCATTATAGAGATTATACAATAAACTGAATCCAATTCAGTCAAATGGCTATATATAAGCTGTGCTTTCTTGCTGTCAAGAAATTAATGCGTTTTAATTTGTTGATCTAACCTACTGTAATTTTATTAATAATGATTATCAGCCTGCTTTGGCCCCACTTGAGTCCTTTGTATTACATCAATAAAGGCAAGTGTTTTACTAAATAGATTTAGAATATCCAAACTGAAAATAAAGTCAAGCTTATAAAATATGGGGAAAATAGCGGGATATAACCGCTATTATTCAAAAGACAAAAGATGTGAACGAAGGTTTATCTTCTTGTTTTTTAACCCTAATTTATTTCTTATGTTATGACGGTGAAATAAAACGGTATTTTTGGAAATCAGCAATAATTCAGCGATATCCTTATTGGTCTTGCCCTCTTTAACAAGGCCTGACACACGAATCTCCACGGGAGTTAAATTGACGAGTTTTGACGTAAGCCTGCTGATGAAAGGCGAAATGATGTTGTTCAGGTTCGTCTCCAGAATGCTCACTAATGTCCTTTGACGTGCATCCAGCCGCCCGCTTATAACTTTCTTCAGATAGGGACTGACAAGCTCCTGGACATTGCTTAAAACTATTTCGCTTAATTCCTTTTTATCTTCTTCCCGTTGCTTCAGCAGCACCCTCAAGGCAGTATTTACCTCCTCAAGGTGATGCGACTGAGCCTCAAGTTCTTTTTCGCGCCTGCGCAATGCTTTTTCGACGCGTTTCCTCTCGTCTATCTCCTTTTCCAGCTTCAGGTTTGCGCTGGCCAGTTCGGCGGTTCGTTCCGAAACAAGTTCTTCCAGATGCCCGTGATATTTTTGCAGTTCCTCTTCGGCTCTCTTACGGGCGCTGATATCCCTGAGAATGACGATGTTGCCCACCGGACGACCTGTGCTGTCGCGGTAAAGGGTGGAGCTTATCTGCACATCAAGCACCTTTCCATCCCTGGCCAGACGCCGCGTTTCAAAAAGTTTTATTTTTTTGCCGCTCAGCATGGTTTCGATGGCTTTTTTGGTTTCCGGCCAGTTCTCCTGGGGTACGAAATTGATCTGCTTGCCTAAAAGTTCATCCCGCGACAAGCCGAAGGTCTGCTCAAAAGACGGGTTTACATAAGTTGCTACTCCCTGCATGTCATAAACAACAATCGGGTCCGGTGAAGATTCAAGCAAAGTACGATAACGCTCTTCGCTTTCGCGTAAAATGGCTTCAGTGCGTTCGCGTTCGGCTAACTCACGGCGCACATCCGCGTAAAGCCGGGCCTTTTCCAGGGCGATCAGCGACAGGGCGGCAAACTGTTCCAGAACGGTAATATCCTCACTGCTGAACTGTATGCCCGTATCTACATGAGCCAGCCCGATAACACCCAAAACCCGTCGGTCTGATTTTAAAGGAATTCCCACAATAGAACGCAGACCGTCCAGAACCTTATCGGAAATACGGCTGGGCCAGCAGTTATAATCATCAACAAGAATCGGTGATTCGGTTTCCCAAACTTGCCCGCCCATGCCCTGGCCGATTGTAACAAGCCGCCCCAACTGACTCTTAAAGAAACCCATTCCCACTCTCATCTGCATCTGCTTGGCCCCCGGTTCAAGCAGGTAAATGTATCCATGTTCAGTGCCTGTGAGAGAAGTAGCCCTCTCAAGTATGTTCTCCAGCAATTCTTCTTTGTCTATTTTGTCTATCAGGATCAGGGAGGTTTCGTGCAGGGCCTTTAAATATGCATTTTGGCGATGAAAGGCTGCTTCCGCTACCTTGCATCGTTGTGATTCCAGGCTTAAGGCCAGGTTCTGCTTCTTTAAATCTGAATAGGAGGGGTTGTCCGTCATGGTTTAAAAAATAATGAACTTTTTAACAGTATCGACAACTTCTTCGGGATCATCAACAACATGAAGTATATCAATATCTTTAGATGAAATCATGTTCGCTTCAAGAAGCCTCGATTTAATCCATTTTTTTAGTCCGCCCCAGTAATCGGATCCGACAAGGATCACAGGCAGTGGTTTGATCCGATGTGTCTGAACAAGAGTTACGGCCTCAAAAAGTTCATCCATGGTGCCAAATCCACCCGGCATTATAATATAAGCATAGGCGTATTTTACGAACATTACTTTTCTGATAAAAAAATATTTGAATTCAAGCTTTAAATTGGAATAGTCGTTCGGTTTCTGCTCAAAAGGAAGAACGATATTAAGACCTATAGATTTTCCGCCTGCTTCCGCGGCGCCCTTGTTGGCGGCTTCCATGGCGCCGCCTCCGCCGCCTGTTATGACTGCGAAGTTGTTTTTCGCAAAAAGAGCGGCTATCAATTCTGTTTTCTTATAAATCGGATCATCTTGTTTGATTCTTGCCGAACCGAAAATACTTACAGCCGGCCCTATTTCATGAAGAGCTTCTATCCCATCAACGAATTCCCCCATGATTTTGAAAAGGCGCCATGATTCTGTTATTGAAAATTCATTTATCAAAAATTGTTTCTCCATTGTTACCCCTATCCGTTTGATACCAAATACTGATGGACTCCGGTTTTCACCTAAGTTATGATTTTATAACTTTTCAACGCACCATCAACCGTAGACTATGAACCAGAAACCAGGAACTAAGATTTTTACCGGCAAACTGCCGGGCAATGTTAAATACGTCAGGTTTTACCGTCAAAACCGATTACGACATTATCTTTCTCTACAATGACGGGTACTTTGCGGACACCATTTGATATTTTCAACATCGATTCGAGATTTCCGGTATCGGAAAGAACATTGATATATTCAAAGTTCTTACCGCTTTTTGAATACGCTTCACGAGCGGCGGTTGTGAAGGGTCAGGTATCCTTTCCGAAAATGAGAATTTTTTCAGCCATTATAAACCTCCTCACCGAATGGAAAATTTGAATAGTGTCCATCAGGAAACCAAATTTGGACACATGCGAGTTTCCAATTCGGAAACACGCAATTTTGGGCAAGCTCAAGGAAATCAAGGGATTGTGGGGAGACATACGAATTGCATGTCGCACAAGAAATCCCGCAGATTGACACAGAGATCGCACAAAAAAAGCCGTTTCCGGATGGAAACTAACTGCAGCTTGTAGAAATCTCCGGCAGACAGTAAGCTTTTTGTATCAACTATTTTTATAACTGTCAATTGATTACGGATTGACAAGAGAGCCTC
>JBFYVZ010000279.1:0-5381 GCA_041298995.1 Desulfobacteraceae bacterium
CCCACAACAGCAAAACCAATTAAAGATTCATCGTATAAATCGTTTGATCCGACCTCGGCGACTGATGCATTGAAATTGTTTTGCAGCCGCGCGATTATGGATTTTACAATTTTTCTTTTACTTTTCAGCGAACGGCAGTCACTAAGCCTGAACGTTATTATTCCGAGACCGACAACCATGGCTTATTCAAATTCCGGCTTTATCTCTTCCATGTAATAAAATTCAATTATGTCGCCAAGTTTAATATCATTAAAGTTTTCTATGCTGATTCCGCATTCAAAACCGCTTGAGACTTCCTTAACATCATCTTTAAATCGTCTTAGAGACGAGTTTTTCCCCTCAAAACAGACTATTCCATCCCTGATGAGACGAACCTGCCGGCCACGTTCTACCTTTCCGTCTGTTACATAGCTTCCTGCTATGGTTCCAATCTTGGGAACATGGAAAACTTCCCGGACCTGGGCTCTTCCAAGAACACGCTCAATAAATGTCGAAGACATCAAGCCGACAATAGAGTCTTTTATATCTTTGATAACATTGTAAATTATATTATAGTAGCGGATATCGACATTTTCATCATTTGCTATTGTCTGAACCTTTGAGCTGGGGCGAACATTAAAACCAATAATGATGGCATTGGAAACAGCGGCAAGCGAAACATCCGATTCGGTAATGGCTCCTGTGCCGGAGTGGATTATATCTATTTTAACCTCTTTATTCGACAGTTTATTGAGAGAGTCTCTTATGGCTTCGATAGAGCCGTTAACATCCGCCTTGAGTATAAGGGTAAGATTTTTAACCTGTCCTTCCTGAATGCGGTCGAACAGATTTTCAAGGCTGAGCCTGCTTGTTTTGGCAAGCTCCTTGGCGCGTTGTCTCTGTATTCGATATGTGCTGACCTGTCTTGCATCTTTTTCATCTGCAAGAGAAATCAGCTCGTCTCCCGCCATTGGTACCCCTGAAAGACCTATTACTTCGACAGGAATTGAGGGACCGGCCTCATTTACTTTCATGCCTCTGTCATTGAGAAGAGCCCGCACTTTCCCGTAGTGAATACCGCATACGACCGATTCGCCGGTATGGAGCGTGCCTTCGCTTATGAGAACGGTTGCAACCGGACCCGTTCCGGAATCGAGCTTTGCTTCAACAACATGACCGAACGCCAGCTTGTTGGGATTTGCCTTTAATTCAAGAACCTCTGCCTGGAGAATAATCATTTCAAGCAGGTCATTTATTCCTGTTCTTTGCTTTGCCGATACCATTATAAAGGGAGTGTCACCCCCCCATTCTTCAGGAACAAGACCAAGATCGGCCAATTCACGTTTAACCCGTTCGATATCAGCATCGGGTTTATCTATTTTGTTAACAGCAACAATTATCGAAACTCCGGCGGCCTTTGAATGATTTACTGCTTCCACAGTTTGTGGCTTTACACCGTCATCCGCAGCAACAACAAGAACTACTATATCAGTAACTTTAGCCCCTCTTGCACGCATAGCTGTGAAAGCTTCATGGCCCGGAGTATCTAAAAATACTATCTGCCCATTGTCTGTAGAAACGTGATAGGCCCCTATATGCTGAGTTATTCCGCCGGCTTCATTTTCAGTAATTTTTGTTTTGCGGATTACATCCAGAAGGGAGGTTTTCCCATGATCGACATGTCCCATTATTGTTACTACGGGCGGCCTGCTGATAAGAGAGCCCGGATCATCTTTCTCAGTTTTTAGAAAAGTGCTTTCCTCAAAAGATGCCCGCTCAACTTCGTAATTGAACTCCGTTGCAACCAGGACTGCCGTATCAAAATCTATTGTTTGATTGACTGTTGCCAGCACACCCATTCCCATGAGAGTTTTTATCATTTCGCTTGATTTAATCCCCATTCTCTTTGCAAGATCGGATAAGATGATGGCATCATCAATCTTTATCCTGCGTTTAATAGCTTTAGGTATGGTTATTTGAGGTTTTTGGCCATGTACAACCTTTATTTTAGCGCCTTTTTTATCTCTGCGTATCCTTGGTTGAGGTGCATAAAGATCTTCAGCCTCAACAATTTCTTTTTTCTTAAAAATTTTCTTTTTAAATAATTTCTTATCTCTTAAGTCTGATTCATCTTCAACCTTATCTTTATCCTTCTTTTTCTTTTTTTCGGGAAGAGAGACATCTATTTTCGGGACAACCTTATCACGGGTTTTTTCATAAGCAGGTTTCCGCAACAGTTCCGGTGTTATTTCAACGGTAGTTTTTGTCCCGGGAATATAAGGTCTTCCGGTTTCAGGCGCCCGGGCAGGCGCTGCAGGAGCAGTCTTGTCCGGAGGAGCTGAAGGCTTGGCCGGTTTTTCCTGTACCACCGATTCAACTATCTTTGGTATTTCAGGGAGTCTCAGAATTTTTGCAGGAGTCTCCTTTTTTGCTTTTTTCAGGGCCTTAACAGGTTTTAAAGTCTTGATAACCTGTGGTTTTTGCTGCTCCGCAGTTGGCTGTTTGACCTCTTCGGGCAATTCAGACTCCTGCGGTTTTACTTCGGGAGATTTTTCAACAGTCTCTTTTTTATCAGTCTCGGCAGAAACAGCTTCCTTTTTCGGAGCCTCCTCTGCCGGCAATTTTGGGCCTTGAAAAGCATCTTCAGGTTCGGGCTGCTTTTTTTCAGGCGGTTCAGGTTCTGATTCCGCTTCTGCCTGAACAACAACTTTGCGCCTCCGAATTATTGTAGGCTTGACGCGAGTTTCTTCCACATCTTCGGGAATTGCAACCGGACCATGGATTCCTGCTTTAATTTTTGCTGCTGTGTCATCATCCAAAGAACTAATGTGGCTCTTAACATCGATATCCATACTTCTAATCTTGTCAAGAAGAGCCTGATTAGTCATATTAAGATCTCTGGCAAGTTCATATACTCTGATCTTTGCCATTCAGTCCCCCCAATAATATTGTTAACGGGTATTTCACAGAATTAATCCGCCTCTTAACGTCCTATTATATATAAATTAAGATTCCGGTATGTTGCCGCTATCGGAAATATCTTTCGCCTCTTTATCTGCTCCGCTGTTTTCATTATTTCTTTTTGACACGGCTTCTATTGCAGAGCGTATAAGTTTTTCAGCCTTCTCAGTGGCAATACCTCTTATCTGGGTTAAATCACTAACTGCGGCATTACTTATCTCACTGGCCGAGGCAAAGCCTTTTGCAATTAATGAATTGGCAAGGCTTATTCCTACTCCCGGCAAAGAAACAAGAGAGTCATAACCATTTTTCAGAGCTTCATTATAATGAGATTCGTTTTGGACATCGAGACTCCATCCGGTGAGTTTTGAGGCGAGTCTCACATTCTGTCCCCGTTTCCCGATAGCTATAGAGAGGGACTCATCAGGGACTATCACTTCCATGGAGCGGTTGTCTTCATCAATAATTACCCGCTTTATTTCAGCGGGAGCCAGGGCGTTACATACAAATTTCGCCGCATCAACATGCCAGGTTATAATATCAATTTTTTCACCTTTTAATTCCTGTACAACATTCTGAACCCGGCTTCCTTTCATTCCGACACAGGCTCCAACGGGATCTATATCAGAATCGTTTGAAGAAACGGCAATTTTGGCCCGAACTCCGGGCTCACGGGCAGCACCCATTATGCTTACAATCCCCTCATTTATTTCAGGGACCTCCGTTTTAAAAAGGTTAACCAGAAAGTTCGGATTAGTTCTGGAAAGAATAATTTGCGGGCCACGGGAGTCCTGAAGGACTTCTGAAAGAAGAGCTCTTATCCGGTCACCCCGCCTGTAAGTTTCTTTTGGAACCTGCTCGCGAACGGGCAATACGCCTTCAGTCTGGCCAAGGTTTACTATGATGTCGCCGGAGTGTTCAACGCGCTGTACAATACCATTTATTATTTCACCTTTCCGGTCAATAAAACTTGAATAAACGGCGTTTCTTTCGGCATCTTTCATTTTCTGAATAATCACCTGCTTTGCTGACTGGGCAGCTATCCTGCCAAAAGTAGTGGTATCCATTTTGTTTCCGAGGCTGTCACCTATTTCACATTCAGCATCGAGTTTGCGGCCGTTCTCAAAGCTTATTTCCACTGCGCTGTCTTTAACTACCTCAACTACTTCCTTAAATTGGAAAACCTCAATTTCTCCGGTTTGATCGCTGTACTGGATTTCGATTTCGATTTTGTTCCCGAATTTTTTTCTGGCAGCCGATTTAAGGGCCTCTTCAATTGCATTGATAAGGACGTTTTTATCAATACCCTTGTCTCGGCTTACCTGATCAACGACACGTTTTATTTCTGATATAAGCATCGGTTTTCTCCGTTATAGTCTAATAGTCGCGCCTTTGTGATTTCCTTATAGGGAATGGCAACGGTTTCGTCATTCGCCACAAGTTTTACATATCCATCAAAAAAACCAAGAATAACACCTTTAAAGTTTTTTTGCCCTTTAATAGGCAACGAGGTTCTAATTCTTGCGATATTACCTTTAAACCGATCAAAATCTTCGGGTTTTCCTAAAGGTCTATCATAGCCCGGTGATGAAACCTCAAGATTGTAGGACCAGTTCGTATTCAGATTTACATCAAGGATATCGATTAATTGGCGACTTATTTGGGTACAGTCATTCAATGTAACCCCACCCGGTTTATCAATATAGAGACGAATAATCCTTCCGATTGATTCCCTGTGGCACTCAACAAATACAAGTTCCAGCCCTTCCGATGCACACAACGGTTCTGCAAATTCTTTAACTTTAATAATAAGTTCTTCCGGGGTAATCTGCAAAACGTTCCCGGCTATGGATTCATCTCTCGTTTTAACTATTTTTCTTTCTTTCATCTGTTTTCTGCTGATTGATATTTAAAACAAAAAACGGGCTATCGCCCGTTTCCCTCAACGTAATAAAATTGTAACAATGGATCGAGAAAAATCACATGTTTCTAAAAAATAAGATGCTCAAATAAATTCTCCAAAACACATATTCATCGACCCTGTCAAAACAGCCTTTTTACGGAAAAGGCGGACTTTATATGGAGCGGGCAACGAGATTCGAACTCGCGACTCCAAGCTTGGGAAGCTTGCACTCTACCAGCTGAGTTATGCCCGCTTACCGAATGTTGTTGTGTATGACAATTTATAACTAATGTCAACAGTTTTTGAAGCGCCGTTAAAATACATATTGATCATCTTCAAAAAAGCCGGTGATTCCATTAGAATTTAAGCTCTCCGCAGCAAGTCCGCCCGCCATAATGATTGGCGGGACCTTCGGCTGGGAATGCGCTCGCTGTTTCGGTTCAAGGATTCGAGTGAAAAAAATAGGATTCCAGGATAAAAATGACATGAAATTAAGCCAGCATCTTTTTTATACTGATGAGTTCCTGGCGCAGCTCTT
>JBFYVZ010000284.1:0-8258 GCA_041298995.1 Desulfobacteraceae bacterium
ATGCGAACGGATTTGAGATTTTTGGGAAATAGATTTTTAAATTACTGAGCGTTAAAAATCACAAGCTGTTTGAGGGCGTTAGCCCGAGTTCTTGTGATTTAGGGAAGTGATTTAAAAATCCAAAAAAAGCTCATTAAGTGAGCATATTTGGACTACGATGCCATCATATATTGATGGACTCGTAAGAAGTCCATCAACAGGCCGAGGGCGGATAAGCCCCGGCCTGGGGTGAGGGTGGAACCGCTTGAATTTACTTCAAGCGGCGGGAGAGGGGAAGCCCTTTCCCGCCAAGTGAAAAGTCGTTTTCTGCCTTTTTACGAAGGTATCATATATTTGACACCATACTTTTTCTTAACGAAATAAATACAGGCATATGGGAGAATCGGGGACGTTCACCATCGGGGGGGAATCGGGGACATCCCATGTTTTTATGCGTTTCTACTCTTTTCAGAGTTAAGCCCTGATTACTTCTAACAATCTCCCGAAGAGTTGGCTTTAAAATTGTCCATGATCCGGTGCAGGCTTAAACAGGGCATAAATTTCCTTTTTAATCTGGATTCCCGCTTTCGCGGGAATGACGAAATGGATAACAATTTCCGGCCAACAAATAATTGCATATATAATGCGCCCCAGGACGTATGGGAATTTTAAGGGATTTTGATGGGACTGTTAACTTGCTGACTTTATAGCCACATCATCCAAGGTTGTCAATGAATAAAAAAATAGGCAAGAGGCGCTAGGCGTAAGGCGTGAGAGCGGAAAACAAAGGAAAAAAATGAAGAAAAAAGGATTCGAGTGTTCAAGAGATGGTAAGGGCGGAAATCAACAGGCAGTAACGGATGAATATTTCAGGGCATTACTCCGTATTTTTTTAGTTTTTTATGAAGAGTTCTTCTTGTTATGCCAAGCCTCCGGGCTGTCTCGCTTTTATTTCCTTTTAAAGATTCGAGAGTTTTTAATATCGTGACCTTTTCAATCTCCTCAAGAGGCATGTCCCAGATCTCTTCCGGTCGAGGGCTCATACTTTCCGGCAACTCCCCCTGAATCGACGGGAAGTCATTCACATCAAGATATTCCGCGCGAGCAAGCACAACCGCTCTTTCAACCGCGTTCATCAGCTCTCGGACATTGCCGGGCCAGTTGTATTTTATGATCGCGTCCATTGCCGCCGGAGTACATCCCTTTATCTTTTTACGGTTTTTTTCCGCAAACATATCAAGGAAGTTTTGCGCAATAAGAGGAATATCTTCTCTTCTCTCTCTTAATGGAGGAGTATTCAGGCTCACAACATTTAACCTGTAATAAAGGTCTTCACGAAAAACTCCTGCCGCGACCATATCTTTAAGGCCTCTGTTTGTAGCCGCAATTACTCTCACATCCGTTTTTACTGCATTTTCGCCACCGACACGGGTTATCTCACGCTCCTGGAGCACCCGCAGAAGCTTTACCTGCATCGCCGGAGGCATCTCGCTGATTTCATCAAGCAGAATACTGCCCCCGTTTGCCTGGATAAAGCGCCCTTCTTTTCTTCTGTCTGCCCCGGTAAAAGAGCCTTTTTCATGGCCGAAGAGTTCCGATTCAAGAAGAGTATCCGTAATCGCAGCACAGTTTATTTTTACAAAAGGACCTTCTTTTCTTGCGCTGTTGAAATGAATCGCGCCTGCTATCAACTCCTTGCCGGTTCCGGATTCTCCTGTTATTAAAACTGTTGCCTCTGACGGGGCAACGAGGGCAACTGTCTCAAGGAGTCTTGACATTGCGGGACTGCGCCCGATTATGTTCCGCCTGTCGAAACTGATTCCCAAGTTTTCCTTGAGAAGGCGGTTCTCTTCCTTAAGATGGATATGATCCATGGCCCTTTCAAGGGAGAGCTTAAGCTTGTCGAAATCGAGAGGTTTTGTAAGATAGTCATATGCCCCATCTTTTATCGCCGAAACGGCAGATTCAACCGAAGAATATGCTGTCATTATTATAACCGGAACCGCCGGATTGAATAATTTGATTTCTCTGAGAGCTTCGACGCCTGATACTTTCAGCATTCTCACATCCATCAGAACCAGATCGTAAGCTCTTTCCCGGACTTCTGAAATTGCCGAAGATCCGTCATCCGCCTCGGAAATTTCATATCCCCATCCCCCGATTAACGCGTGAAGCATTGTGCGGTGAGCGGTATCATCGTCGACAACAAGTATTCTGTTTTTTTGCTTCATACGGATATTATCCCTGCCTTTCGCCGGACAAAAAGATCGTGAAGGTTGTCCCTTCTCCAAGGCGGCTCTCAACCGTGATTTTGCCGTCATGCGCTTCTGTTATATTGTGGACTATGGCAAGCCCAAGACCTGTCCCCGTCGTCTTTGTTGTGAAATACGGATCAAAAACATGGGCAAGATCTTTTTCGCTGATACCACAACCCGTATCAGATATCTTAATTATCGCCTCTCCGTTTTTTTCAGACAGTTCAATGGAAAGGATACCGCCTTCCCCCATAGATTCGATGCCATTCAGATAAAGATTTAAAAGAACCTGTTTAATCCGATCCTCGTCAATTGCATATAAAAATTCCGTTGACGGGAAAATTGTTTTTATCTCAATATTCTTATTTGCCGCTTCCCTTTCAAGAATCTTAAGCGATTTTTCAATTACAGTGCTGAGAGAAACCGGCTTCTTTGAAACCGAAACAGGTATTGCAAGTTCAACAAGCTGGCTTACAACCCTGTTCAGCCTGTCTACTTCATGAATCATGACTTTGGCGATCTCTTTATCCTCAGGTTTTTCCTCTCTTTCCATAAAATATGTGGCAAACCCCTTGATTGAGCTTAAAGGATTTCTTATCTCGTGGGCGACTCCAGCGGCAAGACTTCCAAGCGATGCAAGCCTCTGACTTCTTTCCACCTCCTTGTGAAGAGAGCGGACTTCACTCATATCTTTAAAGAGAATAATGTAACCAAGAAAAACATCGTTTTCGTCTTTTAAGACTGAAGCGCTTGTTTCAAGAGGGACGATTTTCCCGTCGCTTAAAGTACAGTCAAGCTCCTTTTCAATCACCCCGCCCTGGCTGTGCACTTCATCAATAAGCCTGCAGATATCATCCGGAAGAATTTCTTTGATCTCTTTTCCGGTAACATCTGAAAAAGAAATAGCCAGTATTGCCCCGGCAACATTATTTAGTGATGCGATTTTTTTATTTTTGTCGATGGCAATCAGTCCGATGGGCATATTTTCAACAAGATTATCGGAAAATGCCTTTATTCTGGATAAAGATACCTTTGTATTTCTGTAACTCTGAGCCATGAAAAGCAGAACGACACCAGCTAAGCCTGTCAGAAGCAGGATTATACCCATAATGATTGTATGCCTTAAATCAGCTTTTCTGGCCTCTTCAACTGCCGACATGTCAAGCCCTACGAATACAATGAGCTCGCCTTGCCGGGGGTTTTCAATGTTACACTGAGGATTAAACCATCTTCGCATCATCTCTCCGCGGTGCATTTCTCCAACAGGGGCAAACCTTCTGTAGACTTCAAACACCTTCATGTTATCAGGTCCTGTAACAATACGCCACCGCACTTCCTTTGCCGCAAAGACCTCTTTTAAATCCATACCGGTTTCATAGATTTCGCCGACATGATCAGGGTGGTCGTGGGCGTTATGGGCAACGATAGTTCCTTCGGCGTCTGTGACAAGAAGATAGGCTATATCGGGCTGCATTGCAGTTTCGCTTAAAAGCCTCTGAAGGTGAAAACTTCCCATGAAGTTTCCGGACATGCCGGTTCTTGTGCCTGCCTCAAACGACCTGATGAGGGCTGCGCCCTTTTCAAGCAGAAGCCGTGTATTGTGCAAGCTTGAACGGTTAATGTTCTGCATCGTCATGAATGCAAAAATAGGAAACAGTACCATGACAGCGCCTATAAACACCCACGGAGGAACTCCCGTCCAGAATTTGCTGTTAATTATTTTCTTAAACATATATTTTTATAGAAGCAAAGAAAGTGCCATAGTTCTTAAATTTATAACAAACCTGAATGCTTGACAATATCAACGTTATCGTTTTGCAGAAAAGTCTCATTTGCATACTTTGTATCCGCTTATTTCCTGAAGACCTTTTCTCATGGATATTTAGTATCCAAAAATTCGCTGTTAAAAGCAAGAAATATTCGTTTCATAGCAGTTGTCAGAATAATGACATTCACCATATGTTTTTCCATTCCGGAGAGAAAAAACAAAGGGACTTTCCCCATACTACCTGTGAGGAACATATTGAAGATGTACAATGTAATTTATTAGAATTGCGAAAAGGCAGGCTATAAATGGAGTAAGGAACCACCCTGTTAATATACTGAAGAGAGTCTTATGGCTGATTGTATCAACTCCCCTGATAAGACCAATCCCGAGCACTCCTCCAATAATGGCCTGGGAAGACGAAACAGGCACACCGAGCAGAGTAAAAAAATAAACTGTAATACCAAGAGAAAAAACTACCACGAAAGAGGAAAAAGGATCGAGCATGACAAGCTTCCTTCCCACTGTTTCCATCACGGGTCTGCTGAAAGTCATGATGCCAAGAGCTATACTTACTCCTCCTATGAGAGCGGCATTAAAACCACTGAGCATACCGGCGCCCACAAAAACCGCTGTCACATTTGCTACATTGTTGGCTCCAAGCGCGTATGCCCCGAATGACCCGACGATAATCATGCCTATCCGTATCAACGCGTCGGATTCGAACATATTAAGATTGAGCCTGTTGTAAAGGTATGCAAGGACCTTGTAGAGAATAATTGAAACAACCGCTGCCCCTATCGGTGTTCCGAACCAGCATGCCACAACCTTTCCCATACCTGTAAAATTAAGCTGACCGTTTAATATGCCGATGCCTATAATTGAACCGACAACCGACTGGGATGTTGAAACAGGCAGACCGAATGCCGTCATCAGGACCACGGCAAGCGCGGCAGCAACAGATGATATTACAGCTTCTTCTTTTCCAAAGCTGGTCAGTCCTTTAAGGGTCTCAATACCGGCATAACCTGATACGACAGCTCCCAGAATAACAAATATCGACGCAAGAATCGCCGCGGTATGGAATTTTACCATTTTGGAAGAGACTGCAGCGCCAAAAACATTTGCCGCATCATTAGCCCCGAGGGACCAACCCATAAATATCCCGCCGAGAAGAGAAAACATTACACCCGCCTCTTGAGACTCATTATATTTACAAACTTGGATACTCCCTCTGCAGCGTCGGAAATATTTCCTATTTTTTCAATAAGATCTTTTAGCTGAAGCTTCCTGAAGGGGTCTATCTCCGAATCAAAGATCGTGGCAACTATTCTACGCTCGATATTATCGCAGTGACTTTCATTTGTTTCTATATTTCCAAGCAGCGTTCTTATTCCGCCCGAATTCTTGAAAAGTGCAACAGTCTGCCTGATAAGAAGCTCGCAGCACTCAATACTTATCCTGATAAGTTCTCTGATTTCATCAACAATAAAGTCCGGAATTGTAAGTCTTTCGGCCTGAACCATGTAAAGAATGTCTTTAAAAAGGCGGGGGATGGTGTCAATCTTGTTCAGAAGCTTCATTATATCCCCCCTTGAATCCGGTATAAGTGTCTTGCCGTACATTATATTGTTGATCTCATCGCTTATATCCGATGTTTTATTTTCATATTTATGAGTCTGCTTTATATAAAAATCAAAATTTTCACACTCCGGATCATTCAGAAAGCATGAATTCATAGCCATTGAAAAACTCTCCTGGCTCAATTTGAAGGTATCGAGATATTGATATACCAACAGTTCTAACTGCCGTTCCTTCTTAAAAATAAAGCTAAGCATAAAAGTCACCTGTAAGATTTTATACGGGGATACCTTTGCGCAACATCCGGTCTAAAGCCAAATCAAGGTGCACAAAGCTTCAGCTCATTCAGGCAGGACCATGCATTTTTGCGGATTCAGAGAAAAGTATATTTCATGGCCTTCTTTCTGCGGGAGTTGATGCGGGGCCTGCACCCTGATCGTTGTTCCCTTTATATCTATGAAGAGAAACAGAAAGTTTCCGAGATATGCCTTATTAGCGATGATGCCCTTAAAGAAATTTTCCCCAACCTGGGGCGGTTCCCCGAATACCTCCACATCCTCGGGACGTATCGACGCATAGACCTTCTGGCCCGGTATCGTCACATTACCGTCTGTTGACCTGCACAAAAGCTTATCGCTGAATTCCGTGCGGACACATACCTCATTTGTGCCGGGAAGAACCTCTACCACATCTCCCGGGATGAAATTCATGGCGCCGATAAAATCAGCCACAAACCTGCTGGCTGGTTTTTCATATATTTCATGAGGAGAGCCGATTTGGACGATGTTTCCCTTTTCCATAACTACGATCCGATCCGAAATAACCATCGCTTCAGCCTGGTCGTGGGTCACATAGACCGAAGTGATACCCATACGTTTAACCAGACTCTTGATTTCAAATCTCATTTTTTCTCTGAGCTTGGCATCCAGGTTGCTCAGCGGTTCATCCAGAAGCAGTACCTTGGGATTTCTTATGAGAGCCCTCGCAAGAGCGACTCTCTGCTGCTGCCCGCCGCTCAACTGCCCCGGATATCGGTCTTCAAGGCCCTGCAAACCGACCAACTCCAATACATCTTTAGCCTTTTCCTTTATGTCTTTCCTTGATATTTTTTGAAGTCTTAAACCGTATACTATGTTGTTGTATACCTTCATGTGCGGCCACACGGCATAATTCTGGAACATCATACCGATTCCCCTTTTTGCCGGCTGGACAAATCCTCCTGAAATCATCGATTTACCGTCAATGATGATATCGCCTTCCTCAGGTTTTTCCAGTCCGGCAATGCAGCGAAGGGTGGTTGTTTTGCCGCATCCGCTGGGTCCGAGAAGGGTCAGCAGCTCTCCTTCATTAACTTCAAGATTTATACGGTTGACAGCTGTCACTTTTTTATATTGTTTGAACAGGTTGCGGATCTCAATAAATGCCATTAACAAATCTCCTTGGTTCGTATCCTATCGTAAAATTATCTCCCTTCTCCGGGCCCCCAGGCGGCCTTGAGGATACCGCCACCGATTCTTGCAACGATCAGCAGAAGAATAAACGTAATCACGATCATTAGAAAAGCCATAGCCGCAGAGATTCCGAATTCCATGCCGCGGTGCCAGTTCAGGTAGATTCCGATCGGCAGGGTTTCCCACCCGCCCCTGTAAAGAAATATCGCGGTGGAAATCTCCTGAAAGGCCATGATAAAAAACATCACAACGCCGACAAGGACTCCTTTAATCAAAAGAGGAAGGGATATTCTTATAAAAGTCCTGAATTTACCCACACCACATACTTCCGAGGCCTCTTCAAGAGAGATATCGAGTTGCAGATAGGAAGCGTGCGCTATCCGCAGAAAATACGGAAGCCGTCTTGAAAAGAGAGCAAGCGGCATTATGATCCAATGCGTTGCAAGCGATATGCCTTCCCAGAATGCCAGGAGATAACTAACGCCTATCGCGATACCCGGGAAAGCGAGCATCAGAGTTATCATAAAGTCAAGAGCGTCTTTTCCAGGAACACGAGTCCGGACAATTATATACGCTGCCGGCAGCCCGAAAACGACTCCGAATATCAAGGCTATACTGCTGAAAACAAATGAATTTTTTATCATGCCGGGGCTTTCCATCATAATTACCCTGAAATTCTCGAGAGTCCAGAAGGTTGGAAATGGTTCAAAAACCCATCTTCTGGAAAAAGCGGATAATCCCAGAACAACCGGAATCAGCAGGACAAGGGCAGCGATAAAATACATATACAGATATGAGCCGGTTTTAATCAATGGACCTGGTTCGATAACCCTTCCTTCAGCCGTTGTTCCTTTCGAAAGGCCGGTATACTTTCTTTTTTCCACCCACCATCTTGCCAGCAGAAAGAGAGTTATGCACACTACCGAAGAAACGACAACAGCCACGATCCCCATATATTTTCTGTGCGTGTCCGTAAAATGATAGGCAATGTTGATGTAGGCTACCGAAGGGAGAAAATCTACCTGTCCGAGAATAAGAGGAGTAAGCCAGTCCGTAAACGGCCAGAGGAAGACCATAACTGCGCCGGCCAGATAACTCGGCGTGCAGAGAGGCAATGTTACGGTTATGAATCTCCGGAAACCACTGGCGCCTTCTACTTCGGCAGCCTCTTCAAAAGAAGGATCGATGCTGGTAAAGCCAGCTACAAGACTGAGTACGATAAAGGGA
>JBFYVZ010000286.1:0-3957 GCA_041298995.1 Desulfobacteraceae bacterium
TACGCTTGAGCAGCCTTCGATGATAGTGAGTACGCCCATTAAAGATAAACATGGGCATACTGTTGCTGTCCTTGCAGGACGTGTAAATCTCAATGAGCTTTCTGATATCATGAAACTGCAAAGCGGCAGAAGCCAAACACTCGATACATATCTTGTTAATAGTTTTAATTTCTTCGTTTCAGAGCCAAGGTTCGGGAAAGACTATATCCTGAAAAAAACAGTTCATACCAAGGGGACAGAGACAGGTCTGTCAGGAAAAGAGGGAATCGGTTTCTACAATGATTATCGTGAAGTGCCTGTTATCGGAGCTTACAAATGGCTGCCTGAATTCAGGATGTGCATAATCACCGAAATAGACCGGTCTGAAGCCTTTGCTCCTGTGGTGCACCTTATGTGGATAGCTATCGGAAGCGTCATTGCAATTTGCATTGTGGCGGCTTTTCTGGGCATATTATTCGCCAGAACGATAAGTCAGCCGCTGGTTGAGCTTGCCTCAGGCGCCGGAGAGATCGGCTTAGGAAATTTTGATTACAGAGTTGAACTTAAACGCAATGACGAAATCGGTGCTCTGGCCTGTGCTACAAATGAAATGGCTGCAAAGCTCAAAGAAACACATACCTCAGTGAAGAATCTGCAGCAAGAAATTGCAGAGCGCAGGCAGGCTGAGGAGGCGTTGCTTTTCATATCTAACCGCCAGGAGGCTCTCCTGTCTGCTATTCCGGATATAATAATGGAAGTTGACAGTAATAAAATCTATACCTGGGCAAATCAGCCGGGCATAGAGTTTTTCGGAGAAGATGTGATCGGAAAGGAAGCCGCTTACTATTTCGAAGGAGAGCAGAATACATACGGGCTGGTGAAGCCTCTTTTCAACGGAAGCGAGAATGTGATCTATGTTGAAAGCTGGCAGCGGAGAAAGGACGGTGAAAAAAGACTGCTTGCCTGGTGGTGCCGGGTGCTCAAGGATGAACATGGAAATGTTACGGGAGCTCTTTCAACAGCGCGTGACATTACCGCATACAAAAAAGCGGAGGAGGAGGTAGCCCGAACAGCGAGTGAGTGGCAAAGCACATTCGATTCCACAAACAATGCCATCTGGATTCTGGATCAGGATCAGCGGGTGTTGCGGTCAAACAAGACAGCCGAGCAGTTTTTTCATCGCCCGTGCGATGAATTTATCGGCAAACACTGCTGGGAGATAGTCCACGGAACGGCGCAGCCGATACCAGAATGTCCACTCCTTCGAGTGCGAAAGAGCCTTTGCCGGGAGACGATGGAAATGCAGGTTGGAGATGATTGGTTTGAAGTCACGGTTGATCCTATTCTCGATACTGCCGGAAGGTTTGACGGCGCTGTCCATTCTGTAAGCGACATTACCGAGAGAAAGAGGGCGGAAGAAGAAATACGGAGACTGAACGCCGAACTTGAGCAGAGGGTAGTAGATCGCACTGCCCAGCTTGAAGCGGCGAACAAGGAGCTTGAGGCGTTCAGTTATTCGGTATCGCACGATCTCAGGTCCCCGCTTCAGCATATTACCGGATATACGCAACTCCTGGATAAACGCGCCGCCGGATTACTTGATGATAAAAATAAGCACTACCTGAAAACCATTGTGGATTCGGCAATCAGGATGGGAAAACTGATCGACGACCTCCTCACCTTTTCTCGAATAAGCCGGGCGGAGATGATGAAAAAAAAGACGAACCTCGACAGCCTTGTCGGTGAAATATTAAGAGACTTCCTGGCGGACTCAAGGAGTAAGAATATCGAATGGAAAGTCGGTCCACTTCCTGAGGTTTACTGCGACACCGCGATGCTTCGTCAGGTGTTTGTCAACCTTGTTTCAAATGCTTTCAAGTATACAAAAATGCAAACCGACGCGGTAATTGAGATCGGGAGCGCCTGCAGTGAAAAGGGTGAAGTGTGTTTCTTTGTAAAAGATAACGGGGCGGGTTTTGACATGAAATATGTCGATAAACTTTTCGGCGTATTTCAGCGTCTCCATCGCGCCGAGGAATTCGAAGGCACCGGTATCGGGCTTGCAAATGTGCAGAGGATAATACACCGGCATGGCGGCAGAGTGTGGGCGGAAGGGAAAGTGGGGGAAGGGGCCACCTTCTACTTTACACTTTCAGCGTAAAGTAGACGAATATCGAATATCGGACATCGTACATCGAACATCGAAAGGCGAAGGACGAAAAGCGAAGTACGATGTTCGATATTCGATATTCGATATACGGTTTTTTAGGTTCGATACATTGTGAGTAATTTTGCTCAAAGTATTGAGTAATTTGTTAAAGTGTTGTATATTCCCGTGAAAAAAAACCATAATCCAGTCACCTGTTTTTACAAAACCGTCAATTGCAAGGGGATAAAATGTACCGAAGACCGGTTTATTTCACTATCCATTCACGGTTAAAAGAGCCGCGTAAATTTTTACAGGTTTTGACGGGGCCGCGTCAGACAGGCAAGACCACGCTCATACAACAGGTAACAGACGAACTTGATATTCCCAATCATTATGCTTCTGCCGACGAGCCGACGCTTCAGAGCCGCGCATGGATTGAACAGCAGTTTGAAATCGGACGTTTGCTGGCGCGTGAGAGGGGAGACTCGGGGGCAATACTTGTTCTCGATGAAATTCAAAAAGTGGCGGGATGGTCTGAAGCAGTGAAACACCAGTGGGATTCGGATACCGCGCATAAAGTGCCGCTCAAGGTTGTGATTTTAGGATCCGCACCGCTTCTTTTACAGCAAGGGCTCACGGAGAGCCTTGCAGGCCGTTTTTAAGTTATTCCGGTTGTTCACTGGTCATACCCTGAGATGAAAGAAGCATTTGGATGGACACTGGAACAGTTTGTCTATTTCGGAGGATATCCGGGTTCAGCCGGTCTGATAGATGACAGGCGGCGATGGTCTCGCTATATAATAGATTCACTGATAGAAACTACAATTTCGCGTGATATTCTGCTTATGACAAGGGTGGACAAACCGGCGCTGCTCAGGAGGCTATTTCAGCTCGGCTGCAACTATTCTGTTCAGATTCTCTCGTATCAAAAAATGACAGGCCAGCTTCAGGATGCAGGCAATACGACCACTCTGGCTCATTATCTTGAACTGTTGTCAGGAGCGGGCATATTGACCGGCCTGCATAAATTTGCCGGAAAGCAGGTCCGGCAGAGGGCATCAAGTCCGAAACTCCAGGTTTTAAATACGGCTTTGTTGAGTTCTCAGTCAAATATTTCCTTCGATGCTTCACTGAAGGACCGGGAATTCTGGGGCAGGCTGGTGGAATCAGCGGCAGGCGCGCATTTTATTAACAGCTCGAAAGGGACAAATATAGAGGTATTTTACTGGCGGGAGCGGGGTAAAGAGGTTGACTTTATACTTCAATCGAACAACACAATTGTGGCGATTGAAATCAAAAGCGCATACAACAGAGGAAGTCTGCCGGGAATGGAGGAGTTTGACAGGAACTTTAATCCAAAGCGTAAATTGCTGGTTGGTGGAGGAGGGATATCTCTGGAGAAATTTTTCTCTTATCCTGCGGAGAACTGGATGAGTTAAAAAGGCGGAAGGCGAGAAGCGGAAGAAAGTGATCAGTAATAAGTGATCAGTGATCAAGGAACAGGGAACAGGGATCAGGGAACAGTAGCCAGTGATCAGCGAACGACGAATCACGGGCGACGGATAACATGCAACTTGTTACTTGAAACTTGAGGTGAAACCCGTTATAAGATATTCGGAATTCAAAAGGAGGAAGCATGATTGCCCAGCTTAAAAAAATTCTGCTGGTTGAAGACAACCCGAATGATGTTGAGCTTACAATGGAAGCACTCTCGGAGAACAATATCGCAAATGCTGTTGATCTGGCGCGTGACGGCGAAGAGGCACTCGATTATCTTAACTGCCGGGGAAGATTTTCATCGCGTCCGGAAGGAAACCCCGGAGTCATTC
>JBFYVZ010000298.1:0-3970 GCA_041298995.1 Desulfobacteraceae bacterium
CAAGTTGCAGATGCCCCCTTCTGCCGATGGGAAAAATGCAACAGTAATGGTCACATTCAGTTTCAAATAATGACGACTTTGTAAAAAGCCATTCTGCTGTGTTGCACTTCATCTTTCGTCATTGCAGCGTACCAGTAAGTACGCTTCATTCCTCAAGATTTGTGCGCCTTGCATAATGAGCTTTTTACTTTGCCGTCTGAATTCAGGCCGTTTTATAGTCTATAAATGATAATCTTTAAGATATTGCCTGAAATTCATAGATATTAGAACTTGATATATTTATGGAAAAAGAGAATACGCCGGAAAGGAGCGGAAAATTATTTCTTGACTTTGGCTATAATCTCTAATAAACAAACAATCCTTTCAAAGACTATTCCCCAGTAGCTCAGTCGGTAGAGCAAGTGGCTGTTAACCACTTTGTCCGCGGTTCGAGTCCGTGCTGGGGAGCCAAACAAATCAGGGGGTTAGCCGAATCAGGGTTAACCCCTTTTTCTTTTTGTGTGTGAATTTGTGTGAGACTTTTTTCATCGAAGCCGTAATTTGAATTGTTTTTTTCAGATTTATAAGCCTTTAACCACTTCCTGACAGCGTTGTCGCTCACCCCATATTTTCGACCAACACCTGAATACCCAAATTGTTCGATTTCAGACTTTAACACACTATATGATGGACGGTCTACTTTGCGTTGCCTGAACGATCTGTTCGTATTTGTCAGCCCTTCAAGGAGAGTAGTATCCGCTTGTGAAAAGCCATCAACCTCCTGGAGCTTGTTCATTGTCACCGTTATTAATCGGAGAATTAGAAAGTACAAGTAAGTAAGGACGGCTGCTAACGTCATCTACAAGGCAACAGGCATTGTGGATGATATATTTTGATGATTTGCGTTCGAAATAATCGATCTAACGGTCGCCATAAGAAGCTGGCGACACAAATTGAAGTTCAAAAAAAACTACAGCGTTTTGACAGCACGTCTGCCTTAACGGCGTGGTTATGTCAAGCGCATGATCAAATTAATTAACAAAGTCTATGCCTATGAAATGAAATAAACAGATGAAAAAAATCAGGGCGGCAAATGCAATGGCGCTGTTGCGCAATAAACGAGGAAAGTCCCTTTTCACCTCTGTGAAAGTTCTTTTTTTAAAGGTAATCTCGCTGAAGCAATTGCCCAAGAGTATCAACACAAAAAGAAAACTCAGAACTTCTATATAGCCCAACATTACAGTCATTATTCTATCTTATCAAATCAAGGAGTACAGATTACGAAAAATTTATTTCAGGCATAACAATGTTTGATCCGCATAATATGCGGAATTTCAGTTTTCAGTCCGTATAACTCGCCGTTGCTGTGGCAAAAAATGACCTCAAAATCTATACAATAATTTTATATCCGTTGAAAATAAAAAAACTCAGCGGATCATCCCATATCATAATCGCTGAGAAAACGACATCATTTATTCCTATTCGAAATCAGGCAGTTCTATTGGGTTTGACGGTTTGTGAACTTCAGGAAAGAGTGTTTCACTCTTTATTCGAAAAAAAAGCGGTCGTACTTTCATATTTTTTATCTGTATTCAACAGGTTGGACCGATTCGTCGAATTAAGGCTTAAATCTGACTTTATTGAACTATCGGCATGATCTTTTATCGTGAAATCAATTATGTGGGGTTAGACCATTGTAAGATGGGTTCTTTTTTTGTCTCGACACAGTCCCGCAGATATAAATTAATCAGATTCTGATATGGCATGCCAGTCTTTCTGGACAATCCCTTGAAATACTCAATGGTTTCCTTATCGAGACGAATAGTGACCTGCGCTTTTAATTCCTTTATATAAGGATTCTTCTGTCCTTTCATTTTACTGAAATCGTATTCTTTTCTCATGACACTTCTCTCCAATAATTTTCTTCTTCACGTTTAGTGCCTTTTCTGGCTGAAATAATCCTTAAACATATTCCTGCTATTTCCGGCACCGGTCGAGTTCAATGTCGTGCTCTGAAACAGGATCTTCCAAGGGCTCCAGGTGTGTGAATACTGTGACATAGGAAATCGCGCTGCGAATTTCAGCTTCCAGTTCCTCAAGCAACTCATGGCCCTGCTGCACTGTCCATGCGCCCGGAACAAGAACGTGGACTGACACAAAACAGCGCGATCCGGCCTGCCTTGTCCGCAGCGCATGAAACTCGATCCCCTGTCTTTTATACTTATCAAAAACAGTTATTACATCCCTGCACTCATGTTCAGGCATTGCCGAGTCCATGAGGCCGAACACCGAACCCTTGAGCAGCCTTAAGCCTGTCCAGACAATATAACAGGCAACGCAAAGCGCAATAACAGGGTCCAGAGGCTGCCATCCGGTTAATGCCACTGCGGTTACCCCGCTTATCACGCCTATTGAAGTCCAAACATCAGTCATAAGATGGTGTGCATCCGCTTCAAGGGTAACGGATCTGTTTTTCCTCCCTGCAGAAAGTAGGATGCGCGCAACTACGAAATTTATCAGCGATGCGATAGCAGAGACAGCCAAACCTATACCGGCCTGTTCAATAGGCCTCGGATTGATGAGGCGGCTGATTGCCATAACTCCGATGCTGATAGCCGCGATGAGGATCATGGCGCCTTCCGCGCCGCCGGCAAAATATTCGGCCTTGTCATGTCCGAAAAGGTGATCTTCATCAGGCGGGCGGGCAGCTATCTTAAGCATAACCAGCGCTATGCTTGCCCCGAGCAGGTTAACAAAAGATTCCGCTGCGTCTGAGAGCAAGCCAACCGATCCGGTAATCCAGTACGCATAACTTTTTAAAGCGATGGTGGCAATCGCGGCTGCAATCGACAGCCAGGCATAGCTGGTAAGTGATGAACGATTCATAGTTAATTTGACCATGCGGTATTTATGGCGTCAAGCACATAAACGGAATTTTGAAAACTATCTTTTTGACTTTTTCCTGCAAATCGCCATATTTAAGCTCCGGCATGTGTCCGTCGCAGGGGAAAAATATTGCAAAAGATTTCCGGTCCATTTTAATGAAATTCAATTCGCCCTCTAATTTCTCTAAATCCTTATCCGGATCATAAGCATATTCTTTGCATTCGGCTTTATTACATATACCTATTCTTTCCATGCCGATTAAAAGAATTTGTATATCAATGTATTTCCGGTGGCACTCGATGAATGTTTCTGAAATATCTTTTGTAACATATTCTTTCACAAGGGCATAAGCGCCATGACCGTTAACCTCATATCTGCCTTCGGCCATATCCGGCATATTATTTCTTTTAATGAAATCATAAACATTATTAAAATGCGGATGAAGGCACAAATAATTGGTGAAATTTTCCATCGAATCAAAAACCATATTTTTATCTCCCTGTATTTGTAACCCTGGTCCTTTCCGTCAAGCTGGAGGGAGCTTTTTGACTTTAAGGAGGGCTTCAAGTCCTTCGAACGGTTTATGGGTAGAAGATGCCTGTTGCTTACCATCCGGTGTTTCAGCGCCGTACCATTGCGCGTCAAGAGACCGGGAATGTTCATTATCGTGGCAGTAAATGCAAAGCAATTCCCAGTTGCTCCCGTCGGGCGGATTATTTTCATGGTCATGATCCCTATGATGAACTGTCAACTCTTTCAGCTTCCTGCCTGTAAATTCGCGCCCGCATTTACCACAGACATGCGGAAAAAGCTTTAGTGCGCGCTCCCTGTAAGTCTTTTCACGAAGCTCTCTTTCCCGCCGCACCGCTGCAGCTATATTTTCCAGCCTGCCGGTCCCTGTTTCTGTTTTTTTCTGTGACATATTAATCTTTCTCCTGAGATCAAATTTCTTTTAATCTTTTACAGCCTTTATGTCAATACGGCGCATTACCCCAAATTCCGACATTGATTTCGGGTAAGGAGTCGTACCTCTCCTCTCCATTATTATAAAATAATCTGTTTAAAATCGAACATACGGATTAACGTTATTGGAAGCTTTCAGTCG
>JBFYVZ010000081.1:0-9941 GCA_041298995.1 Desulfobacteraceae bacterium
TGTCAAGAAGTTCATCCGCTTCCGGGGGTTTTTCAATATAGGCATCTGGTTCAGGCACTCTGTTGCCGAAATCAGGACTCTGATACTTCTGAAAATGAAAGACGGTGTTACGGGAGAGTGCGGAGAGCATTATTACCGGAATATCCCTGAGTTTTTTATCCTGCCTGAAACTGTGATAGAGTTGGAAATTAACTCTTCCGGACATCATTACATCCAGAATGATGATAGCCGGCATTTCTTCTACGGCCCTGCGCAGGCCCTCCGCCCCGTTTTCAGTTATGACGGGTATAAAACCTCCGGATGAGAGAACCGTTGATAAAAACATGCGCATTTCAGGATCCTCATCCACAACCAGTACCTTTATGTTTCCCCTCTCCGGTTTCAAGAACGCCTCGCGTCTGTTAACAGATTAGTTTCAGCTTGACTGGTTGAATGCATTGATTATGCCATGATCAATTAATTATTTTTATCTAACCGAAGATACACGAGATAATGAAGAAATATGGAACAGGGCGGGGCAGAAGAAGATCTTTTTTTAGTTGCAGATATGCAACATAAAGGATTGAAGCTGGTTATAATAAATTTAACAGCTTGAATATGAACAATAAATTAGGTTGCACAACCATTACTGCAACTATTTATGCAACGTTTTCCCGTCCGTTGAGTGGATGATCGGGGTTAAGAGTCCGTATTTTTTCATTTTGCGCCAAAGCGTGGTTCGCTCAAAACCAAGTGCTTGTGAAGTATTATCCCTGTGCCAGTTATTAATCCTGAGTGCCTGAAGGATTTTTTCACGTTCATTGAAATCCTCATCTTTTTCGAACATTTCTACCGGAGAAACAGCCTGTCTGGCCGTGGAATTTTGCAGATAATCGGGAAGATCATCCGGTTCTATTATGCCGGATTGGCATATTATAAGGGCATGTTCGAGGATATTTTCAAGCTCTCTGATATTTCCCGGATAATTATGGTTCAACAGCATCTCCATCGCTTTCCGGGAGATTTCCGGAGCACGGCTTGCTTTTACAGCGCAAAGACGGCGCATGATATGACTGATGAGAAGTGGAAGATCTGTCTGCCTCTCTTTCAGGGCAGGCAGTTTAATCCGTATCACGTTAAGACGATAAAAAAGGTCCAGACGGAAACCGCCTTTTGCAGCCAGTTTTTCCAGATCCCGGTTTGTTGCGGAAATTATTCGCACATCTACCTTAGTGATTTTTCTGCTGCCGAGAGGATAAAACTCCCTGTCTTCCAGCACGCGGAGAAGTTTTGCCTGAAGCGGCAGGGGAAGTTCCCCGATCTCGTCTAAGTAAATGGTTCCACCATCTGCCTCCTGGAATCTCCCTGGTTTGTCCCTGTCGGCGCCGGTAAAAGCGCCCTTGGCATAACCGAACATTTCCGATTCAAGCAGGTTGTCGGGAATTGCAGCGCAGTTGACCTTGATCATCGGTTTGTCGGCTCTTCCGCCGGCGGAATGTATCCCTTTTGCAAGAAGATCCTTGCCGGTTCCAGTCTCTCCCTCAATGAGAACCGTTGCGTCGGTTTTTGCAATCGCCTGTACTTTGTCAAAGATTGCCTGCATAATAGGGGCTTTTCCGAGCATGTCATAAAAGGTGTGACGCTCGCTTATAACCTGGTCCAGTTGTTGGGCAAGCGTCAGATCCTGAATAGTGACAAGGCCGCCTACAACTTCTCCAGTTTCATTCTGAAGGGGCATATAATCGACCCGTATAGGTATGCTGACGCCCTCTCTTGCGGTAATGCTGCCGCTCCTGCCGGTGCGGACCTGCCCGTCCGTCATCGATTTTTTCAGTAGTTCCACATCATGAATGCCATTCTGTCCGAAAAGGACGGAACAGAGTCTTCCGAGCATCTGGTTTCGCTTGTATCCGGTGATCTTTTCCGCAGCCGTATTGAAAAAAGTGACATATCCGCCCCTGTTAACGGTAAAGATGCCTATGTCAAGATTGTCAAGGATGATCTTCATGCTGCGCTCTTCGTAGTGGATCCGGCTTATAAGGCCGGCAAAATGGGAATGATCCTGGAAAACCGTGAGACATCCGGTTACCTGGTTGCCGGGTGAATAAAGAGGTGATACCATGCGGGTGATCAGGTGTTTTGAATCATGCTTGTCTACGATTTCAACGTCCATGTATTCTGTGTCGGGATCCTGTGAGCCCCTGAAAGGACATTTCCCATGACAGGGAATGCCGATAAAAACTTCCCTGCAATCTTTCCCGACTACATCGATATCTTCCGTTTCGAGCAATGCCTGCATGTTGCGGTTGAATGCGGTTATTTTGCGGTTAAGATCTATCGTAAATGCGCCGATATTGAGCTGATCCAGCAGTTGAAGCCACTGGTCACACAAAAGATAGTCTTTTCCGAGGAGAGGAAGTTTTTCCATGCTTGTTCCCCGCTGCAATTGCGTATGAAGGAAATTTATGTTGCTATCTTATCCTGTAACAGAGGGAAGTTCAAGACTGAAAGTGCTTCCCTCCCCGGCACGGCTTTCAACTTTCACCCTGCCGTTATGTCTTTCCATAATGCCGTAGACTGTTGAAAGGCCGAGTCCGACCCCGTATTCCTTGTTCTTGGTAGTAAAAAAGGGTTCGAATATTCTGGGAAGATTCTCTTCAGGGATTCCTGTCCCGGTATCCTTTACAGAGATGATTACGGTTTTGCCTGACTTATCATGAGAGGCTGAAAAGGTAAGGGTTCCGCCTTCAGGCATGGCGTCAATTGCGTTGAAGATAAGGTTTATAACGCATTGCTGAAGCTGGTTGAAATCACCCCTGACAGGCGGTATGTCGGCGCTGATATGGCTGCTGGACCTGATGTTGTTCATTTCAAGCTTGTGCTGGCTGAGAATGATGCACCGGTGCAGGAGCTCGTCCACCCGAACCTCTCCGAAAGAAGGCGGAGACTTGCGGGAAAAGGTCAGAAGGCTCGATACGATCTGTGAGCACCTGTTTGTTTCGCTTTCAATCAGTTCAAGATAACGCTGGAATTTCTGCAGTTGTTCTCCTGTAGGGGTCCCACGATTCAGAATACGGATCATAAGCCTGCTGTAGTTCAGAATTCCGGCAAGTGGATTGTTGATTTCATGAACCATGCTTGCCGCAAGTTTTCCGAGCGCCATCATCTTGTCCTGGTGAAGGATGCGCGCCTGGTCTTCGACTTCCCTTTCAAGCTTGCGGATTTCACGGAGATCCCGGAAAAAGCAGACCAGTCCGTTCTCCTTTCCATTATCAAAAAGCGAAATGGCGGATACCTGGACGGGGATCCTTCGTCCGCCTGATCCGAGGAGCGTTGTTTCAAAGAAAGAGATTCTGTCTTTTCCGCCATATTTATCGCCCGCCAGCTCTTCTTTCAAACGGATTGCTTCTCCGGGCTGAAAGAACTGTTCAAAGCTCATTCTGTGAAGAGCTTCGGCTTTTGAAAAGCCGAGCATCTGTTCCATGCCCTTGTTGAATATTACCAGATCACCCCGCTCATCACATCCCAGTATACCGTCCATCGAGCTTTCTATCAGGTTGGTTTTAAAAGAGATTGTCCGCATGAGCTCCTGGGCCGTTTCGGCCTTTTCTCTCTCAAGAAGGGCCGTGTAATCCTTTACCTGTTTTCTGGAAGTATAACGCCTGCCGGCGCGTTTCATGGCAAGATGAAGTGCTTCGTCATTTATTGGTTTGTTGATGAAATCAGATGCATCAAGTTGAAGAGCGCGGATTGCAAAGTCGATCTCCCCGAAAGCGGTTACTACAATCACTTCAATGTCCGGGGATTTATCCTTCAGAATTTCCAGTACCCTGAGCCCGTCGATGCCGGGCATTCTGATATCGGTTATGACTATTTGAGGGTTTTTTTCTATGCATAAATTCAATCCTGTTTTACCGTCCTCGGCTGTAAAAACCTCATATCCGGCATCCTGGAGGCTCAGGGATACGACATCCCTGATGTCCTGTTCGTCATCTATAAGGACTACTTTCCATTCAATCGGCTGCAGCATAAACTCTCCGGATAAGACGATATCTTTTGTATTATTAAAATTTATAAATGTTCAGAAGCCAGAATTCAGGAGTCAGAATCCAGAATAGAAGCGGTGTATTTTTCAGCTATATCAGCTGGAATAGAAATCACAGCTCTTCTGGTTTGGGAAGTCAGCTCATACATTTCATTTTCTTTCTGACTCCTGAATTCCGGCTCCTGTCTCCTTAATAGTTATTAAAATTTTTGTATAAGGTCGCAAAGAAGACGCACGCCGAAGCCGGTTCCGCCGGGGCCGCAATAGGCGGTCTCTTTTTTTATATAAGCGGGACCTGCGATATCGATGTGCGCCCACCTTGTATCTTTTATGAATTCTGAGAGGAATAAAGCCGCTGTTATGGCGCCGCCCCATTTCGAGCTGCTCATGTTGCTTATGTCGGCAAATTCGCTTTTCAACAATTCCCTGTAATCTTCGGGAAGTGGCATACGCCAGCAGCGTTCGCCTGTTTTTTCCGCGGATTGAATTATTTTTTCCGCAAGCTCATCGTCGGGGGAAAAGAGTCCGGCAATTCTTTCTCCAAGAGCAACAACACATGCGCCGGTTAAGGTTGCCACGTCTATCAGTATATCCGGCCTGTACTCTTTCAGAACATAAGAAATGGAATCGGCGAGGATAAGCCGCCCTTCGGCGTCCGTATTGTTGATTTCAATTGTTTTTCCATCATAGCCTGTAACAATATCTCCGGGCCTTGCAGCATCTCCCGAAGGCATGTTCTCAACAATGGGAATCGCTCCGATTATTCTGACAGCAGGTTTTATTTTTGCGGCGGAAATAAGTGTTGCCGCAACTGCCGCAGCGCCTGACATATCCATTTTCATGTCTTCAAGAGAACCGGGAGGCTTTAAATTTATTCCGCCCGAGTCAAAAGTAATCCCCTTTCCGACGAGAGCTATGGTTTTTTTTGCGCCCCTGGGAGCGTATTCGAAAATGAGAAGCCTCGGCTTGCTCCGGCTTCCGGCGGCAACGGCGAGTATTGCGCCAAAACCGAGGCGTTTCAGTTTTTGTTCGTTAAAAATCTTTACTTTAAGATTCTCTTTCCCGGCTGCAGCAGCCATATCTTTTGCGAGTTGTTCAGGTTTTTTATCGTTTGAAGGAATATTGATCCATTCCCTGGCAAGAATTGTTCCTTTGCAAACTGTTTCAACCTGTAAAGGTAAACCTGAAAAATTTATCAATACTTCCGGTTCAACAAGCAAACCGATTTTTTCAAGCGGTCTGTTTTTCTTTTCATTTTTGTACTTATCGAAGACATGATTCCCCAGAAAAGCTCCTTCCAGCATTGACTCAAGAATCTCTTTAATCTCCATTCCGAGTTTGCCGGAAGAAGGCGCTGCGATCAATACATTTTCGAGCCTGTTTCTGATGCATTTTTTTACGGATTTACCGCAAAAGGCGCGGAGAGATTCCGAGTCAATATTTTTTATTTTACCAAGCCCTAAAAAAATTACTCTTGGGGCTTTCATCCCGGGAAGATCAAAAAGCGCCAGTTCATCATCTTTTGCGCCTTTGAATTCCTTTGCAGCCCTGGTATGACTCATGATTGAAATAACATCGCTCTTATCATGTATTTCAGAATCCTCACAAACCGGTATGATAATGGCGTCCATTTTTAATTTGTAAAGATCGCCTGTTTTGAGATTAAGCATTATTATTCCTCTTTATAAAATCTGGCGGCAAAGCAATTAAATCTGGTTCTTCTCCCGACTAGTTGTGAGAAAAGTGCCCCCATGATCTGTTGTGCCTCCCGAACCCTCGAATCCTGGAATCCTCGGACCCTTATCATTTATACATTGCCTCAATTTCGTTTTTATATATATCCATCGCCACATTCTTTTTCAGCTTCATTGTCGGAGTCAGAAGGCCGTTATCAATTGTGAATTCAGGAACTATTGTTATTTTTTTGATCGATTCAAATGAGGCGAATTCCTTGTTTTTTTCGGCAATATCGTCTTCGATGAGTTTTTTGATTTTTTCGTTTTTGATAAGGTCATTGATGTCTTTAAATGGTATGCCATTCGCTCCGGCATAATCCTTAACATTATCAGGATCAATTGTAACAAGTGCGGAGAGAAAATTTTTCTTGTCACCTATAACGCATATCTGATTAATATATTTTGATGTGGCTAATACTCCCTCAATTGCGGACGGGGCTATGTTTTTCCCCCCCGATGTTATTATAAGATCTTTTTTCCGGCCCGTGATTCTTAAAAAGTTTTCCGAATCTATTTCTCCGAGGTCGCCGGTAAACTGCCATCCGTCTTCCGTGATGGTTTTTGCCGTTTCCTCCGGCATTTTGTAGTATTCTTTCATTACATTACGTCCCCTGTACATAACTTCGCCTTCTTCAGAAAGCTTCTGCTCTACACCGGGACCCGGCTGGCCTACCCATCCGAAACGGAAATTATCGTAGCGGTTAAGGTTTGTGAAGGATGTGTTTTCGGTCATACCGATTCCTTCCAGCACCAGTATCCCGGCCGCGTGGAAAAATTTGCCTATTGCCGGGTTTAAAGGCGCTGCCCCGCTGATGCACCAGCGGACTCTGCCGCCCAAGGCTTCCTGTATCTTGCTGAATACGAGTTTTGTCGCAATTTTGTATTTAAAAGCGGTTGAAGCGGGAATGGGTTTTTTGCTTTGCTTGAGGTCGCTTATTTCATATCCTACACCGCATGCCCACCTGAAGATTTTGAGAGCAAGACCTCCCTTTGCTTCGGCGCCGCTTAAGACCTTTGAATAAACTTTTTCATAAATGCGGGGTACGCTCGCAAACCAGTGTGGTTTTGCAACCTTTATATCTTCAATTATTGTATCCATGCTGCGCGTAATTGTTGTCGGGCATCCGGCAAGCAATGTCGCATAAACACAGGTGCGGGCGAATACATGCGCAAGGGGAAGAAACAGAAATACTTCGTCTCCATCCAGTATCTGGGTGCTTAAGTGCACCGACTGGGCTGTGAATGTGACATTATCATGAGTCAGGACTGCTCCTTTAGGCACCCCGGTTGTGCCGGATGTATATACTATTCCCGCGGGATTGAGGGGGGTTACCTCATCGACTCTTTTCTTCAATTCGCTGTCGGATATATCTTTGCCCAGTTTAAGGAATTCTTCGAAACTGATTACCCAGTTGTCCTCCGTGTTGCCGGTTCCCTTTAAGAGCACAACCTTGCGGACGTTGGGGATGTTCTTTCTTATTCCGAGCAGTTTGTTGAGCTGAATATCATCCTGTGCGAAGATGACAACCGCATCCGAATGATTGATTATATACTCGCAATCCTTGGGCAGGTTTGACTGATAAATCCCGACGGTGCATGCTCCTATGCTTGTAATTCCGCAATCAGCGAGGATCCACCTGTAGGAGGTATAACTCAGGATATTAACCTTGTCATTCTTTCTGACTCCAAGAGCCATAAGGCTTTTTGAAATATTCTGCACCTGTGTGTAAAATTCCTTCCAGGTTACCGACTCCAGACGGCCGGCTTCTAAAAACCATTTGTAAGCCGGCTTATCGGGATACCTGTCAACGGTTTCCTTGAGCATTTCGTGGATATTTTGAAAATCTCTAATCGGCATGAATCTCCTCCATTTAATGTATATTGTTATTCCGGAATAAAACCGGGTTCCCTTATTTCCGTCATTGTTATGGCATTTTCAGGACATCCTATGGCACACTGGCCGCACCCGAGGCATTTATCTTCAAGGACACGGGCAGCGTTTTTTTCTTCGACTGTAATTGCGCCGAACCAGCATCTTTCTTCACATGTTCCGCATGAAAGGCATGCCTGCGGGTCGACTGCAGGGCGGTAACGGCTTGGGTCGCATAATGAGAGGCGGTCTGAAATCAGCATTGTAAAAGACTGACAGCAGCAGCCGCAGCAGTTGCAGATAAAATGACCTACTCCTGCCTTGTTCATTGTGACATGAACAAGGCCCGCCTCTTCGGTCTTATTGATGATGTCAATAGCTTCTTCCTTTGATACTTCACGCCCCGTTCCTCTTTCAATGGTATAGTCGGCTCCCCGGTTGATTTGAAGGCAAACCTCAACGGGCGCATCACATTTTCGCATGGTCAGGCGGCACGTACACTTTGTAACAGCTATACGACTTGAGGATTCGATAATTTGCCTGATGCTTTCAGGCGCCAGTACCTGTATCTTCCCCGTTTCTATTGATTTTCCCACGGGAACAACCCGTGTAAAAGGGCGCGGCATAAATTTGACAAGAACATGAGCAAGTTCCGGCCATTCCTTGTCCATATAGTCGCGCCATAGATCGTAAAACACGGGAGGCGCTTCAGGCCATAGAATGGTTCCGTCATGAAACTGGGCCAGGTGAGCAGGAGGGCGCCAATACATTTTTCCGTCTTTTTCTTTTTTAAATACAAGCCCTTTTATGAACATATCCTTTAAGTCGGATCCTATTTCATCAACGGGACGGCTTAATTTGACGGACATTTCCTCAGATGTGCCAGGCAGTGCAACAAGCAAATCGGCCTGATTGTCATTTATCATGCAGCGAAGAATTTCAGGAATCAGTTTGGAATTCTTCTGGAGCATCCGTTCAGCAAAGAGCTGGTATGAAGATTTGTCGCTCATTATCCCCCTCTATATGTAATGCATTAGATAAAGTTCCACCACGAATAACCTGGCAGGTATTATTATGAGAAAAAAAGTTGAGTGTCAATTAAGATAATCAGGATTACAGCGATAATTTACCACGAATAAGGGAGTGTTTTGTTGATTGTTATATGTTTGTTATCAATGCTTATATATTCTCCGGTGAGAAGATCCTTGAAGATACGGCTGACCATTTCTCTTGAGGATCCCGTCATGTTCGCTATTTCCTGATGAGTCAGTTTCTCTTCTATGAACAGCTTTTCGCCTTTCGGTTTGGCGTAGTTAACAAGAAGTCTTGCCACCCGACCATAAACATCCATAAGGGCGAGGCTTTCAATCTGTTTGGTTGCCTCTCGAAGCCTTTTTACAACTCCAATGAGGAGATTAAGAGCAAGATTGGGGTTTGACGATAAAATATCTCTGAAAACTCCGCTTGATATTATTAAAACTTCAGTAGTTTCCCTTGTTATTATGGTTGCGGATCTGCGCTCCCCGTCTATAAATGCAATTTCCCCGAAATATTCACCCGGTCCGAAAATCGAGAGGATGACCTCTTTCCCATGTTCATCATTAATAATCGCTTTTACCTTTCCGCCTAATATGATGTAAAGAGAATCGGTTTCGTCTCCTTCATTCAGTAAAACAGTGTTTTTGAGAAATGTCTTTTTGACTGCCGCCAGGGCCAGCTCGGAAAGTTCATCATCGTTAAGAGATGAAAATATCGGAATATTTTTCAGTATTTCTGTAAGTTTCAAAATGACAGCTCCAATCAGCTTGATTTTACGGATCTATCCGGTTCTTCTTTTTCCGGATTGCCCTGTTTACTTATTACATCGTTATTTTTATTCTTCAGGGAGGGGAAAAGTTTAATTAGTCTCTTTTTCTTCTCAGTTGTTTCGGATATTTCCTTTATGTCATTTTTTCTTGTGTGATCCATTCTGCAGTTGCCTTCAAATACTACGCCATCGTGTATGACAAGGGATGAAGTTACTATGCTTCCGTAAAACTTACCCTTTGAATGAATTTCAGTGCTGTAAGCGGTATTGATGTTGCCATGGACTTCTCCGCTGATTATAACCCAATGAGTGTCGATGTCGGCTTCAACAATTCCATTTTCACCTACGATCAGTGTTCCGTCAGAACAAATTTTGCCTTTGAAATGGCCGTCTATTCTTACAGTCCCATGGAAAGAGAGTTCACCTTGAAACGAAGTGTTTTCCCCAAGCAATGCTACTGCATTGGCTTTTTTCATATTAAAATTCCCCGTGCAGCCCAAAAGA
>JBFYVZ010000082.1:0-3947 GCA_041298995.1 Desulfobacteraceae bacterium
GTGAGAACACCGGCATCATATTCCGGCAAACCGTATTCCGAAATGAATCGTTCCTTTTTCCGGTCGGGAAGTTCGGGAAGACTGTTTCTGACTTCTTCTATCCATGTGTCGTCAATCACAAGCGGGAGGAGATCCGGATCGGGGAAATACCTGTAATCATGCGCCTCTTCTTTTCCTCTCATGGAAGTTGTGCAATTCTTTGCAGGGTCCCAGAGCCTTGTCTCCTGTATAATATTGCCGCCTTCAAGCAAAACTTCTTTTTGCCTTTCAATTTCATACTGGATGGCTTTTTCTACATTTTTAAATGAGTTGAGGTTTTTAAGTTCTGTTCTTGTTCCGAAGGGCGCATCTCCCGCCGGTCTTATTGACACGTTAGCATCGCATCTGAAGCTTCCCTCTTCCATGTTCCCGTCGCAGATATCAAGATACCTCAATATTGATCTGAGTTTTCGGAGATATTCTCCTGCTTCTTCAAAGGTTCTTATATCCGGCTCGCTGACTATTTCGATAAGAGGAACGCCGGTCCTGTTGAAATCAACCATGGAATAAGGACGGTTTGGGTCGTGTATAAGTTTTCCGGCGTCTTCTTCCATGTGAATTCTCGTTATGCCGATTCTTTTTTTTGCGCCGATTGTTTCTATGTCTATATGGCCGTTTTGTGCAATCGGAAGCTCGTACTGGGAAATCTGGTATCCCTTAGGGAGATCGGGATAAAAATAGTTCTTGCGGGCAAACCGGCTGTTATTTGAAATAGTGCAGTTTGTCGCAATTCCCATGCGCATTGCATATTCGACAACTTTTTTGTTCAGCACCGGAAGCACACCGGGCATGCCGAGGCATACCGGGCATGTGTGAGTATTGGGAGGTGCGCCGAAAGATGTCGGGCAGGAGCAGAATATTTTTGTTTTTGTTTTAAGCTGGGCATGAACCTCAAGCCCTATCACCGCTTCATATTGCATATATTATTCCTTATTGAATCTGCCTGCCGGCAACGTTTATGTTTTATAATTTCCCTCTTTCTTAATGATAAGAGAATTTTAATATAAAGAGGAGGTATAATAGTGTCAAGCCATAAGGGTTTTTGCGAGGTTTTATTTTGACAAAATATTGCTTTAATGTTTATAGGTTGCAATCATAATAAACGAAGGGTTGCGTTAAAATGAAATATTTTCTGTGTGTTATCGGAATGGTCATGATTATTGAAGGCCTCCCGTATTTTGCTTTTCCCGAAAAGATGAAAAGCTGGGTGGTAAAGATGGTTGAAATGCAAGAAAATGCTTTGAGAATTATGGGTTTATTACTTATGGTTACTGGTATTTTTCTGATCTTTCTGGGGAGACGGTAAGAGTGTTTTCCCTTTCCGATTATGATTATGAACTTCCGGAAAAGTATATAGCGCAGAAACCGGCTCTGCACAGGGACAGGTCAAAACTTCTATTTCTTGACAGAAAAACCGGAGATATATCTCATCATGAATTTTTCGAGATTTCTGATTTTATTTCATCGAAAGACGTTCTTGTTATTAACAACACAAGGGTAATTCCCGGCCGGTTATTCGGGAAAAAGGATACAGGAGGAAAGGCCGAAATTCTTGTATTAGATTATGCAGGAGGAGTAAGAGAGGAATCCGATAAAGGGGCCTTTACTTGCGAGTGCCTTGTAAAATCTTCAAAACCTCCCAGGCCAGGATCTCTGATATTCTTTGACAAAGAGTTAAAGGCTGAAGTGATTGATGCGAAAGAGGGAATCTGCCTGCTGAAATTTTACAGCTCCTGTGATTTCTGGGATATCATTAATGAAATAGGGCATGTTCCGCTTCCGCCATATATAAAGCGTGATGATGCCGGCAATAATTCGCGGGATGATAAAGCCTCCTACCAGACAATATATGCGGCATATAACGGAGCTGTCGCGGCGCCTACGGCCGGACTCCATTTTTCAAAAGAACTTCTTGAAACAATCGGATCAAAAGGATCCGGAATAGCTGAAATCACCCTGCATGTCGGCTATGGAACTTTTCTTCCGGTAAGAGTTGAAGATATCAGGGACCACAAGATACATTCAGAACGGTTTGAAATATCAGAAGATGCCGCTGAAAAAATAAACAGGGCAAAAGCTGCCGGAGGAAAGGTTATCGCGGTTGGAACTACGTGTGTCCGCACACTCGAATACTCATCCGACAGCAAAGGAAAAGTTGTTGCCGGAAGCGGGAAATGCGACCTCTTTATATATCCCGGCTACAGTTTTAAAGCTGTTGACGCGATGATTACAAATTTTCATCTCCCGAAGTCAACGCTCATTATGCTCGTGTCGGCTTTTGCGGAAAGGGAAAAAGTGCTTTCAGCGTACAGGGAGGCAATATATAAAGGATACAGATTTTATAGTTATGGCGATGCAATGTTTATTGCTGCGCAATAAACGGTTCCTGGTCTCTGGTTTCTGGTTCCTGGTTGGGAGGATACAGATGGCAACAATTAAGAACTTTGAAGATATCGAAGCCTGGCAGAAAGCACGAGAACTCAGCCGTGCGGTTTATGCCTGCTCTGGAAAAGGAGTTTTTGCAAGAGACTATGCTCTTCGGGATCAGATCCGTCGTTCTGTAATATCAATTATCTCTAATATCGCTGAGGGTTTTGAACGCGGAGGTTCAGCAGAATTCATCCAATTTCTTGCAATTGCAAAAGGTTCAGCCGGTGAAGTTGAGGCTCAGTTATATATTGCTCTGGATCAGGGTTATCTCACAGAAGAAGAATTTAACTCCATACGTGCAATGGCAGCATCTACAAAAAAACTTGTTTCCGGATTTATGAACTACCTGAAGCAATCAGGTTTGAAAGGTCAAAAATTCAAAAAACCGTAAACCAGGAACCAGAGACCAGGAACCAATAACCATGTTTGATTTTACGGTAATTTCAGAATCGAAAGAGACGCGGGCCAGAGCCGGGCTGATGAAGACATCTCACGGGATTGTGGAAACTCCGGTGTTCATGCCTGTTGGAACACTTGCGTCCGTAAAATCATTATCTCCCGAGGAAATTACGGAAGCGGGGGCAAGTATCATCCTCGGGAATACTTACCATTTATATTTAAGGCCCGGCTGCGACGTGATAAATCTTTTTTCCGGACTGCACAGTTTCATGAACTGGAAAGGGCCGATATTGACCGACAGCGGAGGTTTTCAGGTCTTTTCGCTGGCAAAACTTTCAAAAATAATGGATGAAGGCTACACATTCCAGTCCCATATCGACGGTTCAAGCCATATTCTTACACCGGAGAAAGCTGTTGAAGTTCAGATTTCTTTAGGTTCTGATATCATGATGTGCCTTGATCAGTGCATACAATATCCTGCCGAAAAAACAGAAGCACAAGCAGCGGCAGACCTGACAACCGTATGGGCCGGAAGATGCAAAAAAACATGGGAAGAAAAAAGCGAAAACAGAAACGCTCTTTTTGGAATTGTGCAGGGAGGAATGTATAAAGAACTCCGGGAAAAATCCGCTTTTGATCTTGTAAAAATGGAGTTTTCCGGTTATGCACTAGGAGGATTAAGTGTCGGTGAACCGGTTGATATAATGCTCGAAATGGTTGATTTCTCGCTTCCAAAGCTTCCTTCGGGAAAACCAAAGTATGTTATGGGTGTCGGGACACCTGAAAATCTTGTTGAACTCGTTGCGCTTGGCGCCGATATGTTTGACTGCGTCCTTCCCACAAGGAATGCAAGAAACGGTCAGATGTTTACGGATCGGGGGACAATCAATATTTGTAATGCACGCTTTAAATATGATACTAAACCAATTGAAGAAGGGTGTCTTTGCTATACCTGCCGGAATTATTCGAGGGCATATCTGAGGCATCTTTTTATGGCTAAAGAAATTCTTGCCTATCGCTTGAATACAATTCATAATATTTATTATTATACTAAACTTATGAGAGATATGAGAGCGGCA
>JBFYVZ010000299.1:0-13248 GCA_041298995.1 Desulfobacteraceae bacterium
TAAATACTGCTGCGGGTGGAGCTGTGACAAACGTTGCTATAGGACAGGATAACAAGGCCAACCTTGCTGCTGTTGAAAGGAACGGAAGTGATGTAAAGGGGAATATCGTAAATACCGCGGCTGGTGGAGCTGTTACGAACGTTGCTATAGGAAAAGGTAATAAGGCCAACCTGGCCGCTGTTAACAAGGAAAACAGCAGCAGGCAAGGTAATATTGTAATTACTGCGGCCGGCGGAGCTGTGACAAACGTTGCAATAGGCAGTAACTCCAAGGCAAATTTGTCTTCTGTTGACATGAAAAACAGCAGCATGAAGGGTAATATTGTCAACACTGCCGCAGGCGGGGCTGTGACAAACGTTGCAATAGGCAGTAACTCCAAGGCAAATTTGTCTTCAGTTAACATGGAAAACAGCAACATGAAAGGAAATATTTCAAATACAACGGTGGGTGGAGTTGTAACAAACGTTGCTGTAGGGAGCAATACCAAGGCAAATCTGGGTTCGGTGGATATGAAAAACAGTGATATGCAGGGCAATATAAACAACAGGGCTGTAGGAGGTGTTATGACGAATGTTGCAGTGGGAAGTAACGCAAAAGCTAACCTGGGCTCCGTTGTTCTTGAAAACAGCACTGTAAAAGGCAATATTTCAAATAGGGTAAGCGGCGGAGCTGTCACCAATGTCGCAGTCGGTGCCGGAGCCGAAGCTAATTCGGGCTCTGTTATTATCAAAAACAGAGGCGCCGGTGGTGTAGGAACCAATTCGGGATTAGGGGTCGTTGTAAATGATGTAAGAGTACCTTTAGGGGCGATCAGCGGGACCAATACAAATGTGGCGATTGGTGGCAAATCAAATAAAAATTCGGTTGTATATAAATAATTAGTGTCCATCCGGAAACAAATTAAAGACACTATGACGTTTCCAATTCGGAAATAGGCAATTTTGGGCAAGCTCAAGGAAATCAAGGGATTGCGCGGAGACATATGCGATGTATGTCGCACAAGAAATCCCGCAGATTGACACAGAGATCGCACAAAAGGGCCATTTCCGGGCGGTATTTTTAAAACCTGAAACCGAATATCGTAATAGAAGAGGATTATTTATTTATAAAAAGAACAATTTGTATTTTATGCGGGATTTACGCATAGAAAGGAGTGTATAAACAATATAAAAAAATGGTCTTGCAAGTGAGTGAATTATTCACATAATATGTGTGAAATTATTCACTGAAAAAGATGATTACAGTATGTTATTAAAAAAACGGGTATAAGTTGGTTGGTCTTATTCATCAAACAAGAAAGTAACAAAGGAGGCAACAAAATGAAGAAAGTATTTTTAGTTATGGGTGTTCTTTTGATTTGTGTTTCATTGGCTTATGCAGGATCAGAAATAAAGGGCGCTGTTATCAACAAGTCTGATGTCAAAAATGCAGCCAACGTGGCAATGGGCCAGGGCGCAACAGCCCAGATGGGTACAGTAGCAATTAAGGATTCAAAGGTACAGGGCGCTGTTATCAACAAGTCAGATGTCAAAAATGCAGCCAACGTGGCCATGGGCCAGGGCGCAACAGCCAACATGGGTACAGTGGACATGAAGGGTTCCCAGGTAAAGGGTGCTGTTATCAATCAGTCCAAAGTAGAGAATGCAGCCAACGTGGCAATGGGCAAAGGCGCAACAGCCCAGATGGGCACAGTAGCCATGAAAGATTCCAAAGTACAGGGCGCTGTTATCAACAAATCCAATGTCAAAAATGCAGCCAACGTGGCCATGGGCCAGGGCGCAACAGCCAACATGGGTACAGTGGACATGAAGGGCTCAACTGTTAAGGGCGTTGTAGTCAATCAGTCCAATGTAGAGAATGCAGCCAACGTAGCAATGGGCAAAGGCGCAACAGCCAATACCGGTTCAGTAGTAATAAAATAGATAGTTTCCATTGTTGAATAATTTAAATGATCAGGGTTGCGGTAGTTTGCCGCAGCCCTGATCAAAACGAAGCTGATTGAGTAAAAGAATCGTGGATAATGTTTCCATATAAAGTGGTACAGCGGCCCTCCCGAAAATTCGTCTTGTGTATTATTAGTGTTTTGACATGAGGCATGATATTACTTATAATCAAATAAAATAGAACTAACCGTTTTGGTATCACAAAGTGGAATCAATTTGTACTGTAAGATGTAAGGGGGGCATATGTATAAGAAATGGCTTATAATAGTATGTGTTATTATTATTCCGGCTATGATTACCGGTTATAGCTGGGGGGAAAGTGATCTTGAGGACGGTATTTCAACATCTACCGATGATGGAATTCAAGCTGATGATGAGTTAGGCAAGAAGGATAACAATATTAACTTTATTGTTCTGGAAGCAATGGCTGCGGCCAAAATGAAAGCTAAAAAAGGTGATCAGGCTTCTAATCAAAAGAGTGGCGGTGATATAACGGGAGATAAGAATGAGAACAGTGTTGTAGTCGGTGCTGGCTCTCAGACTGGAAATATATATAATATTCAGGTTATGAAATAACACGTGTTGGATTAATGTACACGATGAATCAACTGAAATCTTTAATTGCCCGAAAAGGTTATTTTTAGAGGGGGAAAATGAAACATATATTTTGGAATAAGCAGACCTGGCAGAAGATGCGAATTGTTTTGATAACCATGTCATTTTCCTTACTTCTGGTTTCATGCGCATCGATGGATCCGGCAAATATTGATGTTGAGCTAAAAACAGCCCCACCGACTTTACAGGTCACAAGTTTTACGCAGGCGCTGGCAGATCTAGGATTAATGACAGAAATATACAATGTTGACGAAGTAAAAATTCAGAGCAATCCCATTGGAGATAATACCGGAACATCGGGGTCAACGGGGGGGGAAATACCAAGAGACATCACAGAAATGATAAAAAGCTCTCTTAATTCAATAGGAGGCAGAGTGCTCTTCATTCCGTACGACCCCTCATTTATTCAAAACCAGATGGTGACCGGCTATTCGAACTTTGATGAAAAACTTATTCCCGATGTTGTAATAAGCGGTGGCATTACTGAATTTGACAGAGGATTGGAAACAAGGGGCGACGGTACAGATGTAAGCGCCGGCGCCGAGTTTACGGGTCTGCCGGGCTACCTTCCATCAAAAGAGATTAAGCTGAGATATGGCGATACAACAAAAAGCGGACTGGCAAGTATCACTCTTGATTTTAACCTTCTTAATTTCAGAACTATGGCAGGTATTCCCAGGATGAATACCGTCAACAGCATGAAGGTATCAAAGGCAATGGGAGATAAAGAAATTGGAATAAGTCTTTTCGGACAGACATTTGGAAGAAAGGGCTCCATTAAAAAAGTCCAGGGAAGGCATGCAGCTGTCAGACTGCTTGTTGAGTTAAGTATGATACAGGTTGTCGGAAAATATAATGGCATTCCCTACTGGAGGTTGCTTGGTGAAGATGCCGAACCCGATAAGGATATCGAAAGCGCTATAAAGAAATTTTATTATAAATTGTCCGACCCTGAAAGAATATTTAAAGCTCAGGAATGGTTATATCTTCACGGGCATGAGCTTCAACTGAATGGGGTTATGGATCAGGCAACGATGGCTTCATTACAGAAACTTGACGGCAGCTATAAACCCGGAAGTCAAATTGATGAAAACCTGTTCCTTAAAATATATGTCTCGATTCCTATTAAAGAAAACACTTTGGGGAGAAGGCACTATCTTACAAGGCTTATGGGGCAGGAACCTGCACCGTCACAGACAAGTGCTGCACCTCCGCCTCAGTCAGCGCCGCAAGCACAAGCCCAGGCCCAGGCAACTCCTCCTGCGGCGAAACAGCAGGCAGCTTCTGCTCCTCCCGCCGCTGTGGCAAAACAGCAGCAGGCAGCTCCTGCTCCAAAGGCAGCCGCTGTGAGCAGTGTGAAGAAAAAGAGTTCTATAGGCAGAATACTTACGGATGATGAATGGTAAGATAACGATTCATGAAGAATAAACGAATGAGATGCATGAGGTTAATTATAATAATATGCCTGCTTCTGATTTTCCCCGTTTTACAATCAACAGCAGGAAACATGGAAATGGTGGAAGAGAGAACTCAGGAGATGGATGACCTGAACAAACAGATGGTCGGTCAAATCCCAAATCTGCCAAAAAATGGAAAAGTTGATGCAAAAGCGAGAGTTACCAATGAGGATGGTAGAATAATTTTTGATATTTATCATGTAAAAACAGCAGTGAAGGAAGAAAGTATGAATTTCGGTGGGGAACGGCAGGAAACTGAAAGCAAAGAAACCTTAATGCCTGATGCTACTGAAAAAACAAAGAAACCAACCGTATCTAAATCTAAATAGAATTTGTATAACAAACCTAAAATGATTCTGCCAATAATGGAAGCAAGAGGTTGAAAATGGCCAGAAAATACTCCAAAGAAGGAAGAGGCAGCAATATGATATCAAGACGCATTAAGGCTTTGCCTGTTTTAATTGTTTGTGTTGCTTTGTTTGTGCCGAATGCATGGGCCGGCAATAAGAAAATGATGGCTATCATGGCGGCAAAAAATGACGCTATGAGGGGACTGACCGAGCAGGTATATGGACTGAAAGTCCGCTCTTCAGAAGAAGTGAAAAATATGACAGCGGACAGTTATGTCGGAAAGACTGATTCTAAGACATCTGCCACTTTGTCGGGAATTAAGATTACGGATGTAATTTATGATTCTCAGCAAGATATTGCCAGGGCCACAGCAACTATGACAGCCAATGAAATAGTGAATATTGAGGGTGCAAATGTGGCTTTGAACGGCAAAGTGTTCAAACATGTCGGCTTTGGAACAAGCTCGTCCGCAAATGCCGGTCCCTTGAAGGCCCTGAGGGCAGCACAGATCGATGCTTACAAGCAACTGGCCCAGCAAATTGCCGGTTTTACTCTTGAAAGCCAGACTTCTGTTGAAAACTACATGCTTAAGTCAGATCTTATACAGACAAAAGTGCAGGCATCTCTTGCTCTTTCTGAGATAGTCGATTTTGGATGGGATAATTCCGGTGATGCATATGTCAAGATGATTTTAAAGGTTGACGAAGTAGCGGCTATGCTTGGTGAAGCCATTGTGGGCGCCGGTGAGGTTATAGAGGTAGAAGGTCAGGGTGCTGTTCAGGACGATTTCAAGAAAGCTAAGGCTCCAACCAAAAAACCTTAACCTGGCTTCATATATTTTCTGTCAATCTGTATCTTTTAACTTTATATTTATCCCCTTCATTTCCCTCATTATACAGAGGCGCAGAGAAGGGGATTTTTTTTAACTTATTATTTGCCGGAAAGGAGATTGCGCAATGAAAGATAAGCAGCTTTGGACTGAAAGAGTAAAGTATTTTCTATTAGGAATAGCTGTTGTAACGGGCATCTTGTTTTTGGCCGGTGCCGATTCGCTTACTCCTCCTCCTCCTAACTATGGGAGATTTCAAATATCATCATGGGCAACTTCTTTTGGAAACAACTCAGGAGGAGTCGGGGCTTTCGTTGTTGACACCATTACAGGAGAGACGAAAACAGTATACAGCAGAATATACGGATCCCCTGCAGAAGGAAAGCTTCTTAAAAATGATCTGAAGAAACCCTTTATTGCCGTAGATTAGTTGCAGGATCCCTGGTTCTGAAAGCATCGGCTTCAACCGATAGCAATTATTTAGAAATGGAGGCTTTATGAATCCAAAAAAATATTTAAGGATGTTATACCAATTGATTGTATGTGTGATAATTGTGGGAGGCAGTCAAAGTGTTGCAGGCGGAGTTACAATAAACATAGGGGGCGGGGGTGTCGGCAATGTCTCTATTGATGGAGGGGTGGCACGCTCGGGCGGCAGCGGTTGCGGCGATGGCGTTGAAGGAAATGGTATTGCAAAGAAGGAAATCAGAAAAGTTGATATTTTCAGTTCTGTTGAAATCGACGGAGCCTTTAATGTTTATATAGAGTGCCGTAAAAAACAAAGCCTTGAATTGAGCGGTGACAGCAATATACTTCCCCATATCATTACAAGAGTGAAGGGTAATACTCTCCAAATTACAACCGGCAAGACCATATGCCCGAAAGTATTGCTTGAGGTCAGGATATCCGCAGATAATATTGAAAAGGCAATCGCCTCCGGTGCTGTTGACCTTTCAATTTCAGGGGTAAATAACAATAATCTTGATATCGAGGTGGATGGCGCCGGAGATATCAAAGCAGCCGGGAAAACAAAGAACTTCAAGATTAACGTATCAGGGTCCGGAGATGTGAAAGCAAAAGAGCTTAAAGCCGAAAATGTTGAAGTATCGGTTAATGGAGCCGGCAATGCAGTCGTGTACGCTTCCAGGAAGCTTAAAGCGGAAATAAACGGAGCCGGAGATATAAGTTACTACGGAAATCCTAAAGAGGTATCTGAAGATATTTCAGGAGTAGGAGATATTATAAAAAAATAAGGTCGTTTACTGTCTTGTTCATTTTCCAAATTGAATCATATGATTCAAGGTTTTCTCTACACCTTGGCCCCGGTTTCATAAAGCTCGGCCGTTATGTTTAAATTTACTTGTTTACAAATTCAATCACAACATTCTGAATATCAGTGGTATTCCCGATATTTGCCGATATTTCAAATGAGCCCGTCTTTCCACGGGAAAAAGGTTTGTTTTTATTGACATCGGTCTCAACTGAATGAACCACTACACCCTTCCCGTTCTTAAAATATACAATTACATATCCTTTTACAGGGGAGTGGCCAAAATTCTTAACGTTTCCGGAAACAAACACGTTATTACCATCTTCCTGCAGTTCAGCTACAAGGTCCTCTATTTCATAAACCGGAGCGGAAAAAGTAAGTGTTCCGGTACGTGTTGAGCTTCCCCCAAGAACATTACCGACCAATAGAAGAGTTGTGATAAGAACTACAGGTAGAAGAAATCTTATTTTCATGAAGCACACCCACTCAAACATTTTTAATTTTGGCTTAATAAACTGCCTGTTTTATCTGTAAAAACCAAAACCCAAAGAGAACTTCTTTGCTTTATTAATACAGTTCATTGTAAAAAATGTCAAGCTTGTTACTTTGTGAAATATTACCCAAAAAATATCATGCCATCTTTTTATTCTGAAATTAGTCTATGGCGCTTTCCACTGAAAAGCCAACTTTTTCCAGGGCTTTTTTGATGCCGGTTGTCCTGCATGGAGAAAGGCGGAAATAGTATGTTCTTTTTGAGCGTTTCGGGTTTGCAGTCATTCCCACACTGATAATATCGCCGCCATTATCATTTATAATCTGGAGGACTTTTTTAACAGAGCCTGGTTTTTCTCCAACGACCACATCTATTCGTGAACTGGCTGTTACAATGCCCATCATATTGATGAATGCCCCTAAAATATCGGTTACCGTAATTATGCCTACAAGCTTGTTGCCTTTTACTACCGGCATTCCCCCGATTTTATTTTTGAATATTTTCTGGGCTGCAATTTCAACATCTTCATCGGGGCCTACAGTTACAGGTTTTTTTATCATCAGGTCATCGAGGGATAATCCTCCGATCATGGAAGGAATAAGCCCCTGTTTCAGATCGGCAAGGGTTACAAAGCCTTTGAGCGTCATTTTCTTCCCCACAACAGGCAAATGGCGAATGGAATTAACTTTCATCATTTCAATTGCTTCTGCAATGGAGGCATTTTCAGTAATGGTTATCGGATCAGGTATCATGAGAGACTTGATTTTCATGGCGCACACCTCATTTGTATAGTTACCGGTTTCTGGTCTATGTGTAGCTCGTGGTACGTCGTTCATGTTTCGTGGAGAGTCCTAGCTTACCTCTCCTTTTGTAAAATGGGGCATGGGTAAAATTTCAATCTGCGATTCACGATCCACTTTTTCCACTCATGCCTCACGCCTTGTGCGTTATGGCTGATACAGGCTCATAACTGCAAAGAGGTTCTTCAGCCATATAATCACCTGTCGCCTCGCAGGCTCTTGCCCGACAGCCTCCGCAAACTCTTTTAAATTCACAGATTCCGCATTTGCCTTTAAGCTTATCAAAATTTCTCAAAGAAAGAAAGACCTCAGATGAATTCCATATTTTTCCAAACGAATTCTTTGTTACATCTCCGCATTCGATATTCAGGAAGCCGCAGGGCTGTACAATTCCGGTGTGCGAAATAAAGCAGAAGCCTGTTCCGCCGAGGCACCCCCTTGTAACGGCGTCAAGGCCGTGAGATTCAAATGTGACTGTTTTTCCGTCTCCTTTTGCCCTTTGCCGCAGAATGCGGTAATAATGGGGCGCACAGGTCGCCTTGAGCTGAAGAGGAGTTTTCTCCCTCTGGTCATAAAACCAGTTGAGGGTCTCCTCGTACTCCTTTGCTGAGATTTCCTGGTCTATAATGTATTTTCCCCGGCCTGTCGGAACAAGCAGAAATATATGGTGCGCGACTGCTCCGAGGCTTACAGCCAGGTCCTGAATATCTGGAATATATTTCAGATTCAGCTTTGTTATTGTGGTGTTTATCTGAAATTCAAGACCTTCTTCTTTGGCAAAAGCAATGCCGCGGAGCGCTCCTTCGAACGCGCCTTTAACTCCCCGGAAACTGTCGTGGCTCTCTTTCGTAGGGCCGTCAATGCTTATGCTTATCCGTTTGATTCCGGAGGCAACCATTTTTTTTGCAGTTGATTCGGTTATAAGGGTGCCGTTCGGGGCCATTACCATCCTTAAGCCCTTTTTTGTGCCGTATTCAGCAATATCAAATATATCGGGCCGTAAAAGAGGCTCTCCGCCTGTCAGTATGACTATCGGATTTCCGGTATCTGTAATCTGGTCGAGAAGCCTTAAGGATGCTTCGGTGTCAAGTTCTCCGGCATATGGTCCGTTTGTGGCAGAAGCCCGGCAGTGAATGCATGAGAGATTGCAGTTGCGGGTGATTTCCCATGCTACAAGACGCAGGGAAGAAGGTCTCTGGTTCCCGGTTTCCGGTTTGTGGTTCATTTTCGGCCTCACGCGTCTCGACTCATGCCTCATGTCTCCTGATATCCTGTGCCGCCTCGATTGCAAAATAGGTCAGTATCATGTCGGCTCCGGCCCTTTTGATAGAGGTCAGGGTTTCCATCATTACTTTTTTCCCGTCTATCCATCCCATTTTCTCGGCCGCCTTTATCATGGAAAACTCGCCGCTTACGTTATAAGCTGCAATGGGAAGATCGATCTCTTCGCGGACACGGTAGATGATGTCAAGATAGGAAAGAGCCGGTTTTATCATTATTATGTCGGCCCCTTCTTCTATATCCATCGTGACTTCCCGTATGGCCTCAAGCCCGTTTGCCGGATCCATCTGGTACGTTCTGCGATCTCCGAATTTGGGGGCCGAATCAGCCGCATTCCTGAAAGGGCCGTAATAGGCTGAGCAGTATTTTGCCGAATATGACATGATGGGAATATGGTCCAGGCTGTTTTCATCAAGGATATTACGGATCTCCGCTACGCGTCCGTCCATCATGTCAGAGGGCGCTACCATGTCTGCGCCGGCCTTTGCGTGAGAAAGAGCGGTTTTAGCCAGAAGTTCGAGAGTGGCATCGTTGTCCACCCTATTCTTGTCCACTATCCCGCAATGGCCGTGGTCTGTGTACTGGCATAGGCATACATCCGTTATAACGGCAAGCTCAGGCAGCTTGTTTTTTACTTCTTTTACGGCCTTTTGAACGATACCGTCCTTGGAGTAGGCGCTCGTCCCCAGAGGATCCTTCTTCTCCGGTATTCCGAAAAGCATGACGGCGGGTATTCCCAGTTCATACGCTTTCCGGCATGTCTCAACAAGATTTTCAATTGAAAGCTGAAAATGGCCCGGCATCGATTGAATCGGATTTCTGACTCCCCTGCCGCCTATTGCAAAAAGGGGAAGAATAAGATCGTCAACAGACAGTGCGGTCTCTCGTATCATTCGCCGGAAAGCTTCATTCTGCCTAAGGCGCCTCGGCCTGTAGTCTGGAAATAGCATAAAAATCTCCGTACATGGTTTATGGTTATAAAAAAAAGTTAAACGTCAGGAAACTTATCCGCCACCACTCCGGCTCCCGGCTTCGATCTTCGAACTTCGATATTCGATTTTCACTGTTCGGTTATTTCCTGATCGGTAAGGTAGCACGCAGGGTCGGGCGCCCACACGTCTCCCGTGATCGCTTCGGCTCGAACTCTGAAATTTCCGGCGCAGATGTCAAGCCACCGGCAGCTTACGCATCTTCCCTTTACATGTTTCTTTTTTTCTTTAAGCTGTTTCATCAGAGGGTCGGATATATCTGTCCATATTTCAGAAAACGGCCTTTCCTTTATGTTGCCGAAACTGTAATGGCGCCAGAACTGGTCGGCATGCACATCGCCGTTCCAGCTTATACATCCTATGCCTCTTCCTGAATTGTTGCCTTCGTTCATCTTCAGAAGCTCAAGAACTTCCCCCGCCCGCCCAGGATTTTCCTTCAAGAGCCTCATATAAAGGTATGGGCCGTCCGAATGGTTATCAACTGTCAGGACTTCTTTCTCCTTGCCCTTATCATGGAGTTGTAGGGTATGGTCGATTATTGTATCTACTGCCGATCTTGTTTCATCATGGGTCAAGTCTTCTTCAATGAGCTTTGAGCCTCGGCCTGCATAGACAAGATGGTAGAAACAGACTCTCGGAATTTCCATTTCTTCAAGAAGTTCAAAGATCCTGGGGATTTCAAAAAAGTTTTTTTTATTTATTGTAAATCTGAGACCTACTTTAATTCCTGCGGCCATGCAGTTTCTGATACCATCAAGAGCAGAATTGAAAGCGCCTTTGACACCTCTGAAACGGTCATTGATATCTTCCATGCCGTCAAGACTTATCCCGACGTATGAAAGCCCTATCTCTTTCAGCGTTTTTGCAGCCTGCTCTGTTATCAGCGTCCCGTTTGTCGAAATAACCGCCCGCATGCCCTTTTTTACCGCATAGCCTGCAAGTTCGGGTAGATCTTTTCTCATCATCGGCTCTCCGCCTGAAAAAAGAAGCACCGGAGCACCAAACTGAGCCAGATCATCAATAAGTTTTATCCCGTCAGAAGTTGAGAGTTCATTGTCAACCGGGGTGCTTTTTGCATGGGCATAACAGTGAACGCATTTTAAATTACACTGCCGTGTAATGTTCCACACGACAACAGGTTTTTTATCCAGAGAAAACTGCAAAAGGTGGGATGGGAGATTTGAGGAGGAGCGTCCGTAACGAAGAGCATCCGAAGGTTCCACGGTTCCGCAATACAATTTGGAGATTCCGATCATTATGTCAACTATGCCCTTTCTGTTTGTTCTCTGTCTCCACTCAGTGCATCCCTGATAAGAGAGCTGATAAAGGTTTCAGGGTCAATAAGCGCCTGCCGTGTCAAAAAGAAACGGTTTTTCCCGGTTTTTTCCCTGACGAGTTTCAAGCCGTATTCAAAATCGATGTTCATCTGATTGTAAAAATCATCAGGCCTGACTGAAGAGTTTACTATCAGTTCAAGAACAAAATCGATAGCATCATCTTCAATTACAATGTTTATATCATGGTTTTTAAAAAATCTTAATTCAAAATTCTTAATTTCATCCTGTAATGTTTTTATTTTTTGAAGTATGACCCCGATATCCATAATATATTTGGAATAGAAATCGGCTGCCAGATTAATGCGGGATGGTGTTAATGTGAGGGCGTGTTTCTGAACAAGAGCTTTTTTGTTTGAATTGATATAATTGCTTATCAGTTCTTTTTCTTCTTTGAGAAGCCTCTCATAATTATCAGTGTTTTGCTCTCCTGGTTGAGACAGGAGGCTTTCCAGATAGGCTTTCGGAGATTCAATGGCATCTGCTGTGACAGGAAATTTACTGATGTTTGTTGAAGGGAGGCGCTTTTCAAAGAGAAGAAGAGCCCTTTCAATAGCACTTACCAGTCCTCTTGCCCCGATATTCTCATCGAAAGCCTGTTTTGCCAGAATTCGCAGAGCTTTCCTTTCGAATTTGATGTCAATTCCGTATGCTGCAAAGTCTATTTTCTTGCTCAGAATTATTGGGTTGTTGGGATTGCTCAGAATATCGAAAAGATCGGTCTCGTTAAGCTCTTCAAATACGGCTCTTACAGGCAGGCGGCCAACAAATTCCGATTCAAACCCGAATTCGACAAGATCCTCAGATTTTACATTTTTCAGGGCATTTGTATAATCACTTGTTTTGGGGACAGTTGCGCCAAAGCCGATACCTTTTTCAACAACACGCTTATGTATGATTTTTGCAAGATCGGTAAAAGCACCACTTACAATGAAAAGTATATTCTTTGTGTTAACAATCCTTCTGCTTTTTTTGCCTGTTTTACGGAATCTTTCAATTTCCTGTATCATGGATATAGGGTCATGAGGCACTCTTAAATCGATTTCCGTTTCTTCAAGGGGTTTCAGGAGAGCACGCTGAACTCCTGTACGCGAGACATCGGCTCCGATAATATTATGGCTGGATGCTATTTTATCAATCTCGTCAATATATATTATTCCGAACTGTGCAAGCTCGATATCCTCATCGGCTTCTCTTACAAGATCCCTCACAAGGTCTTCAACATCTCCCCCCACATAACCTGTTTCACTGAATTTTGTGGCGTCTCCTTTTACGAAAGGAACTCCGATCTTTTTAGCTATAAGCTTTATCATGTAAGTCTTGCCTACACCTGTCGGACCAAGCATGAGAACATTATTTTTTATGCCGCAGAACAACCCACCTTCCAATTCAGGGGAAGCTTTGAATGTTTTGATCCTGTTGTAATGGGTGCATATTTTTGTGGAAAGAACGGCCTTTGCTTCATCCTGCTTTGTAATGTACTGATCCAGATAAGAAATAAGATATTCCGGTTTTAAATCAAAGCTCAATTTTATATCGTCTTTTTGAGATTTGCCCGTTTTTTCAGCCTGATCTTCCTGAGGAAATGGAGATGGTGCGGCAATCCTGACGGTTCCGCCAAACTTCCTGGCAAGAAACTTGCTTATTTCTTTTTCAATCTCTTCGGGATCAGGTCTTTTTTCATTTATGGTCTTCATGGTTGAAAAGTATAATCACTGTGGTGGGAAAATGCAAGAAGCAGAATTGGGAAGACAGCCTCATTAATGCCCCCCTTGGGATTTTATGTAAAGTCATTATATCTGAAATAATTTTTTGCAAGCGCAGTTTATATTTGCTATACATAAAAAGATCAGTTGACTATGGCCAAAAAGAAAATAACCTTATCT
>JBFYVZ010000083.1:0-5927 GCA_041298995.1 Desulfobacteraceae bacterium
TCCTATCAACTTAATGACTCAGGGGCCAGGAATCTGCTGTCGCTGGATCTGCTCTATCCGGGCATCGCATCCGTCATACCTGAAACCCAGGTTGAGCGGATCATTACGACCAGCATCGGCGATTGCTACAATGCCGTCATTGCCCCTCTAAAACCTATAGGCAAACTGCCCGTTCCCAATACTCTGGATATGGCGGAGCTGATCAAAAACAGTCAGCCGGCCCCGCCCGCTGTCGAAATAAACGTTAATAAAGATCTCGCGCACCTTGCATATACCGGCGGCACCACCGGGGTGTCGAAAGGCGTTATGCTGACACATAAAAATGTCGTCGCCAATACGCTGCAGTTCGGCTGCTGGCTTAACGGGGCACAACTTGATATTCAAGAAGATAAAGTCGAGCTGATTTATCCGGAGGGCGTTGATCCTGAAAAAGACAGGCCGGTGGTTCGGGACAGGGAAATCGCTCTTGTGGTGGTTCCCTGGTTTCATGCTATGGGCACAATAGGGTACCTCAACCAAATGGTTTCAGGCGGCACCGCCATGGTTGTGTTTCCCAGGTTCGATCCGGTTGAATATATTGAGGCCGTCAATAAATTTTCGGCCACATCGTTAGGCGGAGCCCCTCAGCTTTATGTGCCTCTGGTAAACATGCCCGGATTTGAAAAATACGATCTGTCTAAAATCAGGCTGATTGCCTCCGGGGCCGCTCCGCTGCCGCTGGCGGTTTTAGATTCCATGAAAAAATCGTTTCCGAAAAGCGTGGTGATAGAGGGGTATGGTCTGACTGAGTGCTCCATGGGCGCTACTGCCAACCCTCCGATTCGGGAGATGACCAAAGCTGGATCCGTAGGCATTCCGGTAGCCGACACCGAATGCAGGGTGGTTGATCCAGCTACCGGAGCAGAGCTTCCGCCCGGACATGAAGGCGAAGTCTGCATCAAAGGCCCGCAGGTGATGATAGGCTATTGGAACCGGCCAGAGGCCACCGCGGCGGTTCTTAAGGATGGCTGGCTGCACACCGGAGATATCGGTAAAGAGGATGAGGACGGATATTTTTTCATTACCGACAGGATAAAGGACATGATCATTTACAAGGGGTATAATGTCTATCCGAGGGAGCTCGAGGAAGTTCTCTTCAGCCATCCGGCGGTGGAGATGTGCGCGGTAGTCGGCAAAACGGATCCTGATGCCGGGGAAATTCCCGTGGCGTTTGTCAAACTCCTGGCCGGACAGAAGGCGACCGCCGAAGAGCTCATCGGGTTTGTGAATAATCAGGTGGCGGCCTATAAAAAAATCCGGGAGGTTATTTTCAGGGATATGATTCCGGTATCGGCCGCGGGCAAGGTGTTGAAGCGGGAACTGCGGGATGAGTTAGCCCGGAAGAGTCAACGGATATAATTTTGAGCCGGAAGAAGATAAGTATAAAAAAGCAAGGCCGCGGCAGCGGCAACGAGTCCCTGTGGATCACATGCGGCCTTATGCTGCTGGTGCTGGCTGTGTACGGATATTCAATCGGTTTTGATTTCGTTCACTTTGACGACAATGTTTATGTGAGCGAAAATCCGTATGTCCAAAAGGGCTTGACAAGGGAAAGCGTGGCGTGGGCTTTCACCACCGGATATGCCAATTTCTGGCATCCCCTGACCTGGCTTTCCCTGATGCTGGACCGGCAGATCTGGGGGCCGGGACCCTTCGGACATCATTTGTTCTCCACGATACTTCATGCTATCAATGCCGTGCTGCTCTTCTGGTCTCTTCGTGCCATGACGAATGACTGTTGGAAAAGCGCTCTGGTGAGCGCTTTTTTTGCCGTTCATCCCCTTCATGTTGAATCAGTGGTCTGGATTGCCCAGCGGAAGGATGTGCTTAGCGGTTTTTTCTGGATTTTGACCCTTTGGGGCTATGCCCGGTATGTAAAACGACCCTCTGCTTATGCCTACATTATGGTGGCTTTTCTGTTTATTCTGGGCTTGATGGCAAAACCGATGTTGGTTACCCTCCCTTTTGTGATGCTGATTCTGGATTATTGGCCCCTCAGGCGGGATGAGCCTTTTCAAAAGCTTTTTATAGAAAAAATCCCAATGATTTTCATTTCCGCTATTGCCTGTACGGTGGCCTTTCTGGCTCAGAAAGCGGGCGGCGCCGTTGTTCCGGTCGAAGACCTATCCATTTCAGCCCGTTTCATGAACGGGCTCATCTCATATGTCTCTTATATCTGGAAAACACTCTACCCCTTTAATCTGTCCGTTTTCTATCCATGGCCAGACCATATTTCATGGTGGCGGGCTCTGGGTGCCGGCGCCATCCTGTCGGCAATAACCGCCTGGACCGCTCTGAATAGAGAAACACGCCCGTATCTGGCTGCCGGATGGTTGTGGTTTATGGGAACCCTTGTTCCGGTCATCGGGCTGGTAAAAGTGGGAGATTTTTCCATGGCCGACCGGTACGCCTATATTCCTCTGATGGGGATTTACATCATGCTCGTCTGGGGCGGTCATGATCTGACGATGAAATGGTTTCCAGCCAGGCGATACAGAGCGGTTTTTGCGGCGATTCTTCTTTTTCTGTTCGCAGGGAGGGCGGGTAATCAAACAACTTACTGGAGAGACGGCATTACTCTTTTTGAGCATGCTCTTCAGGTAACCCAATCCAATTATTTGGCGCACAACAATCTGTCTGTTCTGTTTCTGGAGCGGGGGGCTCTCGGCAAGGCTGAAGAACACTTGAATCGAGCTCTTGCAATCAAACCCGGTTCCGATGAAGCACATCATAACATGGGAACCCTTCTGACACGCCGAGGGGAAATCGATAAAGCGCTTGACCATTACTACCGCGCCGTTAAGATCAACTCCGAAAACTCCGATTCCCATTACAACATAGCGGGAATCTATGAAAGGAGGGGCCGGTTTGCCGAGGCGGCTTCTCATTACAGGAATGTCGTCAGAATTATGCCCCATGATTGGGAGGCGCACCATCACCTATCCAGATGCCTTATGGAGAGCGGACATGTTCGAGAGGCTCTGGAGGTTCTGCAGACTACAATCAGTCTCAACCCTTATCATGCAGAGGCCCGGGAATATCTTAAAAAACTGACAGCTGTTATGGAAGAACTGAAAAAGGAGATTCAGAGGCTGCAGATGGAAACGGGCGCTTATTCTGAAAATTTGGAGCGGTACGCAGAACTGGGAGATTTGATGGGTGCCTTGGGGCGCCCGGCCGAATCGATTTTATACTATGAGCGGGCTCTTGCCCTTGAACCGAATCACCTGGGAAGCCTTCATGGTCTGGCATCTGCGTATGTTGAAACGAAAGCATATGATGCAGCTCTTGCCGGTCTGAAGAAACTCTCGATCCTCAGTCCCGGCCGCGCGGAGATTGACTATAACATATCATGCGTTTACGCAAAGGCCGGAAAACCGGATGAATCGATGGAATGGCTCAAGAGGGCAGTTCAAAAGGGATACGACAACTGGGATCGGATTCGCTCGGATGATGACCTGAACTCTGTTCGAAAAAAACCCGAGTTCGAATCCCTGATGGAAACCTACTTCCACGGTCGTGAACTTCGGCGGTAAAGGAAATGAATATGAAAGTGACGGTTGCATTTGATAAGAGAGATGCTGCCTTTGGGCAAGTTAAGATTCGGTGAAGAAGAATATGATTTCTGTGATTTTGCCCACCTACAATGAATCGGAGAATATCGGGATTATTGTTCCCAGGATTTTTTCTGTTCTGAAAGGTTCCTCACTTGAAGGTGAAATAATAATTATTGATGATAATTCGCCGGATGGGACAGCGGCTGTCGCAATGGAGCTGGCGAGAGATAAACCTCTTAAGGTATTCGTGCGTAATAATAAACGGGGCTTGGCGACAGCAGTCATAAAGGGGTTTGAGATAGCCTCAGGCGATATTTATGTGGTTATGGATGCAGACCTCAGCCATCCGGTGGAAAAAATTCCGGAAATGGTAAAGCCTATTTTAGCCGGGAACTGTGACTTAACCGTAGGCAGCAGATATTCCGGAGTCGGCGGATGTGCGGACTGGCCCTTCATTCGAAGAGTTATGAGTAAACTGTCCGGATTGCTGGCAAGGGGGCTGACAAATCTTTCCGATCCTACGAGCGGCTTTATGGCAATAAAAAAAGATGCTCTTAACGGTGTTAAACTGGATCCGGTGGGATGGAAAATCGTTCTTGAGGTTGTTGTTAAGACAGGGATAAAATTCCAGGAAATTCCAATAGTATTCTCAGATAGATTGAAAGGCCGGAGCAAGCTGGATATTAAGGTTAAGGTGCAATACATTGCACATTTGTGGAAGCTGTACCATTTTAAAATATCCCGTTTTTTATTTATTTAAATTCTGTATCGTTGGATCGACATACCACTTGAAAATAGACCGGACAGAATACAGATAAAGTCATATTCAACATTTTTAAAGGAAAATGATTATCCTTACAGAGAGGACGTTAGATGGAAGATTCATTAAGAACAAATAAAGATCCGCTCGAAGAAATATCCGCCCTAAAGCGGAAAATCCGGAAACTGGAACAATCGGAATCGGAGTGGAAAAAAGAAAAGGAAGAGCTAAAAAAAAGTGAGGCGCGCTTTCGCAGTTACTTCGATTTGCCATTGCACGGCATTGCCATAACCTCTCCCGAGAAAGGATGGATTCAGGTTAACGACCAGATCTGCTCAATCATGGGCTATTCCCGGGACGAAATCGTCCGTATGACATGGTCGGAAATGACGCACCCCGAAGATCTTGCCGCCGACCTCGAACAATTTAGCCGTATTCTCTCCGGTCAGATTGATCAATATAATATGGAAAAGCGTTTTATCCGAAAGAATGGAACGGTTGTATGGGCCAATCTCTCTGTGGGCTGTGTTCGAAAACCAGATGGCAGCGTCGATCATACCATTGCCCTGCTTGAGGACATAACGAGCAGCAAGCAGGCTGAAGAGGAGCTGAGGGAGAGCGAGGAAAGGCACCGCCTATTCATTGAAAGTATTCCTATTGGTCTTTACCGAAATACGATGGGTCCGCATGGCCGTTTTATCATGGTCAATACTGCATTGGCACGGTTGCATGGCTATGATTCCGTAATGAGTTTTTAAGCCGGGATGTTCTTGACCTGTATGTTGATCCGGAACAGCGCAAAGAGGTATCGGCGGAGCTGGTGGAAAAGGGTTTTATATCGGGTAAGGAGGTAAGGCTCAAAAGGAAGGACGGCACTCCAATCTGGGGATCTATAACGGCACGGGCGATCCGTGACCGGGAGGGCAAGGAGATGTATTTTGACGGTAATGTCACTGATATAACCAACCGCAAAAGGATGGAGGCCGAAATTCTCGCTCTTTCGATAACAGATCAGCTTACCGGATTGTATAACAGAAGAGGCTTTTTATTTCATGCTGAGCAGCAGTTAAAATTATCAGAAAGGAATAAGCGTAAATTGCTGCTCTTTTTTGCAGATCTGGACTTGTTAAAATGGATTAACGATTCGCTGGGGCATAAGGAAGGAGATAAAGCGCTTATTGAATCAGCAAATATATTAAAGGAGACCTTCAGAACTTCAGACATAATTGCCCGCCTGGGTGGGGATGAATTTGCCATTCTTGCCATTGATATTGATGGAGTAAATCCTGAGATCTTTACAGCCCGGCTGCAGAAACTGATCGACATTTGGAACAATCAGGAAAACCGGAAATATAAACTGTCTATCAGCATTGGTTGCGCATATTATGATCCGGGAAAGCCCTCTTCCATTGACGATCTGATAGCTCGCGCGGATAAACTGATGTATGAGCAGAAGCAAAACAGGAAAAGCCTTCCCGGGTAAAAACCTCTCTTTCAGGTAATAATTCTTAGCCATGAATATATGATGAGGGTAAGGATAGGTTAGGGCAGGTTTATTGAATTTCACTGCC
>JBFYVZ010000087.1:0-4478 GCA_041298995.1 Desulfobacteraceae bacterium
CACATCGAGCTTATAACTGCCCAACTTGCATCCGATTCGGATTCCTGGAGCCTTGATCTTCCCGACAGAATAAGGATTACCCGAACCGGAAAAGAGCTTATTGTTTCAAAAGAGGGGAAAAACCTCCGGAATCTTTCTTCAAAACGTTCAGTTAATGACAAGGCTTTTTTTGAGTATGCCATTAATAAACCCGGATTGATAGTTGCGGAAAAAGAGGGTTTTAGTATCGGTTTTTCTGAAATTACGAACATGAATCTGTCCGATATATATCACGCAGGCAGGGGAACAGCTTTTTTTGACATGGAGAAAATAAATTTTCCTGTGATTATAAGAAATTATCTTCCTGGAGACCGCTTCACTCCTCTTGGAATGAAAGGTTCTCAGAAGATCGCAAAATATTTTATAAACAACAAGGTGCAAAGAAAAAATCGTATAAAATTTCCTGTTGTGATAAGCAATGGTAAAATAATCTGGTTGGCAGGCTTTGTTATTGATGATTCTGTTAAAGTAACTTCCGACACCGGAAAAATACTTAAGGCAGAACTTTCTCTTGCCTAATATTTAATTATGATTATTATGGGATGACGGCTTCGTGAAAAGTTGCTCTCACACAAAGATCACTGAGAACACAAAGAAAAAAACTGCGCGTATGGCAAATATTTTTTTGGAGGTAAAACATATTGAATCCATTTTATAAGAACCTGTCTTTATGGATAGTCATAACTCTGATGATGGTCATGCTGTATAATCTTTTTAACCAGCAGCATGTAGCGGAAATCAGCCTGAGCTACTCAGAGTTTATTACCATGGTTGACGCTGAAAAGGTGAGCGAAGTAGTTATCCAGGGTCAGGAATTATTTGTTACGGATATAAGTAAAGCCCGTTTCAAAGTTTATGCCCCGCCTGACAGCGATCTTATTAAAATTCTCAGAGGAAAAGGCGTTTCGATAAAGGCTAAACCGCCCGCCGAATCTCCCTGGTACATGTCGTTGCTTGTTTCATGGCTGCCCATGCTGGTTCTTATCGGAGTCTGGATATTCTTTATGCGGCAAATGCAATCGGGAGGCGGCAAAGCCATGTCTTTCGGGAAAAGCCGGGCAAAGCTGATGTCGGACCAGTCTGAAAAAGTAACTTTTGAAGATGTTGCAGGCATAGAAGAGGCAAAAGAAGAACTGAGTGAAATCGTTGAGTTTTTAAAAGAACCAAAGAAATATACTCGTCTTGGAGGCCGCATTCCCAAAGGAGTGCTTCTTATGGGACCACCGGGGACCGGTAAAACACTCCTGGCCCGTGCTATAGCGGGGGAAGCAGGCGTTCCTTTTTTCAGCATAAGCGGATCAGATTTTGTTGAAATGTTTGTGGGTGTCGGCGCGTCCCGGGTGAGAGATCTTTTTGTTCAGGGGAAAAAGAATGCTCCCTGCATAATATTCATTGATGAAATAGATGCTGTCGGCAGGCATCGCGGCGCCGGTCTTGGCGGGGGGCATGATGAAAGGGAACAGACCTTAAACCAGCTTCTCGTTGAAATGGATGGTTTCGAGTCAAACGAAGGCGTTATCCTGATTTCCGCCACAAACCGGCCGGATGTTCTTGACCCGGCATTATTGCGCCCGGGCCGTTTCGATCGACAGGTTGTTGTTTATCTTCCCGATATAAAGGGTCGCGAGAAGATTCTCCAGGTCCACATGAAAAAATCACCCATAGGGGCAGATGTTACACCACTTGTTCTTGCGAAGGGAACCCCTGGATTTTCCGGGGCCGACCTCGAAAACCTTGTCAATGAAGCAGCCCTCTACGCCGCAAAAAGAAATAAAGACAAGGTCGAAATGGCCGATTTTGAAGATGCCAAGGACAAAGTCTATATGGGGCTTGAGAGAAAATCGAAGGTTATAAAAGATGAAGACAAGAAGACCACGGCTTACCATGAAGGAGGCCATGCGCTTGTGGCGCGCTTTCTGCCGGATACCGATCCGGTCAACAAGATAACGATTATACCCAGAGGAAGGGCGGCAGGCGTGACCTGGTTTTTGCCCGAGGAAAGGGATTTCAAATACAAAGACCAGCTTGAAAGCCAGCTTGCAATTGCATTCGGAGGGCGTGCCGCAGAGGAGATTGTGTTTAACCGGATCAGCACAGGCGCTTCAAACGATATTAAGCAGGCCACGGAGCTTGCCCAGCAGATGGTCCGCTCATGGGGTATGAGTGACGCGCTTGGTCCTCTGTCATACGCTAAAAACGAAGAGCAGATCTTCCTCGGTCGTGAAATATCCCAGCACAGGGACTATTCAGAGGAGACGGCCAGAAAGATTGATGAAGAGATAGTAATTCTTATTAAAAAGTCACACAATACCGCAAAAAAGATCCTCAATGAAAACCTGGATGTTCTGCACAAGCTGGCTGAATTGCTTCTTGAAAAAGAGACTGTTATGGGAAAGGAGCTTGATGAGCTGATAATTTCCGTCAAGCCGGATGCCGTGTTGTCAGCCAACAATGCCGGTGATGCGGATTAGAAGCGGCAATTAAAACTGATGTAATTGATAGACTCAAAAAAAATCACACAGAGGCACAAAGGCACGAAGAAAAAATCATTTAATATTAAACATGTTAACTTTGTGATCTTTGTGGCTTTGTGTGAGATCCTGGCTTTTTATGAAGCCGTCAGAAGCGGTTGTGATGAAATCATATACGATAGAGTGGGGTCCATACAACCTTGAGCTGGGTAATAAAACCCGGATAATGGGCATAGTAAATGTAACTCCGGATTCGTTTTCAGACGGAGGCTTTTTTTTTGACCCTGATGCGGCAGTAGATCAGGGTCAAAAGCTGGCAAACGACGGCGCGGATATCCTCGACATAGGCGGAGAATCGACCCGTCCGTTTTCCGAAGAAGTGTCCGCAGAAGAAGAAATCAGGCGTGTTGTTCCGGTCATAGAGAGGCTTTCCGAACGAGTTTCAATTCCTATTTCAGTCGATACAACCAAAGCTGTTGTCGCAAGGCATGCCATTGAAGCGGGCGCTTCAATAATTAATGACACAAGCGCCTTCCGGTTTGATGATGAACTGCCTGATGTTGCGGTCAAATACGGCGTTCCTGTTATTTTGATGCATATGAAAGGAACGCCAAAAGACATGCAGATATCCCCGGAATACGATGATCTTTTCCAGGATATAAGAGAGTTCCTCCTTGATGCTGTCAACAGGGCTGTTGGAAGGGGAATAGAGAGGTCAAAAATCATAGTTGATCCCGGGATCGGATTCGGAAAAACCATTGAACATAACCTTCTGTTAATCAAACATATTGATAGATTTATTGATCTTGATGTTCCGTTTCTTATAGGCCCTTCACGTAAAGCCTTTATCAGAAAAATCCTCAAAAATAAGGCCGGGGATGAACCGAAACCCCATGATCCTGCCGTTGAGACCGGGACACAGGCGGCTGTTGCCGCTGCGGTCTTAGCCGGCGCGCATATAGTAAGGGTGCATGATGTCGCAAATACGGTTTCAACCTTAAAAATTATTGATGCAATGAGGAAGGCGTGAATCGTGAAGCGTGAATCGTAGATAGTGGATCGTGGATCGATCAACGAGCGGCGAGCGACGAACCACGAACCACGATCAGCGATGTACGAAGTACGAAATACGAAGTACGATGTACGATGTGCGAAGTTCAGCTTTTAAAACCAGAGACCAGAGACCAGAAACTATAAACCAAAGGTTTTAATGAAATGCTGCTTGTAATTGACGTTGGAAACACGAACATTGTAATGGGGATCTACGATGGCAGTCACCTCGTCAGGGACTGGCGGATTCGTACCGAACACAATACGACAGAAGATGAGTTTAACGTACTTGTGAGAGGACTTTTTGCGACCGGGAATATCAATCCTGAAGATATCAGCAGAACTATAATTTCATGTGTTGTTCCTCCTCTTGTAACAATCCTCGATGCCTTTTGCAGCAAGTATCTCGGGCATGCCCCCCACTGGGTGGATGCCAGATCTTATCCTGCTATGCCTATTCTTACGAGCAATCCCTCCGAGGTCGGCGCGGACAGGATAGTAAATTCCGTGGCTGCATTCGAAAAATACAGAACGAGCCTGATAGTAATTGATTTTGGAACGGCCACCACCTTTGACGCCATCTCTGAAAAAGGAGAATATCTCGGTGGCGCAATCAGCCCCGGGATAATGATAGCGGCTGAGGCTCTTTCCATGAAAGCTTCCAAGCTGCCCCGTGTTGAAATTTTTAATGCCCCGGAAAAGGTTATAGGCATGGATACGGCTCAGAGTATGAAATCCGGAATAATTTTCGGGTATGCCGGACTTGTGGACGGAATAGTTATTAGGATGAAGGCCGAGATGGGCACAAATCCTAAGGTTATTGCGACCGGAGGCCTTTCACCCCTTATGTTTAAAGTAGCGAACACTATTGAGGCGATAGAACCGGATTTGACTCTGGAGGGGCTTAGGATAATATCG
>JBFYVZ010000013.1:0-4535 GCA_041298995.1 Desulfobacteraceae bacterium
AAGAATAATTCTCATATCATAATCCTCCTCTCTTCTTTATAAGATTAACGAAAGCAAACGATAAATCAGTGTCCATCCGGAAACCAAATTTGGACACATGTGAGTTTCCAATTCGGAAACAAATCAGATCGTGCCATGCGAAAGAAGCAAGGCACGAACCTGCTCATATTCCTTGAGACGCAAGTAGTCCTTTTCCGTTGGTTGCGATATGCGTGTGATGTCCATATTGTCTGTAACATCAGCAAGCTTAACGGCCCTTGAAATAGAGTTCCCGGACGCCCGTTCAGCCGCCTCAATGCGACTTTCGCCCTTTTGTTTTGTGAGCGCCTGAACCGCTTCTATAACTTCAGCAGGAAAACCCTCTGCCTTCAGATTGTCTATAGTAACTGAAGTGTCTTCAACCACGTCGTGAAGCACAGCAACCATTCGGGTATAAACGCCATTTACAGCAAACATCAGACGAAGCGGATGGAGGATATACGGCTCACCCGCCTTATCAATTTGCCCCGCGTGGGCTTTCACAGCTATTTCAATGGCTCGTTCCAGAGTACTCATTAGTTTTCACTCTGCTCCCGGCTGAAATGATACTTTCGACACATAAAACGCTTCGGCGCCAAAACTCTCATAATAATTTTCCTGTGTATTTATCTGTATTAAATACAAGAGATCTTTTTCACCATACAAATACGCCTTGGTATCATCTTTGACCTTAAAAGCACAGATTCTTGACAGAAATATGGTATTATTGCTGCTATAAGAAAACAAAATATCCTTGGTCGGGCCAAGCTTTGTTCCCGTCGTCTTCGATTTGATGATTTTGATTTTCTGGTTTTTGAACATCATTGGAATCTGTTTGTCGAGATAATCAGCGGCGCTGCTATCTTTCGGAATCCCTGCAATATAAACAATCAACTGTGCCCTTATATCACCTTTGGGGTCATGGCTTGGCGAATAAAGATTGAAAATGCCTATTTCCGCTAGAGATCCGTCCATGGGAAGCTTTGCCGGCTCTGCCACTTTTACGCCATTCCAATTCTTGTTCATCAGAATTGAAAAATTAAAAAGTTTGTTTTTATGTATGTTATAAGGAACAGCAACATAATTTTGGCGAATTATATCTTTATTTAATTCATTGAAATCAAATGAATATTGAACGTCCATAGCTTTTCCGCCTTTGAGTTCGGACGTCACTTTCTGCTTTTTTTCTTCATTCTGCAAAATGACCGTCGTAAACCCTGCCGGCTCGTCGGCATATATTTTAAAGGTTCCCTTTGCATTTCCTTCTTTGATATCCGGATTCTTAACGTACATAAGCACAGGAACCTTATAGTTGAATGACCGGATCTCGACCGTGAAAAGACTCGGAAATTCCGGCTTGCCCTTTTCCTTAAATGCTATCTCTATACTATTTTCGCCTTTCTTGATGCAAAACAGCTCTTTCCTTTCCTTCTGCATTTCAGGGGGCATTCCGGGAGGCAGGGTTTTTATCTTGGGGTCATCTGAAAGGTAGAGCTGGATCAACTCCGATCCTCCTCCCTTTATCATGCTCAAATGAATGCCGTTGATTTTTATGGTAACATCTCGGTCATCGCCGCTGACATACAGTGACGCATCGAATTCTTTTGCCATACAAACCTCCTCGTTACTCAGTGAAGTTATTACACCTGTTAAAACAAAGATTAAAATGAGTATTGCCGCGTTAAGATATCTCTTCATTCCCGTATCCCTCCTGTGCTTTGTTCATATCATTCCTATGGCTCGAAAACCTCAGCGTTCACAACCCTCAATCAAGCGCATTATTAAAATATTCGCAGTGGGCATCGCAGCGGCACTTTTTATCCCAGGGTCGGGAACACTTCTTAATAAGCTCAACTCTCTCATTACCCTTTTGCTCTGCTATGGGGCCGGACAGATTCATAGTTTCGACACCTGTAAAGTTATCCCACCAGCTTGCCATAGTGTAGACTCTGCAAACCGGACACAGGTAATAAGAGTCGGTGCATTCATCCCCCATGATGCTTCCTGATATTGAGGCAACTTTCTCTTCATTTAAAAACGCTCTGTTGCACTGTATACAGTTCATATTCACGAATCAATTCTATTTGAAAAAACCATCCTTTATAGCTCCAGGCACGGCTATGCATAACCCAACGACCATAAAGATCCATAAACCATATATGACTGCATGCTCGTGCGCCTGAAACCATTTTATTAAAAAAAACTCGCCATTGCCGATTTTTATCTGCATGACGATAAAAAATCGTACGACAAGCGGCACAAATGCAAAAGCCGCTGCACAAAACAGCGTAAAATAAATTATCAGTATTGTGATGCGGCTTTTAGAGCTTAGCGTTTCTCTGGTTACTGTTCCGGAGGATTCAAATATGCCGCCAATGACAGCGCCAAAAATCATTAACCCGAATGATACAGAAAGAATGATTATAAATATTCTCGTATTCATGAGGTTCTCTCGCTATTAAAAGCTTTAGTTACTCATTGTTTTGATGCTTTATTGATTAAAATTAAAGAATGAACGGTAATAAGCACAACAAACCCCATGTCCTATAAGAGCGACAATAGCAGAGAGACATCAGACAGGCTGCCGTTTGACAGCATTACATGGTTTTTGGTATAGGCCCTTTCACAATAGTCATGTGCCGTCTGCCTTTCTGATTGCCAGAATGTGGGATGGCCGCTCAGATCCCAGCGGTGCCACAGTATTTCACCATTTATCCTTTGGCCTCGATCCCCTCAAAAACCATATCATCCGTATCATAATTATTTTGGAAATAATATTATTATTTGGTTTTTCTCCCGTACCCTTCTGCAATATTGCTCGGGATAGATATAGCTGCCCTTCTCATTTGATAAGTTAAACCAAAACCCTCATTTTTGGGAAATTTATTAGAAGCCATTTGTTGCTTTATAAATCGCCAGGCATAGTTGACAGGACTTTTGCCAGACTTTTAATTCTTTGTAATTTTTAAGCATTTTATTTGCTTCCGCTCGTAACTTCGTGGCACTTTAACCCTTTTTGACTCAGGCGGTTTTTTCACTCGAATCCTTATTGGATCACCAACTAATTTGGAGATGATCCTATTATTTATAATGAATTGAATTCATGAATATTTATCAACATCGACGTTGCAATTCACAGCGATGCTTTTTTTAAATCCGACCCAGGATCTCAACCGGATATCACCGCCATGGATTCTTGTATTATGAAGAAGCTTATTTAACAAATCCATTTTTCCAACCATTTGAAGAAAAGATCATAAATAGCAATAACATCTTTAATTCTTGACATATTCTATATTTTTTGAATATTATGTTTTCGTTCTATCAAATACTTATCCCCATATTAAAGGAGTCTCCTATGGCACTTACAAAAGCTAAGATCGCTGAAAGTATCCAATCAGAACTGAAGTTTACCAAAAGCAAATCCGTTCAGATAGTTGAAACCCTTTTAGAAATAATGAAGAAGTCCCTGGTTTCCGGCGATAATGTCTTAATCAGCGGGTTCGGTAAATTCCATGTCAAATCCAAAAGGGAACGCAAAGGCAGAAACCCAGCTACCGGTGATGATATGATTCTTGATGCAAGAAGGGTTGTTACGTTCAAGAGCTCTCAAACCTTAAAGGCTAAAGTCAATGGCAACAAATAGGGACGGGAAATACATTCTTTGTCCGAAAAAGGGAAACCCGAGAAAACATATCGATATATGCCAGCTGTGCCTTTACCGTAAAGGTTGCAGAGCATATCAGGTATATATTCAACCAGAACTGCCATTTTGTATCGGATAATGAAATGGAATTAACTTCAATATATCTTCCATCGCAAACATTAAAAATTGATATCCCCTTGTTCCTGACCCATGTGCAAGCCGGATTCTCTTCCCCTGCGGATGATTACAAGGAAAAATCCCTTGACCTGAACGAGCACCTGATTAATCATCCCGCTGCAACAATCTTTGTTAAAGCCGCGGAGAAAGCTGCCTGTTGGTTGGATTTTCTGAGAACATTCCGATTCATGTCGTTTGCGGTGGTCGTGGAGATAAAGTGTTAATCATTACGGTTTATGTTCCGAAGCCGCCGAAATTCATAGATCCGTGGACAAGGAGCAGGGAACATGGAAAATAAGAAATGTATTTATTGCGGGAGCCCACAATATGAGGAGCGTCGGACGGATTATCTTTACTCATACAAAGGCAATTATTTGCTTGTCCCCAATACGCCGGTAGAAATTTGTCTGAATTGCGGGATGGTCTATTTTGATGCGAAGGTATTGAAAGAAATCGAGCGCCGTTTCTTCGCCATCCAGAAGAAAACCGAAAAACCCGACAGCTATGTCGAACTACCCCGGGTTGCATTCGCATAGAATAATGGATGTTCCCCTGATTCCCCCTCTGAAAGGATAGAAACGCATAATTTCATGGGCGTTATATATTAAAACAGATAGAGTAAATACTCCCCCAGATACTATAAACAGAGAATTCCGTCACATTGCAATAAAAATAACCTCCTGATAACATAGGG
>JBFYVZ010000036.1:0-4101 GCA_041298995.1 Desulfobacteraceae bacterium
TTGATGGACTCGTAAAAAGTCATATGCGAACGGATTTGAGATTTTTGGGAGATAGATTTTTAAGGAACTGAGCGTTAAAAATCACAAGCTGTTTGAGGGTATTAGCCCGAGTTCTTGTGATTTAGCGAAGTGACTTAAAAATCCCCAAAAAGCTCATTAAGTGAGCATGTTTCGACTTTTTACGAAGCCGGCAAGGATTGCTCTGACCCTATTGTTTTGACTTTTTATAGCCATAAATATAAGTATGAGATGTTGAGTGAGATGGAATAAATCTTATAAAGTCAGGAATAAAGATGAAGGATTTCTTTAAGGTTTCAGATCTGGAAAAAGTTCTTGAATATGTATCTTTGTTTCAAACGGTTGAAACAGAGCAGATTTCCCTGCAGGATACACTCGGAAGAATACTTGCCGAAAGCATTATATCAGATATCGATCTTCCCGGATTTTCCCGCTCAACCATGGACGGATATGCCGTATGCGCCTCGTCAACTTTCGGAGCATCTGAAGAAAACCCTGCTTATCTCAATATTGTCGGTTCTATAGCAATGGGTGAATCCCCGTCCTTTTCAGTTGAACAGGGAGAAACCGCCAGAATATCAACCGGAGGCATGCTTCCAAAAGGAACGGACTCTGTTGTCATGATCGAGCACACCGAAATAATTGATGAAAAAACGATCGAGGCTTACAAAAGCGCCGCACCCGGCCAGAACGTGATTGAAAAAGGGGAGGATTTTACCGAAGGAAAAGTTGTTCTTCAAGCCGGGCAAAAAATTCGTCCACAGGAAACAGGTCTTCTTGCCGCTTTCGGGAGAGAAAAAATAAGGGTCTTTAAAAAACCTGTTATCGGCATAATTTCAACAGGAGACGAGGTTGTGCCTGTTTCTCAAACGCCACATCCGGGACAGATACGGGATATAAACACCTACAGCCTTTCAGGCCAGGTAATCGAAGCAGGAGGCATACCTCTGACTTTCGGCATCATAAAGGATGATTATAAAAATCTTCTCGAAAGATGCCGGGAAGCCTTGTTGAGTTCTGATATGGTTCTGATATCAGGAGGAAGCTCTGTAGGAACCCGCGATTTTACAATTGAAGTCTTATCCGCCCTTCCGGATTCTGAAATACTTGTTCATGGAATCTCCATCAGCCCCGGGAAACCTACAATTCTGGCAAGATCGGGAAAAAAGCCCTTATGGGGACTTCCGGGGCACGTGGTCTCCGCGATGATAGTTTTTGCCGCGGTAGTAAAACCTTTTATTGAAAAGATAAGCGGCTTTTTACCTGCCCAGAAAAACCGGTTTACTCTTTCAGCGCGCCTCTCAAGAAATGTCTCTTCAGCCCAGGGAAGAACGGATTACATCAGGGTCAGATTAACCGAAAAAGGGGGCATTCTGTGGGCGGAACCCATCCTGGGTAAATCCGGGCTTATAAATACAATGGTCAAAGCAGACGGATTGATCGAGATAGGCAAAAACGTCGAAGGGATTGAAAAGGGAACCGAGGTCAGGGTTTTCCCGCTGTAACAGAAACATAAAAATACGACGGCAAAGTAAAAAGTCAATATGCAAGGCGCGCGAATCTTGAGGAGTGAGGCGTACATTTAGTACGCCGCAATGATGAAAGATGAAGCGCAACAAAGCAGAGTGGCTTTTTACGAAGCCGTCAGATGAGGAGTTCATGATGAGCAGGCGCAATGTCTATTTGAAAATGAAGACCCTTGAAGAAGCCAGAGAGATTCTTTTTTCAAGGTTTTCTCATATTACAAGCTTTCCGGGCGAATCAGTTCCGGTTCCGGATGCTGTCGGCCGGGTGACAGCGGAACCGGTCAGCGCAAGGCTTTCATCTCCCAACTTTCATTCTGCCGCAATGGACGGCATAGCTGTAAAAGCGGAAAACACTTTCGGTGCAAGCGAAACGCGCCCGAAACAGCTTATCGTAAACGAGGAAGTCTTTTTTCTTAACACGGGACATGTTCTCCCCAAAGAAACAAATGCGGTCATAATGATTGAACATGTAAATATTCTTGATAAAAACAGAATAGAAATAGAAGCTCCTGCAGTACCCTGGCAGCATGTAAGAAAAATGGGGGAAGATATCGTTGCAACCGAGCTTTTGTTTCCCCAGAATCACGTTATAACTCCTTACTGTGTGGGCGCGCTTCTTTCAGGCGGTATTTTCTCTGTTTCCGTGAGAAACAAACCACGGGTATTGATAATTCCGACCGGATCGGAACTTGTTGACTGGGCCGATTCGGATATCGATGAACTCAAGCCGGGGCAGGTGCTTGAAACAAATTCTTATGTCCTTGGAAAACTTGTTGAGTCTTCAGGCGGCGTTTACGAAAGGCACGCTAAAATAAAAGACGACGCAGGGAAAATAAAAGGGGCTCTCTTAAAAGCCGTAAAGAGCGAATACGATATCGTCCTTATCATCGGCGGATCATCGGCCGGGTCCGAAGATCACTCAAAAAGTGTTATACTTGAAACAGGCGAAGTGCTTGTTCACGGAGTCACCATAATGCCGGGGAAACCGGTTGTAATAGGCGCCGTCAACAATAAACCTGTTTTCGGAATCCCCGGTTATCCGGTATCGGCCATAGTTGCCTTTGAACAGTTTGTCCATCCCGTAATATGCAAAATGCTTGGGCAGCCCGAGAAAGAAAGACCGAAAGCGGAAGTTATGCCGGCAAAGAAGATCACTTCCAAACTGGGAGTGGAAGAATTCCTGCGGGTAAAGCTCGGAAAAGTCGGCAACAAGATAATAGCAACGACCCTTCCGAGGGGCGCGGGATGCATAACAACGATTACCGAAGCGGATGGAATTATCCGCATACCTAACCATATTGAAGGAATAAATGCGCAGGAGCCTGTTATGGCGGAACTTCTACGCCCGCTTTCTTCAATAAACAACACGATCGTTGTTGTCGGAAGCCATGACAACACGCTCGATCTTCTTGCGGACAGAATAAAGGCGGGACATAATAATCTGACTCTCTCTTCAAGTCACGTGGGAAGCATGGGCGGTCTCATGGCAATAAAAAACGGCGTATGTCATCTTGCCGGTTCGCATCTTCTCGACACAGCAGACGGTTCATATAACGTATCATACATAAAAAAATATCTTCCGGATATGAGAATAAAACTTGTCAACCTCGTGTTCAGGGATCAGGGACTCATTGTTGCAAGGGGTAATCCAAAAAGTATAAAGGATATCGAGGATCTTGCCCGTGAAGACATCACTTTTATCAACCGGCAGGGAGGCTCTGGAACAAGAATCCTGCTTGATTACAGGCTGAAGCAGTCCGGAACAGATCCGAAACAGATTAAGGGATATGACAACGAAGAATTTACCCACATGTCGGTCGCTGTCGCTGTTTTAAGCGGCACCGTTGATGTCGGTCTCGGCATATTTGCCGCTGCAAACGCCCTTCATCTTGATTTTATCCCGGTTGTTACGGAACAGTATGATCTCGTCATCCCTGAACTCTTTTTTGAAACTGAAAACATAAAAATTCTTCTTGAAACAATAAACACGTCGGATTTTAAAAAACGAGTTGAGGCATTGGGCGGGTATAGCACAAAAAAAACCGGCGAAATACTGACGGCTTTGTAAAAATAAAAGAGGATTCAAGGATTCAAAGGTTCGAGGATTCGAGTGAAAAAACAGCTTGAACCCTTGAATCCCCGAATCCTTGAACCCGTTTCTTCAACTAATCAGAATAATAATCTAAAATATGAATTACAAGCTTATAGACCATACAGCAGATCTGGGAATGGAGGTTTACGGTTCCGGCCTTAGAGAGCTTTTCGAAAACGCAGGTTATGCAATGTTTGACATAATAACAGATAAAAACCGCTTAAATGCCTTGTCTGAAACAACCTTGAATATTACAGGGGAAGACTGGCCGGATCTCATGGTAAACTGGCTAAGAGAGCTTTTATATCTCTGGACAGGAAGGGGATTGCTTGTTAAAATCGCAGATATAGTTTCCATTTCAGAATACGCCCTGTCCGCAAATGTGAAATACGAACCTTATGTTCCGGAGCGCCACCTGATAAAAAGCGAATTGAAAGCCGTAACGTATCACCAGATCAGGGTAGA
>JBFYVZ010000015.1:0-4118 GCA_041298995.1 Desulfobacteraceae bacterium
TGCGCTATCTTGTGGAGCGGCTGCCGGTAATGATCACCCCGCGCTGGGTGGATACACTCGTCCAGCCCATAGGGATTAGAAATGTCCTCAACTACCTGCAGGGCTGTCTGGAACACGACGAGGTCCTGGGGCAGACTTTTGACATCGGGGGGCCCGATGTAATAACCTACCGGGAGCTTTTTCGGATTTTTGCAGAAGAAGCCGGGCTGCCCAAGCGGATCATAATCCCGGTTTACTTTTTTACACCGACCCTGAGTTCTTATTGGATACACCTCATTACACCGATCCCGGCCTCCATTGCCCGGCCGCTGGCTGAAGGGCTGCGCAATGCCGTAATTTGCCATGATAACCGCATTCGCGACATTATTCCCCAGGAACTTTTAGACTGCCGGCAGACCATCCGACTGGCGCTGGAGCGGATTGAACAGCAGCGGATTGATACCTGCTGGATGGATACCGGAGCGTCCGTTCCCAAGGAATGGGTTTACTGTGGGGATACGCCCTACGCTGGGGGAACTATCCTGGAGTTGGGATACTCAATTCAAATTCAAGCATCACCGGAGGAGATATGGGCTGCCCTGGCCAGAATAGGCGGGAAGAGAGGCTGGTATTTCGGCGCCTGGCTTTGGAAAATACGGGGCTGGTTTGACCGTCTCATCGGAGGGGTCGGATTACGTGCCGGAAGACGGCATCCTGTTGAACTGCGTCCCGGAGATGCCCTTGATTTCTGGCGGGTGCTTGAGGCGGAGCCGGGTGAGCATCTGCTGCTTCTGGCGGAAATGAAGATGCCCGGGGAGGCGATGCTGGAATTCCGTCTCAAACCGCTGCCTGGCGGAAACACTGAGCTTCGGCAAATGGCCCGTTTTCTTCCCAGGGGATTGGGAGGAATCCTCTACTGGTACGGGTTTGACCCTTTCCATCGTCTTCTCTATCCCCGCATGCTGAAGGCCATCGCGCGTTCCATAGGAAAATCTGTTCTCAAGGGACCCACGCTGATCGCGGACAGCAAAATAAAACCGCTTCATCCAAAAGAAGGAAAATAGTTCAATTTGCGGTTAAATCCGAAGGAGCAACACTGCATGGAGACCAAAATCAGAATCGGCATCAGTTCCTGCCTGCTGGGAAATAAAGTCCGCTACGACGGCAGCCACAAATGGGACCGCTATATTACAGACACCCTGGGTAAATACGTTGAATTCGTCCCGGTCTGTCCGGAAGCGGAAACCGGGCTGGGTATTCCACGGGAGGCGATGCGGCTGGTGGGGGATTTACAAAATCCGCGCCTTGTCACGAACCGGAGCGGAATCGATCATACGGAACGGATGATCCGCTGGGCCGGATTAAGGGTAAAGGAACTGGAGCAGGATGGTTTATGCGGTTTTATTTTTAAGAGTGATTCTCCCAGCAGTGGTATGGAAAGGGTAAAAGTGTATAATGAAAAAGGGATGTCGCTGAAAAAGGGAGTGGGGATTTTTGCCCGCATTTTTATGGATCATTTTCCTCTCCTGCCGGTAGAAGAAGAAGGCCGTCTGCACGATCCTCTGCTTAGGGAGAACTTTATCGAAAGTCTTTTTGTTTTCAAACGCTGGAGGGAGATGCTGGATCAAAAAAAAAGGCGGGGCGGTCTGGTCGATTTTCATACCCGGCATAAATTGATGCTTATGGCCCACAGCCCAAAGCATTATCAGATGATGGGAAAGTGGGTTGCCCAGGCTAAGGCTGTTTCCCTGCCGGAATTATTCGATCGTTATCAGGAGCTTCTATCGGAGGCCCTGCGGCAGAAACCGACGGCAAAAAAAAATACCAATGTACTTCTCCATCTCCTGGGGTATTTTAAAAATGATCTTTTACCGGATGAAAAGCAGGAAACAATTGAAATATTTGAAAATTATGCGAATGGCTACCTTCCTTTAATTGTCCCTGTCACCCTGATCAACCATTATGTCCGCAAGTACGGTCGGGATTATCTGCAGGATCAATACTATCTAAAGCCTCATCCGCTGGAACTGCAGTTGCGGAACCATGTATGATCCTTTGACCTGCCTGTGGACGCGCGACGAACTGATTATAGAGGAATTACAAATTATGCTGGAAAAAATAAAAACCATTGTCCGGGAAAACGATATCTGCGTGCTGGCAACGACCGGCGCCAATGATCCGCACACATCTCTTATGGCTTATGCATGCTCATCGGACTGCACCGAAATTTACATGGTAACCCCTGTTAAAACACTTAAATACCGAAATATTACAGGCAATGCCGGAGTCAGCCTGCTTGTAGACACACGGGAAAAAGAGCCGCGGGCCGGTATCCAGGCCCTGACTATAACCGGTCAGGCCCATACTATCCGTGATGTAGGTAAAAAGGATCTCGTGCGCAAGCAGATTCAACTGCGGCACGCCCACCTGCAAGGGCTCCTGGATCAGCCTGAAATCGCCTTCATATGCGTGCGAATCGAGTCCTTTCAGCTGCAAAGCGGCGTTAACAAGGCCTATTATATGCGGATGGATGAAAACTCATATTTATGAGAACCGCTATATATCAACCGGACAGATCGTGTGCTATAAATCAGGGCAGTTTACGCGTTACTGACAAAATTTAAATTAACTTGCAATTTTTTTTTCATGCTTTATATATAAGATAGATTTAGTTTATGAACTATCTTCAATAATGGAATGTAGGTAATATGAACGCGTTGTATTTAAACTCAAAACAAAAAGGAGGATGACATGGACGTAAAAGACTATTGTTCAGGTTTGGAAATAGAACTTACAGCTTGGAAGGCAAAGCTATACGATGCTATTGTTAAAACAGATAAAATAGCCGGCAAGCACCGGGAAAAGGTACTTGGCAATATCGGGGATCTTAAAATTCTGATCAGCGATCTGGAAGAGAGGATCAACACTTTAAAAACCGAATGCCCCTCCAAATGGAGCCCTGATAAAAAGAAAATTGATAAAGGGACTGTCGATATGAGAGCCAAGTATGAAGAGACTATGGAGTATATCGGCAAGTCAAGTCCGGTTTCCATTCCAGGGTAAATAACAGCAATCTTTTAAAAACTGACTATAATAAAATCTTAAGGCAGGGCTTCAAACCCTGCCTATTTTTTCGAAAACCCAGGGGTGTTGAGATGAGTGTTGTTGGGCCGTCCTGTTTCACTCCTGTTCCCGGAATCCAACGCGACACTTTTCTTATATATATTTTGTCGCAGGCTCTTGAGCGATAGATACTTCAAGGCAGGCCTTCTCAACTTTGCTGCTTGCGAATTACCAGGATGATCTGTCCTACATTCAAACCGAACTTACGCATCTCTGACTCATTGATGAGAGTGTTCGGGTTCACCAGATACATCCGGTCATCAATAACCAGATTAATCGTTCCATCACCATAGGGAACAGAGAGCACATACTTCAGAAACATGCTGTTGCCGGCGACCTTGCCTTTGGCGTCACCGACCACATCACCGGCAGTCCCGATGTAGCTGCCATCGTTATGGCGGGTCAGTGTCCAAACACGGCGTTGCTTTTCCCCGTCATCAAAGATAAAGTCCTCCTCCAGGGTGCCAATTGAGCCCTTCCAGAAGGCGTTGATTTCGACGTTGAAGTATCGAGTGACTTTGCCAGCCCTATTCTTTACAATACCATGTGCAGTAAGCCGTCCATCGAAAAATTTCTCTGGAACCATTGCGGGACTGATGCCCACGTAGTCGATGACCTTTACGGATGCACAGCCTGTAAGAAACATGGTTGCAATGATTGCTACCGACAGAATCTTTAGCAGTCTTTTCATAGCCTTAATCCTTTTCCTTATATTATTCCTATTTTGTTTTCAGGAGTACTATCTTCCGTCCGGTTTATCTGAACCTTGAGATTTGTGAAATGTACTGCTCGCAAAGTAATGCAGCAACGGAAACAATAACATAAACTTCATTGTTAAAAAGTGCTTTTCGATACTTAACTGCTTCTACCATTTTATATATAATTTATGGCAGGGTATTGCACACCCTGCCTATTTTTTCGGAAACCAGGGGATAAATGAGCTGGTTTGTTTGACATATCGCTGGTATTCCATGTTCCCTGCAAACTGTGTCTCCTCCATTAGCGTAACCCGGGTT
>JBFYVZ010000101.1:0-2755 GCA_041298995.1 Desulfobacteraceae bacterium
CCCAGGGAGGGGCGGTGCCCGCCTTTCAGGTCGGTGCGGCCGCTGTCTCCCACAAACAACGTGTCGCCGGTGAAAAGGTTCATCTCGGCATAAAGGCAGATGCCGCCCGGCGTGTGGCCGGGGGTGTGAAATAGGTTGAAGGTGATGTCTCCGACCGGCAGCTCTTGATCGCCGGAAATTAGAATATCCGCCTGCGGGACCGCCGCCGCTTCCAGGGCGTGGATGACGATCTGGGCGCCGGTCAAGGCCTTGAGACTGGCGCTGCCGGCGGTGTGATCCCCGTGGCCGTGCGTGTTGACGATGGTTTCGATGACCAGCTTTTCCTTTTTCGCTTCAGCCAGGATCCGGTCGATATCCGCACCGGGATCGATCGCCATGGCCTTGCGGGTCTTCTCGCAACCGACCAGGTAGCAGAAGTTGTCCATGTGGCCGACTGCCAGTTGCCTGATGATCATTTCTTGCCTCCGAATCAACGCGCTGCATTTTTTTCACTACCACCCAAAAATACGGTGCTTCGCATTATTTTTGGTAAAATAGGTCTATGCCATGCGTGAGTCAACGGCCGGCAGCTAAGCGAACACCTCGGCTTTTCAGGCGCTTGATGTTCCCAGCGTTCAATCGTAATGTGGCAATAGGCCGGTTTGAAAAAACATCCAGTTGGGGGAGCTGAAACCTAAATGGGCCTGCTCAGTCTTCTGATAAACGACCCGGTGACTTTCATCCTTCTGTCCATCCCGCTCCTGTATTCCATCATCATCCACGAGCTGGCCCACGGTTGGGTGGCTTATAAGATGGGCGATCCGACCGCAAAGCTCCTCGGCCGGCTGAGTCTCAATCCGCTCAAGCATCTCGAACCGGTCGGCACCCTGATGCTTTTTGTCTTCGGATTCGGCTGGGCAAAGCCGGTGCCGGTGAATTTCAGCAACCTGCGTGAAGGCCGCAAGGGGTTTATCTTCGTTTCGGCGGCCGGCATTGTCGCCAATGCGCTTCTCGCCTTCACTGCGGTCTTCCTGAACCGGCTCCTGTCCCCCCCGCCGTCAAACATCCTTGCGCTGCTTCTCTATTACATGGCGCAGGTCAATATCATGCTGGCCGCATTCAACCTGATCCCGATCCCGCCGCTCGACGGCTCCAAAATCCTGATAGGCGTCACGTCCGGGGCCTTCCAGAGATTCCTGATCAGCCTCGAGCGGTATGGGTTTTTCATCATCATCGGGCTCCTTTACCTCGGGGTCCTCGATCCCCTCATTACCCTTTTCCGCTGGCTGCTACTAATGCTGATCCGGCTTCTTTTGCCGTAATCCATTCCAGACCGAACCTGCACCCGGCCGGAGGAGAAGGTCTATGCAACACAAGCACCTTTTTTCCCCAGTCCGCCTGAGGCGGATGGACGTCCGCACCCACGGGTTCCACATCCCCCATCAAACCGCACTCTATGCGCTTGATGCGCATGATGTCGTCATCTCACGTATTTTTATTACCCGCGACGCCGACACATCCGAGGATAGCCCTTTCATAATGAATGTTCGCAAAGAACAGGTGGCGCTATGACCTCCGGCATCGAGGCTCTGTTTATAAACGCTGCGGAGATCTTTCTGCAGAGCCGAACATAAAGTTGCTGCTTGCCGCATCAGCGCACTATGTATCTCTCCTGTTGATTCACAATGCCAGCCCTGACGCTATGTCCTTCATATTATTTAAATCTTTTTCCCAATATAGAAAACATAGCCGTAAAACTCTTTATATTTGTAATATAGTTCAGCTTCATGCCTTTGGTTGGCTACGAGCTCTTCGGCAGCTCTATTACCTACATATTTTTTCAAAAAGTTTTTCTGTGCCGAAACTTGTGGATCATAAAAATGTTCCGTCCAACAATTTTCAGGCAGAACAAAAGTGGCAATTGGAATATGTCCAGCTTTTTGCATTTGTGCAACCTTATTTGAAATAGTATCTATTTCCGGATAAGCATCCTTCCAAAACTCGTCGATTTCGACCGGTCGCTCTTCGGTAAACCACGAAGCCTCAGAAACGGCAATGTAGCCTCCCGTTTTCAAAAATTTGCGCCATTCATTCAAGCCACGTTCAAACCCGATATTATAGATTGCTCCTTCCGACCAGATGAGGTCTAATTCTCCATGCTGAAAAGGAAGGTTGTCCATCGAACCTACAATACCCTTTATTCTATCCTGAAGATTCAATTTATTCGCATTAATGTTAAATAGATCGATGAAGGTGGGAAACAAATCGATACCAGTAATATGTCCTGGCGTATGACAAGCCATTACCATTGTCTGACCGCCGGTTCCACAACCGATATCGGCAATTCGGGATTTGTTTGTCAGATTATTAACGAAACTCAAGGCCTTGATAGTTACTTCAGGGCTACCCGGCCCTTGTCGTTCTATACTTGAATAATATTCGCAGATTAATTTGAAGTCAAATTCGTGAATTGATTTACTTTCTTCACTCATGATGTTTACCCCATTTTCCCGGAATAATTTAGTCGACTATACAATGTTGAAAAGCCCTTCTGATGACGATAAGGACCTCGTTCCCAAGAATACTATGGCGCAGGTGCGGAGTTATGCAAAAGGACCTTCCGCGCTTGCAGGTCCAAAAGGTTTTCACTTGGGGCTTTTAGTCTCTTACCAATGAAATTGTGTGTGTTTTGTGTACAATATTTTTACACGCCCCAGCAAAACCAGACTGGCATTGTGTTTACAAAGATTTAAATTCTGTCCAACTTTTTAACTTT
>JBFYVZ010000124.1:0-2978 GCA_041298995.1 Desulfobacteraceae bacterium
CGGCAGATTATCCTGCAGCCTGAAGGGTAACGCCAAACTAGTTGAAAAAGGCCGGATCAGCGATGACGGCGAGTCGATAACTACTCAAGTGTGCAACGAGACACGAACCTATCGGCGGGAAAGGTGAGAGCAGGAGGATGCTTATGACTAAGTTCTATTTTGTTCTTATCGGAGCCATAACTGTGGCGGCTGGTGTGATGCTTGTCAAAAAATTCCGCGAACCGGCTAACCGGAGCGGTATTGGCTCCTTTACCCTTCTTCCCCTGGCCGGATTCGCTTATCTGGCAGGCATTCTATGCATAATATGCGGGTCTGTTTTCTTACTCCTTGGGCTTTTCATGCTCTGATGGAAGCTAAAAGGGTCAGCCCTTGAAAAGAGAAAAATCGAATAAATAACGAAGGTCCAACCAGAAAGAAGCACCTGCCCAAAACCCGGCAGGTGTTCTTCCACTACGTTACTCACTTTCATTGCGTAATCCTCAATATTTGATCAAATCTTGTATGCTTGCTTTGTAGGTGTTATAAATCCATATCTCCTGATACCCCGACAAGGCATTCCTGAGTTACAGGCTGCAAACCCACGATCACTTCGCTTACCCTGATGACGATTATCCATATGCAACACATAAATGAATCGGCAAAAAAGTGATTGCAGTTGAAGCGATTTCAGGCTGCTTAAATACCGCCCTTTGTACGAACCCAAATGATTCTGGTGATTCAATTATTGCTTGATTTTCTCTTCAACAAGCGACAGGATTTTTGATGCGGAAAGATTGAAAGCTTTTGCGAGTTGCATTATTGTGATCAATAAATGTCAGTATAACCTTTGAGACAAGGGTACTTGGACAGGCTCCATATGCTTCGGGACTGGCAAAAGTCATTGAAGGCATCTGTGGAAGACAGCTGGGGCCGAAGGCATATGATATCCTCACCTTGGTTCAAAGCGGATGGATATGAAAAGTTGTTTTTCACCTGTTCCATTCTCCACTCAGCCTGCATAGGACCGGGACTTAACCGATCCTGGCCTGCTTATGGATTGTTTACCAGTCAATCCGTAATTTTAACTTGCTGGAACAACGCGATGACACAGGGGAATTATGGGAAAATTACATAATAATTGAGCGACTGAAGCGTCAGGAATACCTTAGCGGCACGGCAATTATTTCTGGAGGACTTATACGAAAAATGAACTCGATTTTGTGGAAGAACGGGAAGGCCGTTGATTCAGCTATGAAATAAAATGGGGAAAATCAAAACCGCGGGCCCCGAAAGAATGGCTGTCATCTTATCCGGAAGCCTCCTTTGATCTGATTAACACAGATAATTATCTTAAGTTTATTTGCTGATTTTTTATGCGAAAGGGCATCGGATCATAGAATCTTCCTATTCTTATTGTGCCCTTTTACAATATTCTGTATGTTAATCCTGATATGTCGTTGCGTTTAGTCTTTGCATTCTATCCGGATAAATCAAGGTTGAAAAGAAGGAGTTGCTGCTATGAAAAAGGGAAAAATTGAAATTATGGATACGGCTTTTAAGAAAGCTAAACAATATGAAATGCAAAGCGGCGGGTGTTCACAATGCACCCTGGCGGGAATTTTTGATGCTCTGTATGTTCAAAATGATGAAATATTTAAGGCTGCTACTGGTTTGGCGGACGGGGTCGGCCTGACCGGGGATGGTCACTGCGGAGCTCTTTCCGGTGGAGTCCTTGCTATCGGCTATTTTTTCGGGCGAAACAAAGAAGATTTCAGCGATATGATGAAACTGTTAAAAGCGAATCTGCTCTCAAAAAAGTTACATGACCGCTTTGTTAAAAAATATGGAACCTGCAGATGTGCTGATTTGCAAAAATCATTTTTCGGCAGATTTTATAATCTGTATGACCCGGAGGAAATGATGGCTGCAATGAAAGCGGGTTTGCTGGAAACATGCTCAACGGTCGCGGGCGAAGTAGCAAGCATGACCACCGAGATAATTTTAGACGCACAGGAAAATGATGCGAAGTAAATAAAAGGGGTTGCAACTGACGGCGGGGCTTTGAGACCGAAAATCGGGATATTCTATGAGTGAAAACAGAGTGCAAAAATATTTTGGTATAGGTCCAATGGGGGCATTGATCAGCCTGCTATTGTTAGCTCTGTTTGCCTGGGTTGACCGGATTATTGGCCACCCGGTTATAGCATTCTATGCGGGACCAGTTAAATATTTCGGCGCAGTGCTCGTCATTTTCGGATTGGGGCTTCATTTTTGGGCCTTTTCTACACTGCGCAATTGGTGGAGAGACGATCAGCTTTGCACAATGGGCCCCTTTAAGCATTTCCGGCACCCGATGTATGCCGCCTGGATTACATTTATTTCTTCAGGCTTGGCCCTCTATTTGAACTCCTGGATCTATCTCCTATGGGTTATATTGTTACATCCTATCTGGCACAGACTTGTAAAGAAGGAAGAAACAACAATGACCGGTATATTCGGAGATGTTTACAGGGATTATGCAAGACGGACAGGACGGTTTGTCCCGAAAATGTTAATTCGTCACATCCCCTTTAATTTTATAGGAGAAAAAAATGAATGATTTTGCAACCGGAATTAAGCTCATTAACGATATCCCGGATGTACCCAAAGCGGTCGGCCCTTATTCCCAGCTATCTGTCGCCGGAGATACAGTATATCTCTCCGGTCAGTTGCCGATAGACCCGGAAACAGGGAAACTGGCTGGCGGCACCATCGAGGAGCAGACCGAACAGGTATTTAATAATATCGAGGCTGTGTTGAAAGGTGCAGGACTGGGATTGACTGATGTTGCCCGTTCCAGCGTGTATCTCACTGATATGGGCACATTCCCGAACATGAACGCAATTTACGCGAAAAGGTTTGGCGACCATAAACCAGCCCGGGAAACCATTGGAGTTTGTGCGCTTGCATTAGGCGCGGCCGTTGAGATAACGGTCATTGCTCATAAAAGAAAAGAATAA
>JBFYVZ010000100.1:0-3766 GCA_041298995.1 Desulfobacteraceae bacterium
GATTTTGCAGCGGGAGAAAAAAGCGCGGGCTTTGCTCTTGGTCTTCATGTTCCTGGAACATTTGATAAAGTTCTTGATATCAGGGCATGTCTTCTCCAGCCGGAAAAAGGAAACATGATTCTTGAGGATGTGAAGACTTTCATGAAAAATTCGGGGGCTCCCCCTTACGGGATTAAATCCCATGAAGGATTCTGGCGTTTTCTGATGCTCAGAAATTCTGCTGCAAATGGGAATTGGATGGTGAACATAATAACTTCCAGCGAAAACCGGAAAATAGTCGCACCCCTTGCAGCTTTGCTGGCGGAAAAATATCCGGGTGTGGTTTCAGTTATAAATAACATAACTTCGAGTAAGGCGGCTGTTGCAACCGGAGAGTATGAAACGGTTCTTGCCGGTTCTCCTTATATAAAGGATAAACTCGGAAATTTTGAATTTGAAATATCGGCAAACTCTTTTTTTCAGACAAACACGCCTTCCGCCGAAATTCTTTATGAAAAGGTGAAGGAGTTTGCCGGACTTTCCGGGATGGAGACTGTTGTAGATCTTTACAGCGGAACAGGCACGATACCCATATTCCTTTCGTCGGATGCAGGCCTGATCACCGGTCTCGAGATTGTTGAAAGCGCTGTCTCCGATGCGAATAAAAACTGCCGGACGAACGGCATCTCAAACTGCACCTTTATTTTGGGAGATATCAGAGAGAGTCTCTCAAAAATCGGTAAAAAACCCGATGTAATGATCATCGACCCGCCAAGGGCAGGTATGCATAAGGATGTTGTGAGGCAGGTTGCTGATATGGCCCCGCGGAGAATTGTTTATGTGTCCTGCAATCCGGCGACTCTCGCAAGAGATCTTCTTGTCCTGAAAGAGCATTATGAAATAGAGGAAGTCCAGCCGGTTGATATGTTTCCTCATACCTGGCATATAGAATCCGTGGCAAGGCTTGAAAAAAAACGGTGATTGTAAAACATTTGTAAAACTATTGAAATTCTTTTGCTATTCAGCAGTTATTCCGTATAAGGCGGTGCAGAATATTTCAGAATTATAATGATTGTCAGGATATTGTTCCGATTGGAGTTCGTTCAAATTGTTCGCATACGCACCCATACCCAAACGGAATAGGTTTATGACATTCGCTATAAAAGGAGTTCCAGCATGGATTTTCCAGCGCTTAAAATAGGCGGCCTGGTAAGCCGTATACCGGTAATACAGGGTGGAATGGGAGTCGGCATTTCATTGGCCGGTCTGGCTTCTGCTGTTGCCAATGAAGGTGGTATAGGTGTGATTGCAGCCGCCATGATAGGCATCGATGAGCCAGATATTACAGTCAATCCAACAGAAGCCAATATCAGAGCCCTTAAACGGGAGATACGGAAAGCAAGGGAATTGACAGGCGGAATTGTCGGGGTAAACATCATGGTCGCCATGACCCATTATGCCGACCTTGTTAAAGCATCTATCGAGGAAGGTGTTGATATAATTATTTCGGGTGCCGGTCTTCCCATGGATTTGCCGGGATACCTTGAAAATGGAGCAAAAACAAGACTGGTACCTATTGTCTCTTCGGCCCGTGCCGCCAAACTGATCTGTCAGAAATGGCTGGCAAAGTATAATTACCTTCCTGATGCTTTTGTGGTAGAGGGACCCAAAGCGGGAGGACATCTGGGGTTCAAAAAGGAACAGATTGATGATCCTGACTATACTCTGGATAAACTGGTCGCAGAAGTAATTGAGACCGTAAAACCTTTCGCAGCAAAGCGAAACATCCTCATTCCGGTCATTGCTGCAGGCGGAGTTTTTACCGGCGGGGATATTCGTGAAATGTTGAATCTGGGGGCGGCGGGTGTTCAGATGGGAACACGGTTTGTGGCAACTCATGAATGCGATGCGGACCACGGGTTCAAACAGACTTATCTGAATGCCAAAAAAGAAGATCTCGTTATCATCAAAAGTCCGGTGGGACTTCCCGGGCGGGCAATAAAAAATCAATTTTTAGATGAAGTTGAATCCGGCAAGAAAAAACCCTTCAAATGTCCATACCAGTGCATCAAAACATGCGATACGGCTAAAAGTCCTTATTGCATTGCTCTGGCACTTGCAGGCGCGAAAAAAGGGAAGTTTAAAAACGGCTTTGCCTTTGCAGGCGCAAACGCGTACAGGGTCAATGAAATTGTCTCCGTAAAAGATTTGATCCGGTCTTTGAAGTTGGAGTACGATCAGGCTTGCTGCGTATAAATTCACTTCATTTCATTACCACTTCGCAACAAATAACGCCCTGAACCCTTAAATCATAGTACAACCACCAACTCTTTCAAAGATCCGTTCTTATTTGCTCGACAAAAAACAATATGTGTTCTAATAAGAGCCAATTGCAAAACTCGTCATTCCCGTAAAAACGGGAATCCAGAAATTCTCACAATTAAAAGATATGATGACAAAGAGAGCTGATTTAAAATCCGGGAATTCTCACCGGTGGCTGGTATTTTTTATAATCTCAGCCATTTATTTTTTTGTGTATTTTCACCGGGTTTCGACGTCGGTTATTGCCCAGGATATTTTAAAAGCCTTTAATGTAAATGCTACCGCTCTCGGATTCATGTCTTCAATGTATTTTTATCTTTACGCGTTTGAACAGCCCCTTGTAGGATATTTTTCGGATATTTTCGGGCCAAGGCGCGTGATAGCATACTGCACATTAGCTGCCGCATGCGGGTGCTTCCTCTTTGCCCTGTCACCTGATATTGCGTGGGCTTCTGCCGGACGCGCTTTGATAGGTATTGGTGTCGGGGGTGTTTATGTGCCTGCGGTCAAGGCTTTTTCCCAATGGTTTGAAAAAAACGAGTTTGCAACAATGATAGGGCTGCTCATTGCTGTCGGAAATATTGGAGCTGTTATAGCAACAACTCCTCTTGCATGGGCTGCAAATAACTGGGGATGGCGTATCAGCTTCCATATAATAGGGTGGATTTCACTTGCTCTGGCCATAGTGGCGCTTTTTCTGATAAAAGATTTCAACGAATCAGGCGAAACGGTTGAAGATGAAAATAATTCAGAACCGGATGGAACAGGTTCAAAGAAAATTCCTTTTTACAAGGCTCTCATCTCTTTACAATTCTGGATCTTAGCCCTTATTTTTTTTGGTGTTTACGGAATAGTAATTACTTTTCAAGGTCTCTGGGCAACACCGTATCTTATGGCTGTTCTTGAAACGGACAGGATTGCGGCAAGCAGGCTGAACATGCTGATACCGGTGGGATTCATTGTCGGGGCTCCTCTTTTCGGCCGGCTTTCCGACAGGATATTTAAAAGCAAGGTGCATGTAATAATCTGGCTTTTGGCTCTTTTAACCCTGTCGTGGGCAGGTATTCTTTTTGGGATGGAACTTGGCATGTTGTCGGTTTTTTTGATTCTTTTTTTTATGGGAATTGCGACAGGTGGATTTGTAAGCACATTCTGGGCCCATATCAGAGAAACAATACCTGCCCGGATACTCGGATCTTTTTCGGGACTATTGAATCCATCCCCTTTTCTGGGCGTTGCCGTTTTCCAGATATTGACCGGAGCATTACTTGACAGGGGAAGACTTGTAGACGGAGCCTATCTTCCCGGGGCCTATAAAAGTTCTTTTGTGCTTAGTATTATTGTAAGCTGCGCCTGTTTTATCCTTTCATTTTTTTTAAAAGAACATAAACCGGAGGAGAAATAAGTTCTCCGTTGACTTTGGCGCATCTTTTAATTATCCTATTTTAATGGAAATAGGCGCGCT
>JBFYVZ010000152.1:0-4503 GCA_041298995.1 Desulfobacteraceae bacterium
CTATCGTTGCTGCTGTTGGCTCCAACTGCTCCAGCGAAGCCAAACCCGGCGCCCCGATTCTCTGGAATGCTGGTATTGCTACTGTTTCTCCTTCCAACACCGCTCCATATTTGACCGACCCGAAACGCGGCCCCACCTATGACGGCTACCTGCGCACAGCTCATAACGACAAGGTACAGGGCGCAGTTGCAGCCGATTTCGCCTTTAAAAGCCTGAAAGTCAAAAGAGCGGCCACTATCCATGACGGCAGTGTTTACGCCGAACAACTGGCAAATGTATTTGCCGAAACCTTTAAGAAAAACGGCGGCACCATCGTTGCTCAGGAAGCCGTTGCTCCGACCGACTCAGATATGAAACCGGTTCTGACCAAAATCGTAACGGCCAAGCCGGAATTCATTTATTACCCCATCTTCGTCGCTGCTGCCGGCCATATTACCCGCCAGGTCAAAGAAGTCTCCGGTTTTGAGAAAGTAGCCCTGATGTCTGCTGACGGCGCTTTCTCGGTTGATTTCTACAAGGCCGCCGGCGAATCAGCAGTCGGCATGTACCATTCCAGCCCGGATTTTGAGGCTTTTGGGAAAGTTTATGAGGATTTTATCCAGAAACACATCAAGAAATACGGCGAGAAAACTTTAGCTCCTTTCCACGCCCACGCCTATGACGCGGCCAACCTGATTTTCAAAGCCATCGAAAAAGTTGCCAAGAAGGAAAAGGATGGAACTCTTTATATCGGACGCAAAGCCTTAAGAGACGCCCTCTACGCTACGAAGAATTTGAAGGGCATAACCGGCAATATCAACTGCAGTGAATATGGAGACTGTGCTGATCCGCGCATTGCCGTCTATAAGACCAGTCCGGAAAATGTTAAAACTTTAGTAATGCCGAAAAAATCTTTCTGGAAACCTTACTAAAGATTGTCTGAATAGGAACCCGGTTTTGTTACTGACAAAACCGGGTTTATTATATGGATGGAAGGAGTTTCATGCCGACAAAGTTTCAGCGATGGAAAGAAAGCATTACAGCAACTGATATTGTAATGTGGTTTATCGGATTTGCCCTGCTGGTTTTTATAATCCTGGGCTCGATCCTGACTCTCCGCGCGGGCAGATATACTCCTGTCCAGTGGTTTGATTTCGTTATTTACGGTCTGGCGCAAGGGAGCATATACGCTCTGGTCGCTATGGGCTACACACTTGTTTATGGTGTCCTGCGCATGATCAATTTTGCCCATAGCGAAGTTTTTATGAGCGGTCCTTTTACGGCCTATTATGTAGCCGCCTATTTTTACAGAAGCAGCCTGCTTGAAAGCCATCCTGTTATTTGTCTGATTATTGTTTTTATTGTTTCCATGTCGATATCAACTTTAATTGCCTTTCTTCTTGAAAGAATCGCCTATCGCCCTTTAAGAAATGCCCCGCGCCTCATTCCTCTCATAACAGCCATAGGCGCCTCATTCACTCTTATGTATCTTTTCCGGGGTTTGTACGGCACCGGTTTCCAGGCCTACCCGGTTTGGGAGATCTTTTCAGGCAAATGGGCATTATTTAAAGGGTTGGAAATAGGAAAAATACAGGTTTTCGTCATTTTTGCGGCCGCAATCGTGATGATAGCTCTGTATCTCTTTATACAACGCACGCGCATAGGTAAGGCAGTCCGATCCGTTTCTGAAGACAAGGAAGCCGCCTCTTTAATGGGTGTGGATATAGACAAGACCATTTCGGTCACCTTTATTATCGGTGGCGCGGCTGCCGGAGCGGCTGGCGTTCTTTATGCCCTGGTGTTTAAACAGGTTTTTTTCATGATGGGATTTATTCCCGGAATCAAGGCCTTTACCGCGGCTGTCCTGGGAGGTATCGGCAATATTCCCGGTGCGATGCTGGGAGGCCTTGTACTCGGCCTGCTTGAATCTATTGGACCCGCTTTGTTCCTTGACGGTTTCGATATCGCAGCACCCTATCAACTCAAAGATGCCATTGCCTTTTTAGTGCTTGTATTGGTATTGATCTTCCGGCCCACAGGTCTTCTGGGAGAACGTTTAGCGGTTAAAAAAGCTTAGTTTCCGTATTTGAAGAAGAAAGAATAGAAAAGAGAATAAATGGAACAAATTCGCGCCATTTGGCAATATGGAATAAAAACTGGAATCGTTGGCGGTATTGTCCTGGTTCTGATGGCGTTGATCGGGATAATAGAGGTCTTTACGAAACGACAGGTAATTGCTGATTTTATTTCGATGGGCCATGTCCTGTACCTTGCTGCGGGTTTGTTTGTATGTTACATGGCGGCCAAACGCACAAAACCAGCTAAACCCCTATGGGTCATTTCAAGCAGTTTTTTTGCAGGATTGACAACCACATTCTTTTTGGTGCTGCTGATCATTTTAGGCAGATATATTAATTTGCGGATGATGTTCATCAATGCTTCCGATTTGCTTCTGAATAATCTGCTCACCTTCGGGGTTGAGGGAAACAGCGGAATGCTCCTGCTTTTGTATGTTGGAATGTTCACAGGGCTGATCACAGGCTTTTTCTATCTTCTCCCGAATATCGTTCGCACGGTTATATTATGGTCATTGGCCGGTTTAGTTTTTGCGGGCGTTCTGCAAGATCTCTTCAGGTCAATCCTGACCAATAATTTTCCCGACGCGATCAGCGAATGGCTTTTAACGAGCGATGGACTTACCATTAAAGGCGCCATTGCAATTTTTATTATCATTGCTCTCATAATCATATCATGGTCGATTAAGGGTGAAGGAATCAAGCAAGGCTGGGAGGGTTTGCCAAAAAAACAGCAATCAACCTGGAGAACGATCGGAATCATTATTCTTTTAGCCATTATTCTGGTTGCACCGTGGCGTTTGGGACTATTCATGAGTGAAGTCATGACCATCGTCGGTCTTTATGTGCTCCTGGGACTTGGCCTGAATATCGTCGTCGGGTACGCGGGTCTTCTGGATCTGGGCTATGTGGCTTTCTTTGCAATAGGAGCCTATGTTACCGCATTGATCACATCACCCGAAATAATGAATTTGAACTGGTCTCTCTGGGCGGCAATTCCTTTTGCTCTCTTTTTCGGTATTTTAGCCGGAGTACTTCTCGGTGTTCCGGTTCTCAAGATGCGAGGCGATTATCTGGCCATTGCCACCATGGGATTTGGTGAAATTATTCGTCTTCTGGTTCTTTCAGATGCTTTGCGTCCCTACCTTGGCGGATCTCAGGGTATTGGTCAAATTGCCAAACCGCAGGTGCTCGGTTTTGTTTTTAAGGGACCGCAGGAAATCTATTATCTCATTATTGCCGGTTGCATGCTGGTGATTTTTGTCTCCTGGCGGCTGAAAGATTCGCGAATCGGCAGAGCCTGGAAAGCAATGCGCGAAGATGAAGATGTTGCCCAGGCAATGGGCATCAACCTTGTATCGAATAAGTTGCTGGCTTTCGGCACAGGAGCGGGATTCGCGGCATTAAGCGGGGTCATCTTCGGAAGCAAGATCGGCTCAATTTATCCTCACAGTTTCAATATCATGGTCTCCATCAATATTGTCTGTCTGATTATTTTTGGTGGAATTGGCAGTATCCCTGGCGTAATTGTAGGTGCAGCAGCTCTTATCGGCCTTCCTGAACTTTTGAGGGAATTCGCTGAATACCGGTTTCTGGTTTATGGCATCGCCCTTGTTGCCATGATGCTGATCCGGCCGGAAGGACTATGGCCGGAGGAGGCTCATAAAAGAGAGCTGCATGAGGGGAATGCAAAAGAAGCAACTGATTAGCTTAACAGCGCTTATTGCGTTTATAGAATAAGGAGAATTTGTTACGGCACCAATATTAACATCACGCAACACAACCAAACGCTTTGGCGGCCTGGTAGCCGTGGATGGTCTGGATATCGAGATCGAGGAGAAGACTATTCACAGCGTCATTGGACCGAACGGCGCTGGAAAGACGACTTTTTTCAACTGTATTACCGGTTTTTATAAACCCGAGGCCGGTGAAATATTGCTTGAAAATCATTCTTTAGTCGGCCTTATGCCTGACCGTATCGTTCGCCTGGGAATCGCCCGAACCTATCAGAATATCCGTCTTTTTCCCGATTTGACCGCTATCGAAAACGTGCTCGTTGGTATGCATGCTCACCTGAAATCGAGTTACCTTGGAATAATTCTGAATACTCCCTTCGTCAAAAAGGAAGAACAAGAGGCGGAGGCCGAAGCCAATCGTCTGCTCAAGTTCGTTAACCTGGAAACGAAAGCCAACATGCTTTCCAAACATCTTCCTTACGGCGATCAAAGACGCCTGGAAATCGCGCGGGCCCTGGCTACGAGACCTAAATTATTGTGTCTTGACGAACCCACGGCCGGCATGAACTCCGGAGAAACACAGGCCATGTGTGACTTCATTCAAAGCCTGCGGGATGATCTGGGAATCACGATCATGCTGATTGAGCATCAGATGAGAGTCGTAATGGGAATTTCTGAGATAATCACTGTTCTGGATTACGGTAAAAAACTCG
>JBFYVZ010000173.1:0-10259 GCA_041298995.1 Desulfobacteraceae bacterium
ATTATATCAGTATAAGTAGTCTCGGTTTTTCGGCCTGAAACCAGGACGTTGTGACCGGCATCGGAAAAGAAATCTCTGAACCACTTGCCCATGCTTCCTGTTCCGCCGATTATACCTATTGATATCCCTTTACTCATCTTCCAATGGCTCTCTGTCTTAACAGATGATCGGCCAGAACAAGACTTACCATAGATTCACATACGACATTAATTCTCGGTATGGCTGATATGTCGTGTCTTCCTCTGACTGAGATTGTTCTCTCTTTCCCGGAAATATCAACGGTCATTTGCTCTTTTTGGATCGAGGGAATCGGCTTCACAGCGACACGTATCACAATATCATCCCCGTTTGATATTCCGGCAAGAATTCCACCCGCGTTATTGGTCAAAAAGCCTTTAGCTGTTATGGGATCATTATTTTCGGAACCGAGCAAGGTCGCGGCTTTGAAACCGGCGCCGATCTCAACCCCTTTGACGGCGCCGATACTCATAAGCCCTTTTGCTATGTCAGCGTCAAGCTTGTCAAAAACAGGCTCGCCAAGGCCGGCAGGAACTCCCCTGGCCGTGATTTCCACGATGCCCCCGAGAGAGTCTCCATCTTTTTTAACTTCATTTACCCGTTTTTCCATTTTAAGGGCGGCTTTCATGTCAGGGCAGAAAAACATGTTTCCGGGTGCGGCGCCAGGGTCACGCATTTCGGCTTTGATTCCGCCAAGTTCGATTGTATAAGCAGATACCGCTATCTTCTCCAGCTTCAGCAGAGCTTTTGCAACCGCACCGGCAGCTACCCTTCCAACCGTTTCCCTTGCCGAAGATCTTCCGCCCCCCCTCCAGTCCCTTATTCCATATTTTGACTGGTATGTTATATCGCCGTGCCCCGGCCTGAAAACATCCGCAAATTTTTTATACGATTCCGGACGGACATCACTGTTCTTTACAATTATCATTATTGGGGTTCCGGTTGTCATACCGTTAAAAACGCCCGACATGATGATTGCAGTGTCATGTTCCTTTCTTGAAGTGCTCGCCGCTGACCCTCCGGGTTTCCGCCTGTCCAGCATTTCCTGTATCATCGATTCGCTTATCGGCATTTTAGGCGGGCATCCGTCTATGACGACGCCCACGGCATCTCCGTGGGATTCTCCCCATGTTGTTATCCTGAATAATTTTCCGAAAGAGTTTCCGGGCATTATCGTTTTTCCTCTGCGGTTTCAATAAGTTTTATTATATCACGGCAAACGTTGTTTATATCAACATAATCCGTATCAACATAATAATTCATCGCTTCTTCGTAAAAGCGATTCCGGACCGGCAGTAACTCATCAATCTCGTCGATTGTTCCTTTTACGGAAAGAGCCGGTCTCAAATCCTTTGTCCCATGATCCTTTTTTATTCTTTCTCTTATTGTAAAAGGTGTTGCCCTGAGCCAGACAATAATTCCCGATTTCTTCATATGCTTGACATTATCGCCGTCGATAACCGCTCCACCGCCTGTTGCAACAACGTGCTTTTCGAGCGCAGAAAGTTCCCTGATAATGTTTTTCTCAATTCTCCGGAATTCGTCCCATCCCCATGTTTCAACAATTTCTGAAATCGATTTTTTGGCGCGCTTTACAAGTTCGGTATCGGCGTCTGTAAATTTCATCCCCAGCTTTGACGCAAGTATTTTTCCGACCGAACTCTTTCCTGTGCACCGGTATCCTATCAAGTATATATTCATACTGCCTTCAGACTTCAGTCTATCTACCTTCAGACTTTAACCTATCTATCTGCCGAGAGTCTCAAGAACTTTCCAGAAATCCGGAAAAGACTTTTCGACACATTTTTCATCTTTTATGAATATGCCCGGAACCTTAAGACCTGCTATCGCAAAACTCATGGCAATCCTGTGATCATTATATGTTTCGATTTCAGCGCTCCGGTGCGCTCCTCCTTTAATGACAAGATCCTTGCCGGTACATTTTGCATCTATGCCTGTTTTTGAAAGCTCGTTTACAACCGCCGATAAACGGTCGCTCTCTTTTTCTTTCAGGTGACCGACATTCCTTATAACAGTGGTTCCATTCGCAAAAGACGCCACTACGGCAAGGGTTGGAACCATGTCGGGCATATCCGCCATATCAGCTTCAATCCCGTAAAGAGGTCGTCCTTTTACCGAAATACCGTCTTTTTCAAACACTATTTCACAGCCCATTCTCTCAAGCAAGCCAGTAAGATTAAGGTCCCCCTGACGAGATTCTTTTGTAATCCCCTTTACCTTGATTTCAGATCCTGTAACGGCTGCGGCGGCCCAGAAATACCCGGCCTGCGAGCAGTCCGGCTCCACATAGTGATTTCCGGCTCTGTAGCACCTGTTCCCTTCAATATCAAATTTTAAATATCCGTCGCGTTTTATATCAACGCCGAACTTTGCCATTATATCAACTGTCATGTCTATATACGGTTTTGAAACAGGACCTTCAATGACTTCTATCTCTACGCCTCTCTTTGTGTAAGGAGCTATTAGAAGGATGGAAGAAAGAAACTGGCTGCTCAAATTGCATCTCAGCTTAACCCCGCCTCCCGTTATTTCTCCGCCTTTTATTACAACCGGAGGACATCCGTTATTATTGACGGACTTCGCGGCGACTCCCAGGCTTTTCAAGCCATCAAGAAGATCCTCTATCGGACGCTCGGACATGCGGCTTGTCCCGGTGAGCGTATACTCGCCATTACCCAGAGCCGCCACTCCCGTCAGCAGGCGCATGGATGTTCCCGAATTGCCGAGAAATACCGGTTCATTACAGGCTTTAAGAATCCCTCTTGTTCCTTGAATCGCAAGTTCTGTCTTAAAATCATCAATTCCGACGCCCATTTTCCGCAAAGCTTCAAGAGTAAGAAGAGTGTCTTCACTTCTGAGGCAGTTCTTTAACGCGCAAATTCCGTCCGATAATGCCGAGGCGATCAGAAGCCTGTGCGTATAGCTCTTTGACCCAGGAACATTTACTTCGCACCGGTTAATGATTCTTGGGATTATTTCTGCCATGCCCGTACGTATTACTCCTTTTCATTTAATCAGAGCATCAAGAACAGCCTTTTTCATTACATCTACCGGAGCTTTTATTCCGGTCCACAGTTCAAACTGGAACGCCCCCTGGTAAACGAACATGGAAACACCGTCAATTATAACACAGCCTGCCTTTTCAGCTTCTGCAAGCAAACGGGTTTTTAACGGATTATAGACGATATCCATCACAACCATGCCTTTTTCAAGATATCTTTTTTCGATCGACATTCCATCCGTATGAGGAGTCATTCCGACAGGAGTCGTATTGATCAGAATATCAAAGTTCATTTTACCAATATCGCTTAATGGACGATAATCAGCGGATAGATCTCCCGCAAGACGTTCCCCTTTATCCGCACTCCGGTTTATGACGGTTATTCTTCCGCCTTCTTTTTTTAGGCAGAACCCGACAGCCCGTGCGGCCCCGCCTGCCCCTATGACCGCAATGCTTTTCCCTTTTATCGCCGTCTTTTCAGATAAAGCCTTTACCGCGCCAAGTCCGTCTGAGTTATATCCCTTAAGAGACCCGCCGTTATTTATTATCGTATTAACCGCGCCTATTTTAAGAGCGGTATCGTCCGTTTTATCCAGATACTCCATTGCCTCTGTCTTGTGCGGAATCGTGATGCTCGCACCTTTTATACCAAGAGTTCTCACAGAAACAAACGCGTTTTTAATATCTTTTACGCCAAAAGCAAGATAGACACCTTTGTAACCTGTAAATTCAAACGCCCTGTTATGCATTACAGGACTTAATGAATGTGATACCGGATAACCAAAGAGAGCATAAACCGAACTGTCGGAGTCGAATGACATATTAATCCTTTATCTGCCTGGTCTTTTAACCGATCCCGATGCGCCTTCACTTGCCAGCGGATATGATCCGAGACATTTCAAAAAAAGACAAAGTTTTTTCATTTTCTTTAACGTGCCGGCGACAAGCTCATCTTCAAGATGCCCTTCAAGATCAACAAAGAAAAAATAACTCCAGTTTTCATGTTTTGTCGGCCTCGACTCAAGTTTAACCATGTTAATCCCGGCGTCGGCAATCGGTTTTAACGCCTTGTACAATGCTCCCGGAACATGAGATGTCACGAACATGATCGAAGTTTTGTCCGAACCCGTCTTTTTTATATCATCTTTTCCAACAACAAGAAACCGTGTGGTATTGCGTGATACATCTTCAATCTTTGATGCCGCTACCTGAAGATTATATATGTGGGCTGCCTTGCTGCTTGCGATAGCGGCTGATTTCGGATCACCCGAAGCTTTCCGTGCGGCATGAGCAGTGCTGTCGCATTCCACAAGAACAGATCGTGGCAGATTCTTCTGTATCCACTTCCTGCACTGGGCAAAGGCCTGGGGATGCGAAAATATTGTTTCTATTTCATCAGACACGCCGCTTTTTGCAAGAAGATCGTGGGATATGGGGTGATATAATTCGGCGCATATTTTCAGGTCCGACTCAAAAAAAAGATCGAGAGTATAGTTGACAGAACCTTCAATGGAGTTTTCGACGGGAACAACGCCATAATGGCATGCTCCTTTCTCAACCTCGCAGAATATGTCTCGTATGGTCATCTGAGAAATATAATTCACCGATTGTCCGAAGTAATTAATTGCGGCTATATGAGTAAAAGTCGCCTCCGGACCAAGATATGCGACCGAATGATTTTTCTGGATTTCACGCGAAGCCGCAATTATCTCGGCAAATACATGATGAAGTGCGCTTTTGCTAAGCGGCCCCTCATTGATGCTGTTCAGTCTTTGAATCAACGTACTTTCACGGGCAATATCGAGAACTCTGTTTCCCTTCTCGGCTTTCACCCTGCCTATCTCTTTTGCAAGAAGAAGCCGCTTGTTTATCAGCGCCAGTATTTTTTCATCAATCTCATCAATTGAATGCCGGAGATCGTTAATTCCCTCTTCCGCCGCAGCATTTTTTATTTTCCTTTTCATAACTATTTTTTACCTGTTGCCCTTTGTGAGTGGATCGTGGCTCGTACTTCGAAGTTCGCAATTCGATATTCGATGTACGACCTTCTCGGCCCCTGATCCCCGAACCCTTTCTTCTACTTTTCCGTTATCGACTCGTCAATCTTATGCCCGAAATGCCTTCCGGTCTCTTCCGTTGCGACGAGAACCTTATCTCCTTTTTTCAGTCCCACAACTGACACGGGTGTCCCGTCAGGACTTGTCAGCCTTGTTGTTTCGGCATTCTGGAGAATTGTTGTAATCTGCTTTCCCCCCGTCAGTGCTTTTACAAACATAAGGGGGCGTTTTTCTATTTTCAACCTGCCTATAATGCCGTTAGTCATATTCCCTTTATAATCTGTTATAAGAATCTGGTCACCGGCTGAAAGTTCGGAAAGATATCTTGTCTTTCCACCCGGAACTCTCGTATAAGCGTGGACAGCACCGGCATTAACCCTGAAAGGTCTCGGCAATACATACGGATTCTCAACAGTTTCCGCATGAACAAGAAACAGCGCGCTGCTGCTGTTACCGACAAGCAAGCCCTGACCCTGCACCATCGATGTACATGTATCAACACATACCCTGTCACCCATTCCTGCAGGTTTGATCTCAACAATCTCGGCATCCTGAAGCGATACGCTCCCTGTCGCGGAATTTGCAAGTGACAATGTTTTCTTCAGTTCCGCGGTATCTTCTGAATCAAAAAGAATATGCTTTACGCCTTTTTCAAGTATGCCGAATACAGTGCATGCATCCTGATAACTGTGAACCTGCGCGATTACTTCTGCGCCCTTTGCGATAAGATTTTCAAGGGGAATGACCGTCCAGTCGCTGCATTTAAGGATTACCTTACTGTTCGCGCACAGTTTCAATATTTCATCCTCGTCTTTTCCGCTTTTAATCGTATAAAAAACGACATCCTTTCCGGTTTTCAAATCCCCGTCTTCCGAAATAGTCTGAATTTTACCGAGCTCTTTCACTTTTTCCGAATATCCTTTTGGAACAACAATGCCGTCTGCGCCGCCCTCAAGAGCGGTGGTAACTATATCTTTGTTCCACGGATCGGCTTTCACCCAAATTTTTCGCATTATCTCTTCCTTTGCAGCTACTCAAGCAGCTTGAGCGCATCTTCAACGCCGGCACCGTCATGAACTATTGCCGATATAGCCTGCACCATCTTCGTCGGATTTTTATGCTGGAACACATTACGGCCTATCGATGCGCCTGCGCCACCCGCATCTATAGCGCCCCTGACCATTTCTAGTATCTCCCTGTCCGAATCCATTTTCGGACCGCCTGCAATTACAACGGGGATTGAACATCCGGCGACAACCTCTTTGAATGTCTCAACAGAACCGGTATATGATACCTTTACAATATCCGCTCCCATCTCGTTTCCCACACGGGCGGCATGTTTGATCACATTCACATCGTATTCGTCTTTTATTTTTTCTCCTCTCGGATATATCATGGCAAGAAGCGGCATGCCCCATGTCTTTGCCTCATAACTGACCATTCCGAAATCCTTCAGCATCTCCCTCTCTCCGCCGTTTCCAAGATTTACATGGATCGAAACGGCGTCTGCGCCGATCTTTATAGCCTCCTCTACCGAACAGACGAGTGTTTTTGCATTCGGATAGGGAGAAAGGCTTGTTGAAGCCGAAAGGTGAATAATAAGCCCTATATCTCTTCCTTTCCGCCTGTGCCCTGCTCCCACAAGACCTTTATGCTCTACTATGGCATTTGCGCCGCCGTCAGCGACCATCTGAACCGTTCGCTTCATATCCTCAAGGCCGGCGATAGGCCCAAGAGAAATGCCGTGATCCATCGGAACAATTACGGTCTTCCCCGTATTGCGGTTGATAATGCGCTCCATCCTGATCTGCTTTCCTATGATCGTCATGTACAACTCCTCCCTTTATAATGCAAAAAGGCCGTGAAGCTTTTCTCTCCACGGCCCTTAAAACTAAAAAAGCCGTGGGTTTAAGCTCTACCCATGGCTTTTTGCGCTCAGTATGTAATTACCTCAACGCACCACAGGCAGACCAGTGCTAAAGTAATAATAATAACAAAAAACTGAAAAGCTGCCTGTGAATTTATTCATCGATCTATTTTTTCCCTTTTAAAACCAATTGATTTTTCTGTCCTCTATATCGTCAGTTTCTGCATGTCAAGCACTATTTCAATTTTCTTCCAATATCTTTCCTTCGCCCGGATAAATCTCCCGAAGATCAATCGGGGTCCGGCTATGCTTTTCGGGCCATCGTCCTGTTTGAGGCTCAGACCCTTCAAGTGCAAGAGAAGAAGGATGAATATCTTTCATTTTAGGATTTTTCCTGACATCGACACGTGGAACAGGCGCGCTAAATTCAATAGGTATGTTATTTGGATCAAATGCATATATTGAATGGATAAAGCCATGATCTATCAATTCAGACACCCAGATGCCCGAGGCTTCCAGCCGCTCTTTAATTTCCCACAGATCTTCATCGGTTTCAACACCGAAAGAGATATGATCAAATGCAAAAGGGCCTTTCACAGGAACACCGTGATCCTTTTCCGGTATCTTTTCGACTTCATTCCATTCAAAAAATGCAATCATATCTTTTTCAGAAATCTCAAAAAAATAATGGCGGTAGCCGGTTCGGCCAAGGCCCGCCACAAGCCGCATTTTAAGTAAGTCACGCCAGAACCGAATGGTCATATCCATATCTTTTGTAACCATCGCAAGATGATTTATGCCGGTGAATTTGAACATATCACACCTCTTTATATCCCGCTGCAGAGCAATCAGCCGCTCCTACCCGAATGACTATTGCGAAGCCGTCATTCCTTACGAACTCTTAACAATTCAAAATTTGGACGGCAAAGTAAAAAGCTCATTATGCAAGGCGCGCGAATCTTGAGGAATGAAGCGTACTTTTTGGTACGCTGCAATGACGAAAGATGAAGCGCAACACAGCAGAATGACTTTTTACGAAGCCGTCATCCCTTATTCACCGCGAATCATAATAAGCAGCATCTTGAAACGCTCAACAGCATTAAGCGCGTGAGGAATACCGGCTGGCATAATCATCATTTCTCCGGTCATTACCATTCTTGGTTCTCCGCCTATAATAATCTCCGCCTTTCCGTCCAGGATATAAACTACGGCATCGTAAGGCGAAGTATGTTCTGTAAGCCCCTGCCCCTTATCAAATGAAAAGAGCGTTAGATTGCCTACATTTTTCTTCAGCAATGTTTTGCTGACCACAGAGCCGATGGCGTAAGAAACGCCGTCAGAAAGATTAAAGGGAACTCCTTTTGAAATGACAGTCTTTTTGTCCATGTTTATAATCCTTTTTATAAAGATACAGCCGCTTTGTATAAAGTTGCCTTTCCACTTATACTATATTTTTTTACAGACGCGGGAATAATAAAGGTCTTTCCTTTTGCGACATTCAATTTGTCATTCTCTGAACCGTTAATTACCGCTCTTCCTTCAACGCATAAAATAATTTCAATATTTCTTCTTTGAGAACCGGTATATGGATTATTCTTACATACAGAGATTACTGAAAGCACGAATTCTTGAGCCGGTGTTTTATAAGTACCCTCACTTTTGTTTTTTTTGGGCAAAATAATTTTGTTTTTCAAGCTCCTGAATTTCAAAATATTTGAAAGCTCCTCAACATCAACGTACTTTGCAGTCAGCCCTCCCCTTATGACATTGTCCGAATTAGCCATCAGCTCCAGAGCAACACCATTAAGATATGCATGAAGTTCACCTGCCGGCAGAAACATAGCCTGCCCAGGCTTAAGATATATATAGTTTAAAAACAGGGGGGCAATGACGCCAATGTCTGAAGGATATTTCCCGGCAAGGTCCAATATCCATTTAAAGGCGGGATTTTCATCCGCAAAGGTTCTGGAATTTTCGGTAGCCTCCGAAATAACATTTTTATTCCGATTAAAGTCCATTGTCATGACATTAGTAAAAAAAGATTTCAGCCCTGATGAATCTGGATTTTTTTTAAGCTCATTTAGTTGTTTTTTAAGTGTTCCGGGACAGGTTTTTGTCAGCAGAAAAACAATTTCAGAAACAGGCCTGAAACCGCATAAAGCCTCAAAATCGGTAAGGGCACAAACAAGTTCGGGCTTATGGTTTTCATCTTTATAATTTCTATTAAAGGAATCAGGTGGTATGCCGAGTCTGTTCTCTCTTTTAAATCCTTTTTTCGCTTGCGACAGGTTTGGGTGAGCCTGTATCGAAAGAGGTTCTGAAGCCGCAACTACCTTAAAAAGATAGGGGAGCTGTTCTCCGTATTTTTCAGCACACTTTCTTCCAAGTATTTCGACAGGATTTTTTTTGATCAGATCTGACAGCGGTTCCAATTTACCGCCGGTTTTTACCATGGAAGATCCTGAAGGGTGAGCCCCCATCCAGAGTTCGGCCTGTGGTTTATCATACGGCGGCCTTTTGCCGAGGAGCCTTGGGATTGCAGTATAAGATCCCCATGAATACTCCTTAACAATGTTTTTTAATAATTCGATTCTGTTCATTATTATTCTCTGGCGGTATCCTTCATTTTTCTGCTGAAACCATAAAATATTGATTTGATTTCATACTAATATTATTTATCCTTGATTGTCAATAAGTTGGCGGTATATACAAATCCCGTTTCTTGCTGTTTGCAAACTGTAAGCATGCTGGTATAATATAAAGCATCATGGGCCAAAAATCCGGGGAACCAGGCGTCAGGAAAAAGGCGGAAGGAGAAAATATACGATGTCACTTGTTGTTAATGAAATATTTAACAGCATTCAGGGAGAATCCCTTTATGCCGGACTCCGGTGCACCTTTATAAGGCTCGCAGGATGCAATCTCAGGTGCTCCTACTGTGATACAAGGTATGCTTATGAAGAAGGCATCAGCCTTAACATGACCGATATTCTTGATAAAATTTCAGGTTATGAGTGCCCACTCGTTGAAATAACCGGCGGAGAGCCTTTGATTCAGAATGAAACACCATTATTGATAACAAATCTTATTGAAAACGGCTATAAAGTTTTACTGGAAACAAACGGAACAATTGACATAAGCGGTGTTGACGAAAGGTGCGTTAAAATTGTCGACATTAAATGCCCGGGAAGCGGCGAATCCGGAAAAAATATCCTTGGTAATATGAACAGCCTTAACGCCAAAGATCAGGTCAAGTTTGTAATAACCAACCTTGAAGATTATGAATATGCAAAAA
>JBFYVZ010000292.1:0-13730 GCA_041298995.1 Desulfobacteraceae bacterium
GGTGTCGGGCCGATGGCTGCTGTAGCAGGCGCCGTTGCCGAACAGGTGGGTAAAGCGCTGTTGTCATATTCCGATGAAGTGGTTGTTGAAAACGGCGGAGATATATTTATCAAAACCGGGAAACCGCTTAAAATCGGTATCTTCGCTGCCGATTCACCTTTAAGCCTGAAGACGGGACTGTTGATTGATTCAAGCAAAAAACCTGCGGCTGTCTGCACCTCTTCCGGAACGGTAGGGCATTCATTAAGTTTCGGTAAGGCGGATGCAGTATGCATTGTTTCAGACTCATGTTCTCTTGCGGATGCTGCCGCAACGTCGGTTGGAAACCGTGTCAGGGCGAAAAAGGATATCGGAAAAGCCATAGAATTTGGGAAAAGTATTGAAGGTGTAACCGGGATCGTAATAATAATAGGAGACGCAGCAGGATTCTGGGGAGATATTGAAGTCGTTTCTCTCTGAAGAAAAAAGAGTTGAGTTTTGGGTGTTAAAGGGATAAAAAATTTATTAAAAACAGGGCAGGCTCCGTATGAAAACGATTTGGGCGCCATGGCGTATTGAGTATATTCTGGAAAATAAGAACGAAGGCTGTATTTTCTGCAATGCACTATCCGGAAAGGATGACCTGACTCTTTTTAAGGGGAGTTCCACCATGGTGATAATGAACAAGTTCCCGTACATTAACGGCCACCTTCTGGTATCTCCTGTTCGGCACGTTTCAACACTCACAGAGCTTGACAGGAGCGAAATGGCTGATCTGCTTCTCCTTGTTGAGAAATCCATAGGAATATTAAAGCTTGTTATGAAACCTGACGGATTCAATGTGGGGTTAAATTTAGGGAAGGTTGCCGGTGCGGGTATTGAGGAACATCTCCATTTCCATATTGTGCCAAGATGGTTCGGCGATACGAATGCGCTTGCGGTTTTCGCTGATGTCCGGGTTATACCGGAACATTTAAAGGCGACTTATAATAATCTGAAACCGCATTTTAACAAGTTAATGCTCTGCGCTTAATAAAAACCGGAGCAAAAATAAATGACGGCTTCGTAAAAAGTCATTCTGCTGTGTTGCACTTTATCTTTCGTCATTGCAGCGTACCAGTAAGTACGCTTCATTCCTCAAGATTCGTGCGCCTTGCATAATGAGCTTTTTACTTTGCCGTCTGAATATCTGACCTTTTACGAAGGTATCATAAATGAAAACAATCAAATTCGCTATTTTTATAGTCATTTTTATTATCATCGGAATTTTCATTTGGGATAACGGTGCTTTTCTTCTCGCAAAGAACAGGATCAGTTTAAATCTTTTAATAAAGACATACAGCACCCCTGAACTACCGACAGGCATAATATTGCTTATAAGTTTTTTTACGGGTCTTCTTGTTGCATACGTCATCGCCCTATTCGAACGCTTCAGGCTTAATGCAGAAATCAAAGGTTTGAAATATACCATAGATTCAAATCTGGAAAAAATGTCTGAACTTAAAAATGAAGTTATTTCACTCAGAAACAAGTTCTCTTCCGGACAAAAAGAATAGATTTGAACCTTCATCCAAATACTACCCCCATGATGAAGCAGTACCTGTCTATAAAAAGCAGATACTCCGATGCAATTCTTTTGTACAGAATGGGGGATTTCTATGAAATGTTCTTTGAAGATGCTGAAACCGCATCGAAAATTCTTGAAATAACTTTAACTTCCCGGAACAAAAAAGACGAATTCCCGATCCCCATGTGCGGGGTTCCGCACAAGGCTGTAAAGGGCTATATCGCAAAACTGATAAATAACGGATTTAAGGTCGCGATTTGTGATCAACAAGAAAACCCTGCCGAAGCGAAGGGAATTGTTAAAAGAGATGTGGTGCGCGTTATAACCCCTGGAATGATTTTAGAAGATGAACTGCTTGATGAAAAAACGAATAATTATATGCTTTCAATAGTCCACGATTCAAATACGGCAGGCATTTCCTATCTGGATATTTCCACAGGTCTGTTTCGCATGACAGAAACAAAAGATCCGGCATTGCTGAAAGAAGAACTTCTCAGAATTTCTCCCAGCGAAATCCTGCTGCCCGAATCTTCCCCCAATGATTCTTTCCTTTCCGGCCTGATCGATGTCTTGAATGGAAAAGCCGTAACGTATCTTGAAGACAATAAATTTGATCATAAAAGATGCCGTGAACGGCTTCTCGCACTGTTTAAGACCATGTCTCTCGAAGGTTTCGGGTGTGAGAATATGAGATCCGGAATTTGTGCTGCAGGTGCGCTTGTCCATTATTTGCATGAAACGCAGATACAGGATGTCGGGCACATTTCGTCAATTGAAACATACTCGCTTGAGAAATATCTGCTTGTTGATGAAACAAGCTGCCAGAACCTTGAGATTCTGAAAAATTTAAGAACCGGTTCAAGGCATGGCACTCTTCTCGGAGTTCTCGACAAAACGGTTACTTCCATGGGAGGCAGGCTCTTGAGGAGATGGCTGAGATATCCTCTTCGGGATAGAAATAATATTATTTCCCGACTTGATGCGGTCGATGAGATTTATAATGACATACGGGCCAGAAGAAGCGTAAGAGAAGGCCTGAAATCCGTTTACGATATTGAGCGCCTCGGCAGCAAAATAGTAATGGGACATTCGAATGCAAGGGATCTTGTTGCTCTGAAAAATTCACTCTACGCGCTTCCCGCTATAAAAACCGCTCTTTTAGGTTTAAAGACAGGCTATCTGAAATGGGATACTGATATTGATGATCTTATGGTTCTTGCGGATCTTATAGACAAGGCTATAAGAGAGGATGCTCCCCCTTTTATAAACGAGGGGGGATTAATTAAAGCTGGTTACAACGAGGAACTTGATAATCTGGTTAAAACCGGGAGCGATGGGAAAAGCTGGCTTGCAAGGCTTGAATCGAGGGAGAGAGCGGAAACCGGAATTAACTCTCTTAAAATCAGGTACAACAAGGTTTTCGGGTATTACATAGAGGTTTCAAAAGCCAATGCGAAAGTGGTGCCGGATAAATATGTCAGGAAGCAGACCCTTGTTAATGCTGAACGATATATTACCGAAGAGCTGAAGCAATATGAAAGGGATGTTTTTAACTCCGAGGAAAGAAGAAACGCTCTTGAATACGAGCTTTTTATGAAAATACGGGAAGAGGCCGCAAAGCATAACCCGGCTGTCCGGAGAGCCGCAAAGTTTCTGGCCGGTCTCGATTGTATTGCATGCCTTGCTGAAACAGCCAACGAGTATAATTATTCGCGTCCGGAAATGAACAATGATGGCCTGATATTGATTGAAGACGGGCGCCATCCTGTTGTTGAAAGGATGATAACAGGCGAGCGTTTTGTGCCCAATTCCATAAAAATGGATGATGATGAAAATCAGGTGCTGATAATAACCGGACCCAACATGGCCGGCAAATCAACCATTCTCAGGCAGGTTGCCCTGATAGTCCTCATGGCTCATATGGGGGCATTCGTACCGGCCGCAAAAGCTTCCATTAATATTACCGACAGGATATTTACCCGGGTCGGAGCTCTTGACAATCTTTCTTCAGGACAGAGCACATTCATGGTGGAGATGCAGGAGACTGCAAATATACTGAATAATTCAACTTCAAGAAGCCTTGTCATCATGGATGAAATAGGAAGGGGTACCAGCACCTTTGATGGTTTAAGTATTGCCTGGGCAGTTGCCGAACATCTTCATGATCTTAAAGGTAAGGGTGTTAAAACTCTTTTTGCCACTCATTATCATGAGCTGACGGAACTTTCGGCAACAAAGCCGCGTGTGAAGAATTTTAATATTCTGGTGAAAGAGTGGAATGATGAAATAATTTTTTTAAGGAAACTGGCCGAAGGAGGAACAAACCGGAGCTACGGTATTCAGGTTGCAAGACTGGCAGGTATTCCTGAGAAAATCATTGTGCGCGCAAAAAAAATTCTTTATAAAATAGAGAATGAACACGGAATAAACGGTTCTCCCGTATTTGCCGGGGATGATGCCGTTTCTAAAAAAGGCCACTTGCAGTTGAACATGTTTTCCAGACCGGAACATTTTATTGTTGAACGGTTAAACCAAATTGATATATCTAAAATAACTCCTTTGGACGCATTATATTTCCTGAATGAGATGCAGGAAAAGATAAAAAAACCTGCTACATGACATATTCGGACAGGATGGGCCGGTTAATGAAAAAAGAAACAGGCAGGCAGAATAATGGTATTATTAACAGATACCATTTAAAGCGGACAATAAACATGTTTTGTCTGGCGGCGTTTATTTTTGCATTCTTTTTTCAGCCTTGTCCGGGGTTTGCGGAAAACGCAAAAGTTAAATATCTAAAAGCCGACCACTGTTATAAGTCTCTGCGAAATAATCCAGCCAGGCAGAAATACAGACAATACTGGATTGAATGCATTAAAAAGTTCGATGAGGTTCACAGGAAAGAGCCCTCGGGTCCCTGGGCTCCGGCCGGTCTTTACATGTCGGGAACTCTTTATTATGAATTATACAAGCGTTCTCAAAAGGCTGCGGACAAGAACGAGGCTATTGACTGTTTTGAAAGAATAATTAAAAAATTTCCAAACAGCAAATACCGCCCAAAAGCTTTAAAAGCAATAGGTCAGATTCCAGGCGCAAATACCATTAAAGGTCTGACTGAAAGCAATGGCTATCATGCAAAAGATAAAAAGGAGAAGCCGGCAAATATAAATCTGAAAAAGCCAGAGCCTCCCTATACTCAACCCGAAAAGAAAGAAATTTATAAGGAAGCTGTTAATGTCGTTAAAGAGGAAGAGATAAAAGAGCCTGCAGACGGGATAAAAGAAATAATTGCCGCAGGTGAAGAGAGGGCAAAGATCAGAGAGGAGGTTCAATCCCCGGCAGGAGGCGGCGCAGTTACTGTTTCCAATTTAAGGTACTGGTCAAATCCGAACTATACCAGGATTGTCATAAATGCCGACGGCGAAACCGGCTATAGCCACAGACTTTTAAAACAGGACCCCGCCCTGAATAAGCTGCAGCGTTTATATGTGGATTTGAACAACAGCCGGCTTGGGGGCGATATTAAAAGAGTAATCCCGATAAATGACGACCTGTTGAGTGATGCGCGGGCCGGACAGTATGAGCCGGGTACTGTCCGGGTTGTGGTAGATATAAAGTCTTATAAAACCTACAAGATTTTTTCTCTTAAAAATCCTTTCAGAATAGTAATAGATGTCTGGGGAGGCCGGGATGAAGAAGTAAAGGAAGAAGCGCCTGAAGATACAGGCGGAGAAAAAGGCGATAAAATGTCTGCCGGAGCTCTGGCAAAGCAGTTTGCCCTCGGTGTAAAAAAGGTAACCGTAGATGTGGGGCATGGAGGAGATGACTACGGCGCTCCTGGTTATATGAAAGGGGTCCATGAGAAAGATATTGTTCTTATATTAGGCAAAAAGCTTGCAAACAAGCTTAAGAGCGAACTTGATTGTGAAGTAATAATGACCAGGAACAGCGATAAATATCTTACCCTTGAGGAACGAACAGCTATTGCCAATACAAAAAACTCGGATATTTTTATATCGCTGCACACCAATGCCTCAAAGAATAAAAATGCATACGGCATAGAGACTTATTATTTGAATCTTGCAACAGACGATGAGTCTATTCTTGTGGCAGCACGGGAAAATGCGACATCAACAAAAAACATCAGCGATCTGCAATCAATACTGAATGACCTAATGCAAAACGCCAAAATAAACGAATCGAGCCGCCTGGCGGGGCATGTTCAGGATGCTTTATTCAAAAAGCTGAATTCCAACTATGATAATGTAAAGAACAAGGGTGTAAAGAAGGCGCCTTTCTACGTTCTTCTGGGTGCACAGATGCCGGCAATTTTAATTGAGACTTCATTTATCAGCAACAAAAGGGAATGCCTGCGCCTTCTAGATCCCGATTATCAGGAACTTTTGTGCGATGCAATAATCAATGGCGTGCGCAATTATATAAAGGAGATAAACCCCGGTGCGCTCATCGGTCCACCAGTAAAGAGCGGCAAGGGAGGTTAAGGGTATTCAGATTAAGACCGAATTTTCTGCAAACCATTATATAGCTCTTGGAATAGGTGTTGCGGCTGTTTCAACCGGAGCTATTTTCGCACGGCTTGCTGAAGCTCCCGCCATAGTTATTGCAGCATACAGGGTAGGACTTGCATCACTGATTATAGCTCCTGTTGCGTGGATATGGGCAAAAGATGAAATAATAAGCCTGTCAAGGCGCGAGATTGTTCTTTCAGCATTGTCAGGACTCTTTCTTGCGCTTCATTTTGCAGCCTGGATTTCATCTCTAAGTTATACTTCCATAGCAAACAGCGTTGTACTTGTTAATACCAACCCTCTGTGGGTCGGGCTTCTTGCGCCGTTTATATCAGGGGAACGGCTTAAAACCGCTTCTGTTGCCGGGATAATAATCAGTGTTATAGGCGCCGCGATTATCGGAGCGGGTGATTATGCGGCAGGGGAGAACGCCTTATTCGGAGATTTTCTTGCTCTTATCGGAGGCATATGCGCGGCATTTTATCTTTTGATAGGACGAAACTTGCGCAGGAAACTTTCTCTTACAGCATATATAATGGTTTGCTATGGGAGCGCCGCCGTTTTCCTGTGGATCGCAGTTTTATCGCTGGGTATGCAGATTACGGGTTACAGTACATCGACAGTCGCATCATTTTTTGGGCTTGCAATTGTCAGTCAGCTTATCGGGCATACCTGTTTTAACTGGGCTTTGAGATGGTTTACCCCGGGTCTTGTTGCCGTTACGCTTCTTGGCGAGCCGATAGGGAGCACCATACTGGCATATGTTGTTTTCAACGAGAAACTGACATTATTAAAATTGGCCGGAGGAGGTTTAATCCTTGCGGCAATATATATTTCGGCATCTGCCGAAAACAGTAAAACAGATCAGCCATAGCCTCTCTGGGTTTTGGATTTGACAATCCCATGAGTTGATGTATTAAGGTTGGCGCTTTCGTAAAAAGTCAGGATCTCACACCAAGCCACAAAGATCACAAAGTTAACATACTAATATTAAATGAATTATTTCTTCGTGTTCTTAGTGCTTTTGTGAGAAAATATAGTTTTTTCGAGTCCATCAACTTTTCATTTAACTATAAAAAATGAGCTTTGTTCGGAGGGAGGTTAGAAAATGCTTTACAGTAACATTTTATTGAAAATTGAAGAAGGGATTGTAGTTATAATATTTAACAGACCTAAGGCGCTTAACGCATTGAACTCAGATCTGATCGGAGAATTTTCCCATGCTCTGGATGAAATTTCGGGGAATGAAGATATCAGGGTTCTGATACTTACCGGAGCCGGTGAAAAATCGTTTGTTGCAGGGGCCGATATTACAGAGCTTGCAAAATTCAATTCTCTTGAAGGTAAAATCTTTGCAAAAAAAGGTCAGAGAGTAATAAGCAAGCTACAGGAATTGACCATACCGGTAATAGCCGCTGTTAATGGTTTTGCTCTTGGTGGCGGGAGTGAAATTGCGCTTGCCTCTGATTTTATATATGCATCAGAAAAAGCAATGTTTGGCCTGCCTGAAATAAACCTTGGCATTATTCCCGGATTCGGCGGCACTCAAAGGCTTCCAAGGCTGATAGGAATAAATATGGCCAAAGAGATGATATTTACAGGCAAAATGATTTCAGCTTCCGAAGCGCTTGAAATAGGAATGGTAAACAAAGTTGTTGCCCCTGAAGCCCTTATGGATGAAACATTAAAAACAGCCAGGGTTATAGTACAAAAAGGAAAAACATCTCTCCATGCCGCAAAGCAGGCAATAAATAATGGCCTGAATGTAGATATTTTTACCGGTTGCTGTATCGAAGCCGATTCATTCGCATTATGCATGTCAAGTGTGGATGCAAAAGAGGGGACAAGCGCTTTTCTTGAAAAAAGAAAGGCGGCTTTTAAGGGGACGCTTAAGAATTGATGGTCCCGTAAAAAGTCTATCATTGTTAACCGTTTGACATTTTATGATTAATTAGCTACTATGCCTCCGTATCCCGATATGGTGATAGATTAGAGGTTATACAAAGGTTTTTATATTGAGTCGGGAAAATTATATGGAAAACAACAGAGCAACAATTCAGTTTATCTGGGGTATTATTCTTGTCCTTGCCGGAATTGGTGTGTTCTACAGAATACCCCAGGTTATGCCTCAGATAGAACAAATCGGGCAATTTTCTTCGGCAATGTTCTTTATTCGGTTCTGTTTTTATCTTTTAGGTGTTTTGCTTATAGGCGGAGGTCTTAAGAAAGTCTATCATAACTATGGCAAATTAGAAGGCAAAAAGCCGGATAATTAATTTATGCCCCGGCCCCGTCACAGGTAAAATTTAAAAACGGCGGTAATAAATATGACGGCAAGTAATAATTTCAATATAAATGGCTCCGGCGTTAATGACTTGAAATCCGAAGTCGAGTACAGGACAAAGCTGCAGGATATCGGCAACAAGATATATGCCGCTTCAAACCTCGATGAGATATTGGTAAATCTGAAGAATGAAATCACTTCGCTTTTCGATGCCGATAGAATAACGGTTTACGTTGTTGACGGGAAAACCAGGGAACTGGTCTCAAGGTTCAAATCCGGAACAGAGATAGCCGAGATCCGGATTCCAGTGTCAATAAGCAGCATTGCCGGCTATGCGGCTTTTAAGCAAAGACTGCTGAATATAAAAAATGTATATGATGACAGCGAACTTGCTTCGATAGACAGGGAATTAAAATTTGACAAACGCTGGGATAAAAAAACCGGGTTTGTTACAAAACAGAGTCTTGCTTTTCCGATAATATATAAAAAATACCTGCTTGGCGTAATTCAGCTCATTAACCGCAAAGACGGTTCTTCATTTAAGAAGATAGATGAACAGGCCGTGGAAGAACTTTCCAAGATACTCGGCATAGCCCTCTATAACCAGAAACGGATGGCGAAATCGAGGACCACCAAGTTCGATTATCTCCTTGAAAACCATATACTCACCCAGAAGGAGCTTGAAAAAGCAATCGGTGATGCAAGGCAGAGAAAAGAGCCTGTAGAGAATATTCTTGTCTCCGACTTAAAAATTCCCAAGAAGGAGGTCGGGAAATCTCTAGGAGAATTTTATAAGGTACCCTATGCGGAATATAATCCCACTTGCCCGATACCTGGCGATCTTCTGGTCGGCCTGAGAGTCCCTTTCATGCGCAATAATCTTTGGGTGCCTATCAGGAGAGAAGGAGAGAATATCATGATTGCTATCGACAATCCTCATGATATTCAGAAGATTGACGATATTAAAACTCTCTTTATGGGTAAAAGCCTGGTTTTTTCGGTAGCATTAAAGCAGGATATTCTTGATTTTATCAAGCTGTTTACACAGGATGAAAAAGAACTTTCAGGAATCGATGACATCCTTTCAAAACTTCAGGAAGAATCGGAAGAAATAATTGAGGCTGAATCGGGGGTGGGAGAAGAGGACAGCGCGGTAGTTCAGCTCGTCAATAAAATTATTCTTGATGCATACGCCAGAAGGGCTTCGGATATACATATTGAACCTTATCCCGGCAAGGAGAATACCCATGTCAGAATAAGAATAGACGGCCACTGCACACTGTACCAGACAATCCCTTTCAGCTATAAGAATGCAGTAGTATCACGCATCAAGATTATGGCCGATCTTGATATCGCCGAAAGACGCAAGCCGCAGGACGGAAAGATCAAGTTCAAGAAGTTCGGCGGTAAAGATATTGAGCTCCGTGTTGCAACTGTCCCGACTCAGGGCGGGCTTGAAGATATTGTAATGCGTATCCTTGCAGCCGGTGAGCCGCTTCCTCTTAACAAAATGGGTTTTTCAGAGAAAAATTTTGAGAATTTTGTGAGTGCCATAAGCAAGCCATACGGTATTATGTTTGTATGCGGCCCTACCGGTTCAGGGAAAACCACAACTCTTCATTCCGCGCTGGGATACATAAATAAGCCCGAAACAAAAATCTGGACTGCCGAGGACCCCGTCGAAATTACCCAGAAGGGATTAAGACAGGTTCAGGTAAAATCAAAAATCGGCTTTGATTTTGCCGCAGCCATGAGAGCCTTTTTGCGTGCCGACCCCGATGTTATAATGGTTGGGGAGATGCGCGATAAAGAGACTACTCATATCGGCATTGAAGCTTCACTTACCGGCCACCTGGTACTTTCAACTCTTCATACAAACAGCGCCCCTGAAAGCATAACACGTCTTCTTGACATGGGCATGGATCCCTTCAATTTTGCCGATGCTATTTTATGCATTCTTGCCCAGCGCCTTGTTCGCACGCTCTGCAAGGATTGCAAGCAGCCATATACTCCTTCAAAGCATGAATACGATGAAATTGTAAGAGAATATGGTGTCGAGTCTTTTGAAAAAAACTTAAATATCCCTTATTCGGAAGATATCATCTTTTATAAGCCGGACGGCTGCGAAGCCTGCAACAAAACCGGCTACAGGGGGCGTATGGGTATCCATGAGCTTCTGATGGGTACCGATGAAATGAAGAGACTGATCCAGGGCAATGCTAAAATGGAAGATCTGCGCAATCAGGCCATAAAAGATGGCATGACCACCTTAAAACAGGATGGCATTGAAAAAGTATTTAAGGGAAACACGGACTTCATACAGGTCAGGAAAGTCTGCATAAAATAATAAAGTAAGGATTCAAGGAGTCGGAAGAGAAACAGTTATAAGTGTTCAGTTATCAGTAATCAGTTGGCGCTAAGGAATCTGTTCAGCTGTTTTTCGTAATAGGATTTGTCTGAACCTGCAAGTGCAAGCGCCTTTCTTGCCGCTCCTATTGCCTCTTTATATTCTCCTGCCGCATAATAACTTTCTGCGAGTGTATCATAAAAATGTGATTTTTCTTCAATCCTGACAGTCCGTTTGGCAAGGGTAACAGCCATTGCCGCGTTCCGGATGCTTTCGTCTTCACTCGTTGCATATAACCATGCCAGATTATTTAAAACCCTTGGATTATCACGATCGATGGAAAGGGTATCTTCATATGCTTTTTTCGCTTTGTGAAAGTCTTTTATGCTGTAATAAAAGTCTCCGAGAATTGCATGGAGATCCGGATTGTTTGGATTGTTCTCTATTTCTCTGAGTACGATTTTTTCAATGAAATACTCGTTTATTCTTTTCCCCTTTTCACCGAAATTCAAATGATAGCCGACAGACCCGATTATGAATAAACCTGCAAGGTATATCGCCATGCTTTTTTTAATTTTGATATTGTGGCGCTCAATCCAGGTCTTGTCGGCGTCACATTTATTAAGGTATTCAATTCTTTCTTTAATGCTGAAATGGTGCCAGTTCGGTTTGTCTGGAGGCTGTCCGCTCGCATACGCAATTTTTTCCAGGGTTGATATGAGAGTCTTTGCGCTGTCGAAAAATGAATATACGTATATATCGGCCTGGCGTTCGAAGTTGCGCATGAAATATCCGAAAATGAATCGGAAATATATCAGGAATAAAGCTGTTATTGTGATACCGAATGAGATTGATATTACCGTGGCCTGTTTAACCCCGAAATCGGTCAGAAAGCGGTAGAAGGGTTTCGCATAAATTACCAGGTAAATAATCATGTCGAAGGTTGCAAGGGAAAGGAGCATATATCCCAGAAAAAATACCAGGTAGAATAGTAAATGTTTCCGTTTAATATGTCCTATCTCATGGGCTATGACCGATTCAATCTCTTCAGGCTCAAGAATGCTTAAAAGGGCTTTTGTGACAAGAAGGTAGCGGAATCTGCTTACGAGCCCCATTACACCGGCCGTGACCATCCTTGTTCCGAATGCAGGCCAGTAGAGAATATTGGAAATCTTTACTCCGGCTCTTTTACAGACCGCCTCTATCATTGTTCGGTTCTTTCCCTCTTCAACAGGTGTGCATCTCCAGAACTTTTGAATCAAGACAGGACCAAACATGGCAATTACAATGAGAAAAGAGGTAAAAAAGATAAGTTCGCCGCCGGTTGTAGAAAGAAAAAGTTTCGGGCCTTCAAACGGCAGGAGATTAATGATGTCTGCCGCAAAAGAAAGGAGCAGCCATGGCATCACAACCGGTATGGAAAAGGAAATATTGGAAGCTATGTAAGAGCGCCTTGATAAATCATCTGTGTAATAAAGTTTTTTATATGCCCCGAATGCAGCTCCCCATGTTATGGACAGATAAAGCAGAAAGAGGCACAGGAAAAGGAGCGCCTCAAGTGTTGGAACCGATTTGAACGGGGGCATGTTGCCGGTATAGGAGGGGAGGTTGAGACCATAAATATCTACAGCAAAAAGGAGAATGGCAAAGATGGAACAGGTGTTTAATAATGAATCGAATTTATCATAATATAAAGACTGATTTTCATATGAAATGCTTTTTTCAAGCCTTCTGAAGCTCAAGAAAATAAAATAAACAAAGATGGCGGAAAGGCTGAAAAAAAGAAACAGCACTTCCGTAATAGATGCATCATTTGCCGAACCTGAATACTGATAGGTGGAGTAAATGAGTATTGCAATTATGAAATATATGAAGTTAGAAAACATTGTTTTTGTAAACCCGCAAAAAATCTGCATTCAGACGGCAAAGTAAAAAGCTCATTACGCTAAGTGTGCGAATTCATATATCTCTCTTTTTCACTGTATATGCATCCGCAGTATTTCTGCCTGTAGAGCCCAAGGCGCTTCGATTCATCAACTCCTTCTCTCCAGCCTTTACGGAAATCCTGATAGAAGAAAGGGATGCCTGCCGATTTACCGGCCGATTCTCCGATCTCTTTAATCATATCGTGCTTCTGATATATACTGTAAAGAAGCGTGGTGGTAAAAGAATCGAAGCCGTTTTTTTTTGCAAGAATGGCTGCAGCATTAAGGCGCTCGTAGTAACAAAAAGCGCAGCGGTTTGCCTCCCGGAATACTGTCGCCCGGAGAAAACCCTCAAGGTCATAATCATCCCGGAAAATTACTTCAAGATTAATAATATTTCCATATTGCGCCAGAGCGTCGCGTCTCTTTACGAACTCTGTGTATGGATGGATGTTGTTGTTATAGAAAAAACCGGTTATATCTATACCCTCAGCTCGCATTGTTCTGACCGGATATATGGAACAGGGGGCGCAGCATATGTGCAATAGTGTTTTCATTTTCTTTCACCAAAAACAGCAGTTCCGATTCTGACAAGCGTCGAGCCTTCTTCTATGGCGGCTTCGAAGTCTCCGCTCATTCCCATGGAAAGCTCATTCATTAAAACGCCTTGTATGGAATTTGAAGCAATCGAGTTCCGGATTTTGCTCTGCAGTCTGCGCAGGGACGAAAAATAGGGTCGCACAATTTCAGGATCGTCAAAAAACGGAGGAATTACCATGAGACCTTTTACGGATATGTTCTGAAACCGGGCAGCTTCCTTTATAAAGTCCGGTACATCTTCTTCATTTATCCCCGATTTTGTTTCTTCTTTGCCTATGTTGACCTGGATAAGGATGTTTTGTATCTTGTTGATTTTTTTTGCCTGGATATCAAGTTCTTCTGCAAGTTTGACCGAATCGACCGAATGGATAAGATCAAACATTTTTACGGCGTATTTTGCCTTGTTTGTCTGAAGGTGGCCTATAAAGTGCCATGATACAGGGGCGCCGGAAAGGATGTCATACTTGTTTCTTGCCTCCTGAATGTAGCTTTCACCTAT
>JBFYVZ010000008.1:0-2650 GCA_041298995.1 Desulfobacteraceae bacterium
TAAATAATATTTTTTGTTTTTCAATGGCTGCGTGTTTCGGAATATCTGATATCTCGAAACACGCGGTTCTGTTCCGATTACTGGTGAACTCGAAAAGTCGCTGAATATTGAAGCTTCCTGCAGCAGACTCCGGAGAATGCGCTCGCTATTGCTGTTCATGGATTTTTTAGAGTCCATCCTTTTTTGTATCCTTATAAAAAAACACTCTGTTATCACATGTTCACAAAGATCGATAAGGAAGGATTATAATGCATGGGCCTTTATGATTTTACCATATATGATCTTGTTAACCGCAATGCGGTAAGTTTCGGAAAAAGACCAGCCTGGTTTGAGGTTGATGATGGCAGGGCACTTACATTTGCTGAATTCAAGAAAAATGTCGACTCTCTCGCCTGCGGTCTTCAACTGGAAGGTATAAAAAAGGGCGACAGGATAGGAATTCTCGGCAAAAACAGCCTTGAATATTTCCTTCTTTATGGCGCTGCTGCTGCTCTGGGAGCTATCGTACTACCCATCAACTGGAGGCTTTCATCCGACGAAGTCTGCTTCAATCTGAATGACTGTGATCCAGCAGTGCTTTTTGTTGACGCTGAATATCAGGACTTGATAACCGGGATTCAAGATAAGCTTTTGTCCGTTAAAAAATATTATAACCTGAAACCTCCTGGCGGAAGCTATATTGACTTTGAGTCTCTTTCAGATAACAGCGGCGATTTTGCACCAACCCCGGTTTCTGCGGATGACGGTTTTGTTATTATTCATACGGCAGCGGTGAAAGGAAGACCCAGAGGCGCGCTTTTAAGTCACGGGAATGTTCTTTTTGCCGATATTCACTGGAACTGCTGCCTTCAGATAACCCACGAGGATGTTCATCTCAACCTGCTTCCTCTTTTCCATGTCGGCGGTCTCTTCATGGCGACAAACTCTTTTCATGCGGGAGCCCTGAACATTAACATGAGCAAGTTTGATGCGGAAAAGGCGGTGGAGCTTATCGAAGGGAAAAAAGTCTCATTCTTTTTTAATTTTTCACCAATCCTGGCATCTATCCTCGATCAGCAGGAAAAAACAAAAAAAGACATAAAGAGCCTCAGAACAGTAGTGGGACTCGATAATCCCGAAACCATCGTGAGATATCAGGAAATATCAGGCGGGACATTTTACTGCATGTACGGTCAGACCGAGACTTCATGCGTTGCGACATGCGGCCGTTTCAATGACAGGCCTGGTTCAGCCGGAAGGATGATACATCTTGCCGAAGTAAGACTTGTAGACGATTATGACAGACCGGTTCCGGCAGGACAGATTGGTGAAATCGTCATGAAAGGCCCGATGGTCTTTAAGGGATACTGGAATCTTCCCGAAGAGAATGACCGGACATTCCGCGAAGGCTGGCATCATACGGGGGATCTGGGCCGTTTTGATGAAGACGGATTTCTATGGTACTCCGGGAGAACCGCCGATAAAGAGCTTATCAAGCCGGGTGGTGAAAATGTATATCCTGCCGAGGTTGAGAAAGTTGTACTGATACATCCTGCTGTTGAAAAGTGTGTTGTCTTTGGTGTTCCCGACCCTAAATGGAAAGAGGGAATCAAGGCCGTCTGCATTCTTAAAAATGGTCAAACTCTCGGATCCAAAGAACTTATAGGGTTTGTAGGCGAAAGAATAGCAAGCTATAAAAAACCGCAGTATGTTGAATTTGTAAAAGAATTTCCATTAACCGGAAACGATATTCCAGACAGGGCTAAGATAAAGGAGCTTTACGGGGGTAATCAGTATTGACAAAATAAGTATTTATCTCTTATGGTTATTATGATGTACATGGGAATTTGAATTTTAGCCCGAGGAAAGAAAGTAACTATTCAGGAGCCAGAAGCCAGAATTCAGGAGCCAGAATGAAAAGGAAAGTTGCTAAAACGGGGACAGTAGGTTGTGGGAGGCATACACGCTTCTATTCTGGATTCTAACTCCTGACTTCTGACTCCTGAGTAGTTACGAAATAAATATGATAATCTGGAGATATAAACATGGTAAGAACTGAAATTTCACTCTTTTTGAAAAATGTTCCGGGAGAATTGGGAAAGCTCGCTTCTTTACTTTCGGGTGAAGGGATTAATATAGACGCACTGACAATCCAGGATGCTTCAAGTTATGTTCAGGAACTTTTCCAGGCAAGGGGTAAATCCTTAAAGAGAATCGCCTCGAGCGCAAGTTACAATTCAATGAGAAAGGATTCCGCCGAATTTGCGCTGATCAGAATGCTAGTCGATCAGACAGATAAGACGATAGATGTTCTTTCCAGAAACGACTATCTGTTTGATATAATGCCTGTAATTGCAATAATACTTGAAAATAATCCGGGTTCCCTGGCCGATGTGGCGGCAAAATTCGGAAAAGAGGGAATAAACATCAATTATGTCTATGGCTCGGTCTCATCACCAAAAGAAAAATGTCTCTTCGTCTTTTGCCCTGAAGATATTGAATTAGCTGCCCGTATTTTTAAGGAATAATGTTATTTTGCAGCAATGTTAACCAGTTATGCTTCCAACTCCTTGAACTTTCCTAAACCATGCATATTGTGTAATTAGTTTCCATCCGGAAATGGCCCTTTTGTGCGATCTCGGTGTCAATCTGCAGGATTTCTTGTGCGGCG
>JBFYVZ010000017.1:0-2769 GCA_041298995.1 Desulfobacteraceae bacterium
GCCACCCGGCGTTGCAGTGAGTCAGGATGTTTACAGTTTTGCCCGCTTTGCGCCTGCTTATCTCTTCAATTATTTTAAGACCATGAAGGCCGATGCTCCGGCAATTATCGACCTCTTCTTCAGCTATTTTACCTGCTTCATTCCGGGCTGCTTCAATTTTATTCCGGATGCCTGACGCGGAAAGAACCTTTTGAAGAACTCTTTCTGCCGCCCATGCAAGATTTACGGCTGTCGGTCTTGCGGCTTTAAGCCGTACGCATTCGCCGTTTATGAAATCATCTCCGGCCGGTTTATCGGGAAGGCTTAGCGTCGCAAGATAAACGCCGTATGCAGCGGTCACCCCTATAAGCGGGGCGCCTCTGACGCACATTTCTCTGATGGCATATATAACATCATCAACGCTCTTCAAGTCAATTACGCTGAACCGATGCGGGAGAAGTCTCTGGTCTATGATTTTGACCGAATCCGGGTCATTATCCTGCCATATGGGGCGGAGAGGCTTTTTGTTTTTCATATGTAAAACTATATTCCGGCGAGGGCGAAATCGGTCTGAACTTCTCCAAGAAGCACGTGACTCTTGAATATCTGCTTCATTCTGTTTGAATCCATTTTTTGATATACCACCGGTTTTTCCCCTTCCATCTCCACAGTCACATTCGGCTCGCTGCTGCACTTACCCATGCATCCGGCAGTGACCGCTCTTATATCCTGACGGTCAACCTTGGCCATCTCTTCCAAAAGTGTATTCATGACTCCACGGGCTCCGGCAGCTATTCCGCATGTTCCCATGTGGACGGTGATTTTTATGCTAGCCATGCCGTTTCTTAACGACATCGCTTTCGAGGTGTTTTCCTTGATCTTTTTGAGGTCTTCAATGGACACTTTTGCCATTTTTTTTCTCACTCCTTCGCTGTATATCGGTATTATGAAAGAAACATCACTCGAGCCTTCAGATTATCCGGCTTCAGTTTTGGTCAGTTGCGAGTTTTTTAAGTTCATCCTCAATCTGTTTTTTCAGGCGAAACAACAGATCAGCATCAGTCAGGGATTTTTCAAGCTCATCCCGTAATTCTCGAGAGTCAATTGCAAATCCTTTCCCATCAATAACATGATCGTAAACAAAGTCAATATCAGGATTTCCGGCTATTAACATTGTTATTGTTCCGGCAATATCTCCAATGGGAGCCCGGTCAATATGGTCGTATATGAATGTGGCGGTGACGACAGTTCCCTTTCCGGGCTCAGATTCAATCAAAAAATCCCCGGCACATCTTTTTGCCGCTTCATTCAAAAGGGAAAGCCCCAGTCCCACCCGCCTTTTTTTTCGTGAAGTCACAAAAGGATCCGTGACTTTGCAAAGCATATCGGAAGACATCCCTTTCCCGTTATCTTTTATCACAACACTCAGCCGGTTTTCAATCCGTTCCTCATCAATAATTATATGAATGCATCCAGCACCTGCGGTTATTCCGTTTTCCGCCACATCCATTATATGGAGTGATATTTCTCTCAAGTCAGATCTCTTTTCAATATTCTGTTTCTGCTGCTACTTCAAAATTTTATAAGGAATTGCTTGTACATATTTCTATAATATGAAGTTTTTTCAAATCCTTTCTGCGAATCCTTATTATTTAATTCCGGCTGAATATATGCTGCCTGCAAGGATATATGACGAATCAGGCCAGAGAAGCAGAGGGATGCCTTCATTTCCGGCCTTCTCGATTGTGTCGGTATCGGGCGCATGTCCGCCTGTTATAACAATACATGATATATTGCGGAGAACAGCAACAGCGATTATGTTCTGATTGCTCTGGATTGTGAGCCATACACAGTTTTCCGGAGCGTTCGCCATGACATCGCTCAGAAGATCTCCGCAGTATCCCGCTGTTACCTGACGCTCAAAGCCTTTGTCTCCTGAAACCGGCTTAAGCCCGTATTTCTCAGCCAGATCCTTTACAGTCACTTATCACCCCCCACCGCCAGGACATCAAGCATGTCCTGCTAAATAGTTTCCGTCCGGAAATGGCTCTTTTGAGCGATCTCTGTGTCAATCTGCAGGATTTCTTGTGCGGCATACATTGCGTATGCCTCCGCGCAATCCCTTGATTTCCTTGAGCTTGCCCAAAATTGCCTATTTCCGAACTGGAAACGCAATAGTGTCTATATTTTGTTTCCGGATGGACACTAAATAGTGAAATACCGATTTCTTCCTTGACAATGTCCTCAAAATATGTTCAAAGAATGAACACTGTAAATTCCAGTTTTTTGAAGCGCTTCAACAGTTAACTTGATGCTACCGGGTGAGTTTGCGGCAACCGCCATGTAACTTACCGGGCGGAGCTGTCCTGAGACCTATCTGAAAATGTTAATTTCCAGAGAAGAAAAACTTGATCTTCTACGCCGTCTGATGTGGGACTACAACATAGCGCCTGAGGAATGTCTTGAAGCGCTCGAAGGCGCTCGCACGAAAGCAGGCCATTACACAGATGAGACCCTTTTTCGAAAACTGATCGAATCTTATCCCTGGTTTACTGTTTTAAAACTGCTTCCAAGAGAAAGAATACTGCAATTGATGTCAGATCAAACCATACAGTCGATAAGAAATAAATCACTTATTTCACGCTATGAATTTATCCGTACCCGATTACAAAAGATTATACAATCAGCAAGATAAAATTTTGACTTTGCTCACAGGCCGACTGGGTGATTTCTACCTTACCGGTGGAACGGCTTTGGGAAGGTTCTATCTCGGGCATCGTTACAGCGATG
>JBFYVZ010000080.1:0-19841 GCA_041298995.1 Desulfobacteraceae bacterium
CGCCGATGCTGGTCGTAATGATCCGCTCAACCTGGGTTTCAGGTATGACGGATGCGATGCCCGGATAGAGCAGATCCAGCGACAGCAGATTCCTGGCCCCTGAGTCATTAAGTTGATAGGAGATTTCCCTCGGCGACAGGAGAGGACTTAAGGGTGTGAAAACGGCGCCTATTTTCATAATCGCATAATAAGCAATGACAAATTGAGGCATGTTGGGCAAATGGATGGCAAACCTCTCTCCTTTTTGAATACTCAAGCCTGCCAGTGCTGTTGCAAACCGGTCCGCAAGAGCTTTAAGCTCTCCATAAGTCAGCGCCATCCCGCCGAAATGAATCGCGATACGGTTTGGGACGCGTTTTGCCGTTTCATCCAGAAACATATGGACCGGTCGGTCCGGGTAGTTCAGGTTTTTAGGCCATTGGGGAGGCCAGCACTTGAAGTTTTTTGCCATCAGATCCTATTTTTAAATTGAAATAAATATCTTTCCGGGATTTAATATCCCTTTCGGATCAAAAAGCCTTTTTAACTTTTTCATAAGTTCTATTTCATCCTTGCCGATCTCTTTTGACATGTAAGGCGCCTTTGTGATGCCTATTCCGTGCTCACCCGAAATAGTCCCTCCAAGCTCAACCGTGTAATCAAAGAGATCCTCAACCGCTGCCAATGCCTTTTTCACTTCTTCTTTGTTTTTTTTGTCGAGCATTATATTGAAATGTATGTTGCCGTCACCGGCATGCCCGAAACTGACTATTGCAAGGCCCGTCTTGTTTTTCATCTCTTCAATTCTTCTTACCATCTCCGGTATTCTGCTCCTCGGAACCACGATGTCTTCATTGATCTTGTCGGGAGCATACGTAAAAAGTGCGGGGGATATGGCCTTGCGTGCTTTCCATATTACAGCGGCTTCTTCTTTTGTATTTGCTATGGCAACCTCTCTTGCTCCGAGGTTTATGCAAAGCTCCGCAAGACGGTTTATTGCAGATTCGGCCTCTTCAGCCCTCCCATCAACCTCTATTAACAGCAACGCTCCGGCATCGACAGGAAGGCCTATTTTAAGATAATTCTCAACACAAATTATTGAAGCCCTGTCCATGAATTCTATGGTTCTCGGAACAATCCCTCTTCTTATTATTTCAGAAACAGTTTCAGCTGCCTTCCCGACTTCATGGAAAACCGCAGTCATTGTTCTGACTGCTTCAGGAAGAGATATAAGCTTCAGCGTCATCTCCGTAATTATTCCGAGAGTGCCTTCCGAACCTATCAACAGACGCGTCAGATCATATCCGACAACTCCTTTCGAAGTTTTTACGCCGGTTTCAATTATTTCACCGGTCGGGAGAACTGCCTTGAGGCCAAGCACATAATCCCTTGTTACTCCGTATTTTACAGCTCTTGGCCCTCCTGCGCACTCGGCAAGATTTCCGCCAAGGGTTGAAAATTCCGCACTTGACGGATCAGGAGGATAGAAAAGGCTTAATTTTTCGACTTCTCTGTGAAAGCGGGCGGTAATAACTCCTGGTTCCGCAACGGCTATAAGATTGTCCGTATCAATCTCAATGATGCGGTTTAACCGGGTCATGACAAGCACTGCTCCGCCCATAACGGCAACAGATCCGCCCGTCATTCCCGAACCTGAACCACGGGGGATAACGAAAAATTCTTCGGAATTGGCAAGCTTTATTATTTTCGAAATCTCGCCCGCATCTTTTGGGAATATAACGGCATCAGGCAAATACCGATTTGCAGTTGCATCATAGGCATAGCATGCAAGATCTTCTTTTTTCCTGCTGCAGTATCCGGCGCCGACTATACTCCGGATCTTTTCAAATGTAGAATCATTAAGGGTCATTTATAATAAAATATCATATTCCGAAGATTTTTTACGGGAAAAAAGAGGATTAAAACTTGCCGGATTCAAGTTTCTGGGAAAAATAATCAACCTGCTTCCTTAAGGAACTGTTCTCTTTAATACCCCTCTCAACAATACCTATGGAATGAAGTGCTGTGGCATGATATCTGTTAAAACTTTTTCCGATTGTCTGCAGCGGCGAATCGGTGTACCGGCGTGACAGATAAATCGCAATCTGTCTCGGACGGGTAAATGTCTGCTTTCGGGAAATTGAAACAATATCTGCTAAAGCAATGTTGAAATGCTTGCAGACCAGTTTCTTTATTACATCTATTGTTATGCTTTTTTTATGCAAAACGATGTTTTTTACCACGCCTTCAGCAAGATCAAGATCAATCGGAATACCCATGAGGGATGACTTGGCAGTAATTCCGATAAGTCCGCTTTCAAGCTGCCTTACATCTTCATTCAGCTCACTCGCAAGATAATGAATTATTTCCTCCGGAACCTGAAATCCGTTTAAAAGAGCTTTTCTTTGAAGTATTCTTACTCTTGTCCTGAAGTTGGGCGGTTCAATAGCGGAAATTATCCCGTAAGAAAAACGCGATTTTAATTTATCATGTAATTTGGGTATATCACCCGGAAGATAGCAGCTTGAAAAAATTATTTTCTTATCGGAATTCATTAAAGTGTCGAGGGTCAGTGCAAGTTCAATCTGTGTGCGCTCTTTTCCTCCCAGATAATGAACATCTTCCAGCAACAGAACATCACATTCTTTCCTGTATTTGTTCTTGAACTTGTCTATCGAATCATTACGGAAAGCCTGAACCATCTCATTGCTGAAATCTTCAGCAGTGATATAATATACGCGTTCCGAAGGAGATTGAGAAATAACATGGTGTCCGACAGCCTGGGCAAGATGGCTTTTACCCATTCCGGTCTTTGATAATAAAAACAGAGAGCTTTGCTGTGAGTTATTCTTTGAAGCAAGAGACAGGGACGCTGTGAAAGCGAATTCATTGTTTCCCCCGACAACAAACTGGTCAAAAGTAAAGTCTTTTCTTAAAAATCGCCCGTAATGGGGCTGAATGTTTGCATTCGGAAGCGGAAGTTGATGATTATTATGCGGCTTGTTGCGCCCTGATTTTTTTTCTCCGCAAATCTCGATAACATAACTACAGTTATCACCGGCAATTTTTTTTAATTCCGAATCTATCAAACTGCCATAGTGGTCCTGAACTCTTTTCTTGGAAAAGCTGTTTGGAACCGACAGCACTAAAACGCCATCCGCGGTTCTGTTGAACTCGAGAGGCTCTATCCACATTTTGTAACTATGCCCGGGAATATTTTCCCTGATCGCTGATTTTACATTATTCCAAATAGCTTCCATAGAACCAATCGAATAAAGTTATTATAAAACCGATTAAAATGCTGTTAATTGAAGAGCCCTGTTTATAAAAACAACCGCAAGTAATTTGTTATGGACATTTCGAATAGCTGAAAAAAGTATGCATCTTTCTAAAGCATAGAATCGGTTGTGTCAAACCTGATAAAAACTGGATATCGATTGTTTTGAAAAAAGTTATCAACAATTTGTATCCATTTGAATTTATATTCATAATATCATGCATCAAGACAAACGCCTTTACCCACACCCTTTTCTATCGGAGTAATTTTTTCAGGTATTTTAGGCATATCTGCATCAATTTTTAAGAAACGGACAATAAAGTCATTCTATCATATCTCGTAAATTCTGCGATTACCTTTCATTTTTATCATTATCCTCATAACAGGTTTTTATTATCAAATCATATTGGAAATTGTATTGGAAATTGTTGAAAAAGTATGCCCGACTCTGTAGTATAATTTTTTTTTATTATAATCATGAATGATATACCCGTAAAAAATCAAAGTTTCGACGGCAAAGTAAAAAGCTCATTATGCAAGGCGCGCGAATCTTGAGGAATGAAGCGTACATATAAGTACGGTGCAATGACGAAAGATGAAGCGCGACATAGCAGAATGACTTTTTACGAAGCCGTCATGAAAGGTTTTTCAATGAAAAAGAACAGACCTGTTATCGCCATCACTGCAGGAGATCCTGCAGGAATTGGCCCTGAAATAATACTTTCCGCCTTAAGTGACTCCGGGCTGTACCACTTGTGCAAACCCCTCGTGGTGGGAGATATCGGCGTCCTCATCGCTGCAAAAAAATGTACCGGAAGCACCTTGAATTTAAGATCCATATCCAACCCTTCCGAAGGTTTATACAGCCCCGGAAGCATCGATATATTATCTGTTTCAGGGCTTGCCTCTGATGAAATATCATGGGGGAATCCGACTGTGCGGACAGGAAAGGCCATGGTTGAATATGTCATTGCAGCAACCGACATGGCTATAAACAAAGAGATAGCAGCCGTCGTAACATGTCCGATAAACAAAAAGGCCATGAATATGGCCGGCTTTCATTACAACGGCCATACCGAGTTAATTGCAGAACGTACCGGAACCAGAGATTTTGTTATGATGTTGGCCGGTGACCGACTCAGGGTTTCGCTTGTAACCATTCACATCCCTCTCAGCGGAGTTTCAAATTCAATTTCAACGGAAAATATTTTAAAAACAATAAGAATTACCGGAAAGGGACTGTATGAAAGATTCGGCATTGACTCCCCTGTGATAGCCGTGGCAGGACTTAATCCACATGCCGGTGAAAGCGGTATATTCGGAGATGAGGAAGAAAGAATAATAAGACCTGCTTTAGAAATATCGGCTGAGGAGGGGTATAATGTATCCGGGCCCCACCCGCCTGATACATTATTTTATAATGCATTAAAGGGTAATTATGATGCTGTTGTATGCATGTATCATGACCAGGGACTTATTCCGTTCAAGATTGTTCATTTTACCGATGGAGTAAACACTACCCTGGGAATTCCTGTTATAAGAACTTCCGTAGATCACGGAACAGCCTACGATATTGCCGGAAAAGGAAAAGCCGATCCAGGCAGTCTGATTGCAGCAATAAAAATGGCTGTATCTCAAGCATACTGTTTAAATAAAAGACTTCGGGAGCAGTAAAAGCCTCCCGATTTTTTTCGACTTAATATTCGACGGACTCGTAAGAAGTCGCTTTTTGACTTTTTACGAAGCCGTCAATATTTGATAAATTCAGGAATAATTATATGGATTCTGACAAGATAATAATACGCGGGGCAAGGCAGCATAATCTTAAAAATATAGATGTCGAACTGCCAAGAAACAGGCTTGTTGTAATCACTGGCCTTTCAGGATCGGGCAAATCGACTCTCGCTTTCGATACTCTCTACGCTGAAGGGCAGCGCAGATATGTCGAATCTCTTTCAACATATGCAAGACAGTTTCTGGAACGAATGGAAAAACCTGATGTCGATACAATCGATGGGCTGTCTCCTGCAATTGCAATCGAACAGAAAACCGCAAGCCATAATCCAAGGTCAACTGTCGGAACTGTAACTGAAATTTATGACTATCTCAGGCTTCTCTTTGCCAGGGCAGGAACATCCCACTGCCATATCTGCGGAAAACCTATTACGGCTCAAACGCTCGATCAGATCGCAGATAAAATCATCTCCTTTGCGGAAGGAACAAAAATAATTATTTTAGCCCCTCTGGTTTCAGGTCAGAAAGGATCCCAGGAAAAACTTATAAAACAACTTAAAAAAGACGGGTTTTCAAGGGTCAGGATAGACGGGGAAATACTTGAAATCGAGGAAACGGGCAAGCTAGATAAAAACATAAAGCATACTATCGAAGTTGTTGTTGACCGGCTGGTTATAAAAGAAAATGTCAGAAACAGGCTGGCAGATTCCCTCGAGCTTGCAATGTCCCAGTCCGGAGGGCTTGTTAAAGTTGATATCCATGGAGAAGAATCGGTTCTTTTCAGTGAAAAATCAGCATGCGTTCAATGCGGAATAAGCTATCCGGAATTTACCCCTGCAAGTTTTTCATTCAACTCTCCTCAGGGCGCATGCAATAAATGTGATGGCTTAGGCACTACAACAGAGTTCGACCCCGATCTCATTATCCCAAACAAAGAGTTATCCTTAAGGCAGGGGGCTGTGATGCTGTGGGCAAACAGAAATTCAGTCCAGTTCAGCGAATTTCTTGAATCGCTTACAAAGTACTATGATGTAGATGTTTACACTCCTTATAAAGACCTGCCTGAGAGTTTTCAAAATATACTCCTTTATGGATCCGGTGATGAACCGATAACTTTCTATTTTGAACAGAATAATCGCCGCTTCAGTTTCAGGAAACCATACGAAGGAATCATTCCGAAACTTCAGAGACGCTACATTGAAACCGATTCAAACCAGACCAGAGAAGAGATCAGGCATTACATGACATTCCGCCCATGCCATGAATGCGGAGGAACAAGACTAAACAAGGCAAGCGGTTCGGTAAGAGTCGGAGGCCTGACGATATTTGAAATTACGGCTCTTTCGGTATCCAGGGCAGCAGCCTTCATTATAAATCTTAAACTTGAAGGGAAAAGGGAGCTTATAGCAAAGAGAATAATAAAAGAGATAAATGAAAGACTCTCTTTTCTGGAAAATGTCGGACTATCCTATCTTACACTCGACAGGTCGGCTTATACCCTTTCAGGCGGAGAGAGCCAGAGAATACGTCTGGCCACACAAATCGGCTCAAAACTGACAGGAGTTCTCTATGTTCTGGATGAGCCAAGCATTGGATTGCACCAGAGAGATAACCGGCGTCTCCTTGCGACACTTATGAAGATGCGGGATCTGGGTAATACGGTTCTTGTGGTTGAACACGATGAAGAAACCATTCTATCTGCCGATTATGTCATCGATATGGGCCCGGGCGCTGGAGTTAACGGAGGGCATGTAGTATTTTCAGGCGAGCCGGCCGCGCTTTTAAAAGATAACAACTCGCTTACAGGTCAGTATCTTTCAGGTCGGAAGCGAATAGAGGTGCCTGATAAACGCCGCCACGGGAATGGCGCAAAACTCATGATAAAAGGAGCTTCGGGTAATAATCTTAAAAATATTGATGTTGAATTTCCGCTTGGCAAGTTTATCTGCGTCACAGGCGTTTCAGGTTCAGGAAAATCAACCCTTGTTCTTGAAACACTTTATAACATTCTCGCAAGAAACATTTATGGCGCAAGAATAGCGGCAGGCGCCCACTCCTCCATTGCTGGGCTTGAATATGTTGATAAGATCGTAAACATAGACCAGTCGCCGATTGGAAGAACTCCACGATCAAACCCGGGTACCTATACGGGTCTCTTCACATACATCAGGGAGCTTTTTGCCAGAACGCCGGAAGCGCGCATGCGCGGATACAAGCCGGGCAGGTTCAGTTTTAACATTAAAGGGGGGCGGTGTGAAGCATGCAGCGGAGACGGGATAATCAAAATAGAGATGCATTTTCTGCCTGATATTTATGTGCCGTGCGATATCTGTTACGGTAAAAGGTACAACCGCGAAACCCTTGAAGTTAGATATAAAGGGGAAAACATTGCCGATGTCCTTGACATGACTGTGGATCAGGCTCTATCTTTTTTTGACAGGATAAAAAATATCAGATCGAAGCTGATGACTCTCTCCGATGTCGGCCTTGGTTACATTAAGATAGGCCAGTCTGCAACCACTCTATCGGGAGGCGAGGCTCAAAGAGTCAAGCTTTCACGTGAACTCAGCAAAAAAGGGACAGGGAAAACTGTTTATATTCTGGATGAACCCACAACCGGCCTTCACATAGACGACATTCAGAAACTGCTGTGCGTACTGAACAGACTTGTCGATTCCGGGAACAGCGTAGTCGTAATTGAACATAACCTTGAAGTAATCAAGACTGCGGATCATATTATTGACCTTGGACCTGAAGGCGGGGATGAGGGCGGTTACGTTGTAGGTTACGGCACACCTGAAATATTGGCCGTCAACAAGGCGTCATATACCGGACAGTTCTTAAAAAAGATACTTGGTGTCCATCCGGAAACCAAATTTGGGCACATGTAAGTTTCCAATTCGGAAATCGGCAATTTTGGCCAAGCTCAAGGAAATCAAGGGATTGCGCAGAGACATACGCGATGTATGTCGCACAAGAAATCCAGCAGATTGACACAGAGATCGCACAAAAGGGCCATTTCCGGATGAAAACTACTTAACAAATAAAACAGGGTTGTACCCTAAGGCACAACCCTGTTTTTTTAATACTGTAAATCTTAAATTAATGAGCGAAAAGCCCTGCAATAGCTGCTGCCTGAGGATGTGCATAAATCAGAATCAGGGCAATTACGAGTGCATAAATACAAAGAGACTCGATCATGGCAAGACCGATCAGCATCGTAACCGTAACTTTTCCTGATGATTCCGGGTTTCTTGCAATACCCTCAACGGCGGCCTTAAGGCCAATACCCTGTGCAATACCGCAACCAAAGGCTGCAACTGCAATTCCGAAACCGGCGGCTGTAACACATGCGATGAAAAATTGTAATGCTTGAGCTTGAGTTTGAACATCCATACTTTACCTACCTCCTTTTAATAATTTTTGACTTTGCTTCTTCCTTTATCCCATAAAAACAAAATTATTTTTTCACTGACAAATCAGTGGGCGTGTTCCATAGCGCCGGAAAAATACATGATTGACAGTAAAAAGAAAACAAATGCCTGAACCAGGGCAACAAAAATACCAAGAGCCATTATCGGGAGAGGAGCGAAAAAGAGTCCGGCGAGACCGAAAAGAATACCAAGTACCAGCTCATGACCCATCATGTTTCCGAAAAGACGGAACGACAGAGAGAGAATTCGTGCAATATGCCCGATAACTTCAATCGGAAACACTATTGGGATCATCCACCAGACAGGTCCAAGAAAATGTTTAATATATTTTATGCCGTGATATTTTAATCCGATTATGTGGGTAAAAATTACTACAGTCAGGGCGCATGAAGCGGTTGTGTTGAGGCTCGCGGTAGGGGGGAAAAAGCCCGGAACAAGGCCTATCATATTGCAACTGAAAATATAAATAAATATGGTTGCAACCAGCGGGAAAAGCCACCGACCCTCTTCGCCTGCAACTTCAACCATAAAATCTTCAATCCCCGAAATGATGATCTCAAACACATTTTGTGCTTTTGCAGGAATCAGACTGACGCTCTTTGCTGCTATAACTCCAAGAGTGATAAGAATAATCATTACAACCCATGAATAAATAACATGTGGATAGGAGTGAGCAAAATGCCCCAGACCGATAGCTTCAAACAGCTTTACAAAAAACAGATAGGGATGTGCCACCTTATATTGCCTCCTTGAAAATAAGTTTTGTAAGTTCCAGCATGGTTGCTATTATTATACTTGCAACCACGACGGAGAGCCCGACAAAAAGACCGACTGGATGAACATAATGCCCCGATATCAATATAAATATAATAAACCCGCTGATAATGAAACGTGCATAATACTTGGCCAGAACAACGTTGTGAGAAGCAAGTTGCGGAGGTGTGAGCGCTTTTTTAAGCGTCCTGTATAGCAGATGAAAATTTATCGTAACTATAAGGCCTCCGGATAATATGCCCATTGCAAACTTTGGAGAAGCAATAATAAGCCCTGCTATACTCGTAAAACAAAAGAGTACCCAGTTTGTCAGGGTAACAAATTTCAAGAGGCTTTGTTGTACTTTCACTTTATATCTCTTTCCTGTGATACCTTCTCGCTCTTCTTTATAGCAAGCCAGATGTTCCTGAATCCTGCTGCAATACCAAGTCCAAGAAAGGCAAGCGTAAGCCAGGGATAAAATTCAAATCGCCTGTCAAGATACACGCCAATAGCGAGCCCGATAAATATAGAAAGCGCTACCTGGAGGCCAAGACTGCTATAATATGCAAGCTCACGTATATAACGTCTTGTTTCTCTTTTCACATTAAAGAACACTTTCTACTATTGTAATAAGGTCAATACAGACCTCGATAAAGCTTCTGCCCTCTAACATATGATTTTATTCAAGTCAATGCAAAATTACATCAAAATCATATCGGTTTTATGTATAATAAATCACCTGTAATTTCAATAAAATAAGGCCGCGTTGAGGTCTTGTGTCTCATGATGAGTTGCCGTGGGTCTGCCGTGTCTGGGTATGGCGGCGAATGTAAGTTATTCAAAGCTGACGGCTTCGTAAAAAGTCATTCTGCTGTGTTGCACTTCATCTTTCGTCATTGCAGCGTACGAAAAGTACGCTTCATTCCTCAAGATTCGTGCGCCTTGCATAATGAGCTTTTTACTTTGCCGTCTGAATTTCGACTTTTTACGAGTTCATCAAAGCTGTCTCTGTTCCTTTGCAACCTCCTTGCTCACTAAGGCATGATTTTTACATGCCCATCTCGGTCATCTTCCGAAACTTCGCCTATTATAGAAGAGAATACACCTTCATTCCGCATTGCTTGCAGGCATTCTTTTGCTCTTTTTTCAGGAAGCGAGATCACCAGTCCTCCTGATGTCTGAGGATCGAATATCATATCAATAATAACCTGTTTTACTGATGAACCGACGCTAATATTTTTGCTGCAATAATTTTTTGTATTATAGCTTCCGGCAGGGATCAGCCCCATAAGGGCATATTCTTCCGCCTTTTTAATAAAGGGAACTGAGCCGGTGTGAATGATGATCTTCTTGCCGCTTCCTTTGGCTATTTCAAGTAAATGCCCGGCAAGGCCGAATCCTGTTATATCCGTACATGCATTCGGACTGAATCTTAGCATTATTTCAGCGGCTTTTCTGTTGAGAGTTGTCGTAACTTCAATAAGCATCCTGATCGCCTCTTCATCTGCGACTTTCCCCTTAACAGCGGTTGCAATGATTCCTGTCCCTATAGGTTTGGTCAGAATCAGCATGTCACCCGTCTTTGCATTCCTGTTTGTCAGTATCCTGTCCGGATGAATCAGTCCCGTAACAGAAAGCCCGTACTTGAACTCTTTATCATCGACGCTGTGCCCGCCCACCAGAACTGCTCCGGCTTCATATATTTTTTCAAGTCCTCCGGCAAGGGTTTCTTTCAGAATATCTTCAGTCAACTCTCCTATAGGGAAACAGACGATATTCATGGCCGTTACCGGCCTCCCTCCCATTGCATATACATCACTCAGAGAATTGGCTGCGGCTATCCGGCCGAATTCATATGGAGAATCTATGATGGGTGTGAAAAAATCTAGCGTCTGCACAAGTGCGGTTTCGGAATCCAGCCTGAAAACACCGGCATCGTCAGAGGTTTCCATTCCTACGAGAAGATCGGGATGCGCTCTTACAGGCAGGCTCTTTAATATATTATCCAGGACCCCCGGACCTATTTTGGCTGCTCAGCCCGAAGCCCGTACTTTTTCCGTCAGATATATCTTATTATCTTTTTCCATATTCATCCTTCGTTGATCGTGGTTCGTGATTCGTCGTTTGTTTTTCTACCAACGACCGCGCCTTTATTCGTTTTTCCCTTGAACCCTCGAATCCTTGAATCCTCAAACCCTTCTTTTTACTTTTCACTATTCACTCTTCACAATCTTACATCGCGGCTGTCAAATACCGGTCCATCCTTACATACATGAAGATATTTACTCTCGTCCTTCGCTTCAACCGCACAGCCAAGACATACGCCAAAGCCGCAGGCCATTACAGTCTCCATGGAAATCTGACAAGCCACTCCGTAATCTTCGGCCATGCCGGCAAGACATTTCATCATCCCTGATGGCCCGCATGCATAAATAACACCAGGCCGTGTTTTTTTCAGTGCAGCCTCAACCGGGTTTGTTATCATACAGGTTTCACCCTCACTGCCGTCATCTGTGGTGACTGTAACTTCAAGGCCGAGGCTTGAGAAATCATCTCTGCATAAAAGATCATCTTTAGATCGTGCCCCAAGAAACACTGTTATAGTTGAAGTTTCAAAGCCTTTTTCTCCGACAAGATATGAAGATAGAAAAACGAGAGGGGCGACTCCAATTCCTCCTGCAACTATAAATACTCCCCCTTCCTTTTTTGGCAAAGAGAATCCATTTCCGAGAGGCCCCAATATATCAACGCTTTCGCCCTCCCTGATCTCCGAAAGTATGCCGGTGCACGCTCCAACCACTCTGTAGAGAATTTCCACTCCTTTGTTACCTTCTATCATTCTGTAAATTGAAAAGGGACGTCTTAATAGCGGGGCAATTCTGTCGGCAATTCGCAGCATGACAAACTGCCCGGGTTTGGCGTCATAAAAAGAACCGCTACATTTTAAGCCCATTTTAAAATATGCGGAGCTTATTTTTTTGTTCCACAGAACCTGTGCTTTTTCAAGAAACATATTCCCGTTTGGTAGTCCCTCGTCCTTCATTCTCCTGCCCTTTACGCCTTATTGCTGTTACCCTTTTTTGGAATTTCGTTTCAGTCCTATGACAGATGCAAATCTACCGGTATTCTTTTCTCCACGGTAGGAAAAAAACAAATCCGTATTGCATTTTGTGCAGATTTTACTTGAATAAATATTGGCATGCTTTACACCCGCATTGCAAAGCTGATCTATACTTATCTGCCAGAAATCAAAATGGTCGGAATACATTTTATACTTCCAGAACTCCTCGGGTATCTCCTTATCATAGTTGACAAATTCGGCACAGCATGGCCCGAGAGAAGGGCTTATCCCGGCTGCCAGATCCGAGGGGTTGCAATTAAAACGCTCTTTCATAACACTAACCGTGCAGCCTATAACATTTTTAATGCTCCCTCGCCAGCCGGAATGAACATTTGCAGCGACCTTTCTTACAGGATCATAAATGAGAACAGATTGACAATCTGCAACTTTAATGACAAGCATTTTTTTATCAAGATCGCTTATCATGGCATCGCCGGTGGGAAATACGGAAGAGTCAGTTCCATCCTCTGAAATAATGACAACACTGTTGTCGTGGACCTGCCTTGTAAAGATAAGTTCATTGTTATCCATGCACGTTGAAACAATTGCTCTGTTTTGTGCAACAACTTCGGGATCATCACCTACGCCGTTACTCACATTCAGGCTCATGTACGGCTCTTTGCTTATTCCGCCCTTTCTTGTAAATACACCATGCCCTAAATCAGGAAAAGAAATGAGATTCGGAAACTGTAAAAACGAAACACCGTTTAATTTTGTTAAAATCAATCTTTGATACCTTTTTATTTAGAATACTTCCGGATAACATTCTAACTGTGTCCATCCGGAAACAAAACATGGTCTCTATTGCGTTTCCAATTCGGAAATAGGCAATTTTGGGCAAGCTCAAGGAAATCGAGGGATTGCGCGGAGGCGTACGCGATGTACGCCGCACAAGAAATCCCGCAGATTGACACAGAGATCGCACAAAAGGGCCATTTCCGGATGTAAACTAACTGTACAATTCCACTATCCGCTTTATTATAAGAGAAGTTGACATATCCGGCACCACAGAAACCCTTACAACCTTTCCGCCGTTTGCCTTAACAAAATCGGCTCCTATAATATCTTTTTCGGCCCAATCACCACCCTTAACAAGAACATCGGGCCTGACATCCTGAATAAGTTTCAATGGATCAGGTTCATCAAATAGAATGACGAAATCAACGCTTGAAAGAGCTGAAATCACTTCAGCTCTTTGCGTTTGAGTGACTATGGGTCTTTTTCCATCTTTTATCAATTTTACCGATTTATCAGAATTCAAACCCACCACAAGAACGTCGCCTTCCGCCCGCGCGGCAGCAAGGTATCTGACATGCCCGGCATGCAGGATGTCAAAGCATCCGTTGGTAAAAACTATGCGTTTGCCGGCCTTCTTCAGACGGCCTGCCTCCCGTGCGATCTCTTCATGTGTCAATATTTTATTCAATGTTCACCATTTTCGCATACCGTACATCATACTTCGATATTCTATTTGCCTTATTCACTACTCACTTTTCACTATTCACTTTCAAACCGCTCTCGCAAGAGTCAGCACATCAACACTCACCGCACCTCCTCCTAAAATCGCCTTTGCGCACTCGTTGACCGTTGCTCCCGTAGTATAAACATCATCAACAAGCAGGACTCTTTTGCCTGTGACTTTGAATTCATCGCTAACAGAAAAGGCTCCCCTGATATTTTCCATTCTTTTCTTCCGGCCCAGCCCTGTCTGCGGCTCTGTCCATGCTGTTCTGTAAAGAGCATCCTGCCTTATATCAAAATTACCGGCTTTGAACTTTCCGGCTATTTCGGGCCAACCTCTTACAAGATAATAAGCCTGATTAAAACCCCTCTTCCTGATACGTTTAACATGAAGAGGCACAGGCACAACAAGGTCAAAATCATCCATATTCCAGTTCCGCGCAAATACAGAAAAAAGGAGCTCTTCAAGTGGCCTCGCAAGCTGGAGTTTTTCCTTATACTTAAAGGAATGAATAACCTCCATGAGTGTCTTGTCGTAAATGCCGAGCGCGCGTGCTTTTCCGAAGCGCTTCGGGTGCTCTATGCAATTTCCGCAGACATGATCATCCCCTTCGCGGCTGTTGAAAACAAATCCGCAGACAGAGCATAAAGGCGATTCAACGGGCAGAAAATTGCAAAGGCAGTCTGTGCACAGAAAGGGGGCCATCACTTTTTCAAATGTCATGGTATCCAATTCATATGCTTCAGCAGAAGAATAATCTCTTTTCGCGGCATCTCCTGGAGAGTGAAAAAAAGAGCCGCATCCCATGCATTTTGAAGGGAAAAGCGCCTCTTCTAAGATCCTGACCAGCCTGACAAAAAGCATTTTAAAGCTCGCCTATTTTTTCAACAATCGCCATTGCAAATTCTGAACACTTAACCTCTTTTGCGCCTTTTATCTGTCGCGCAAGATCATATGTAACAATTCCATCCTTTATGGCTGACTGCAACCCGGCTCTTAGCAGTTCCGCTGATTCTTTCCATCCCATAAAATCGAACATCATTGCCCCTGACAGGAGAAGAGAACCCGGATTTACCATATCCTTTCCGGCATATTTGGGCGCCGTACCGTGAGTTGCTTCAAAAACAGCGCATTTATCTCCGATATTGGCTCCAGGCGCCATACCGAGACCGCCGACCTGGGCCGCAAGGGCATCGGAAAGATAGTCACCGTTCAAGTTAGGAGTTGCAATAACATGATACTCTTCAGGACGGAGAAGCACCTGTTGAAAAAGCATATCCGCTATACGGTCTTTAATTACGACTTTCCCTTCAGGTTTCTCTCCATTGTATTTATCATAAAGTTCCTGCTCTGTTATTGTTTTGTCGCCGAATTTTTCCCCTGCAACCTCGTAACCCCATTTGCAAAATGCCCCTTCGGTGAATTTCATTATATTCCCCTTGTGCATAAGGGTCACACTCGAACGGCCGGTTTCGAGAGCATGATGGATGGCGCTCGCAACAAGACGTTTGCTGTTTTTCTCGCTTATAGATTTTATCCCGATACCGGCATCTTCCGGAAGAAAAATTCCCATATTCTTTTCCAGAAAAAATCTTATCTCCGTCACCTCATCACTTCCGGCTTCCCATTCTATGCCTGCATAAACATCTTCGGTGTTTTCGCGGAAAATTACCATATCAACTTTCTCCGGATGCTTCATGGGACTTGGAACAGGATCAATATATTTCACCGGGCGGACGCATGAATAAAGATCAAGCTTTTGCCGCAAAGCCACATTCACGCTTCTTATCCCTTTACCTACCGGAGTTGTCATGGGTCCCTTTATAGCAACCACATGCTCCCTGATGGACTTCAGTGTTTCCGCAGGAAGCCACTTCCCTGTTTTCTTGAAAGCCTTTTCACCGGCCAGAACCTCTAACCACTTAATACCTTTATTGCCTTTATAAGCCCTGGCAATTGCTCCGTCCATCACCAGCCTTGATGCCTTCCATATATCCGGACCTGTTCCATCCCCTTCAATAAAAGGAATCACCGGAAAATCAGGAACATTCATAATACCGTCATCATTAAAAGTAATTTTAATCCCTGTCATTTATCCCCTTCTTCTCCTTGATCTTTTGGTTCCTGGTTTGCACTTCAAATGTCGTACTTCGAATATCGAATATCTTACATCGAACTTTGTTGATCGTGGTTTGTGATTTGTCGTTCATTCCCCCTTGACTCCCCTAAACATTTTATTGCCTTGTTCTTCAATAATTGCGCTGCCTGAATGCTTCGTACATGACAACAGCACCCGCAACTGAAGCGTTAAGGGAGCTTACACTTCCTTTTTGCGGGATCGAAACAAGAAAATCGCAGTTTGTTTTAACAAGCGGGCGAATTCCTTTTCCTTCGCCACCGATAACTATTGCAAGCCGGTCTCCGAGTTCACAACTGAACACCGGCATTTCAGCCCCTGCATCCATTCCCACAATCCAAAAGCCTTTCTCCTTAATCTCCTTTATTGCACCAACCATGTTGGTCACCCTGCACAGCTTCACATGTTCAAGAGCGCCCGCCGATGCTTTTGAAACAGCGGGAGTAGGAGAAGCAGACCTGTCCTTTGTAATTATTATACCCCGGACTCCAACGCAAAGAGCAGTTCGGACAAGGGCTCCGAGATTATGGGGATCTACAACATTATCCAGCAGGAGCAGAAAATCGTTATTACCGGGTTTTATATTATTTAAAATATCTTCAAATGCAGCAAACGGGTATTCGCCCACTCTTGCCCCGATACCCTGGTGAAGATCAGAGCCCGTAATTCTCTGCAGTTGCGGAGAGCTAAGCATTTTGAGGGGGATATTCCTATCCTGAACCAGTCCGGATATTTTCTCAAATCGTTTCGAATCCTTTTCATCAACAATATAAATCTCGGAAAAATCCCTCCTGCCAGCCTTGAGGGCTTCAAAAACAGGGTGGAATCCGTATAGTATTTCGGTTTTCATAACGATTCGTGGCTCGTTCGCCTATAGTTTCTGGTCTCTGGTTCCTGGTTTCTGGTTCGAACTTCGTACTTCGAATTTCGACCTTTCATATTCCCTTAGTGCCTTTGCTCCTTTGCCGCTTTTTTTTCACTTTTCACTTTTAACCATTCGCTGTTCACAGTTCGCTTTCTACCCTTCGATATTCGATGTCCGCCAAAGGCCCGCCAATCTTTGTGGCGGGATATTCGATATTCGGCTTTCGCCTCACGCCTTCTCACGCCTCAAGCCTTCCGCCTTTTTCGGTACATCCCTACTATTGAAATAAGCTCTTCAACCGCCTTCGGAAGGTTGTCGTTAACAATTACATGTTTGTAAATACTTCTTTGTGATATTTCCTTTTCCGCATTTGTCATACGCCTTTCTATTACCTCTTTGCTGTCCGCTCCTCTCGACTCCATTCGGAATCTGAGAATATCAAGGGAGGGCGGCATGATAAAAATCGCAATACTGTCCGGATATCGTCCGATAATCTGTTTGGCACCCTCAACATCAATATCAAGAAGTATGTCGTTTCCGGAGGCAACAGCTTCATCTAAAAATACGGCTGATGTTCCGTAATAATTCCCGTGAACTTCGGCCCATTCGGCCCACGTACCGGCATCTATTTGTTTTTCAAAATAATCCTTTGATATGAAGTGGTAATCTATACCATCTTTTTCTCCCTTGCGGGGCTCTCTTGTTGTGTAAGAGACTGAATAATGCATATCTTTGGAATATTCCATCAGGGCACGGCAGAGCGTAGTCTTACCAGCTCCTGAAGGAGCAGAAAGTATAAAAAGGCGGCCTTCCCCGGAAGCTGCCGTATTATCATTTCCCACGTTCATTATGACAGCCCCAGAAGGTATGACATTTATTTGGATTCCTTGAGTGCGGCGTGACGCTGGGATATAGTTTCAGACTGGATTGCTGAAAGCACAACATGGTTGCTGTCCATGACAATTATCGCCCTTGTCTTTTTCCCGTGAGTTGCATCAACAAGCCGCTTTTCTTCCCTTGCATCATCCTTAAGGCGCTTCATTGGAGCCGAGTTGGGTGAAACTATTGCTACAATCCGTTCAGCTACAACTGAACTTCCATAACCGATACTCAACAAAGTCTGTTTCATTTCCCCCCGCAAGTTATTTCTTTATAAATCCTCAAATTATGGATTCTTCCCTCTGACTTTCCCAAATTCCCATTTTCCCATCTTTTTTCATCCCTTGTCTCTCATCCCCAGCCCCCTGCTAATCGCCCCTTCTTAACTTCCCAACTTCTCAACCTCCCAGTTTCACAATTTTGGAACTTCCCGTATCTGCTATTCGATATTCTGCACCTGTTCCCGTATCTTTTCTATTTCGGATTTAACATCCACAACAGTATGGGAGACAATAGCTTTTTCTGTTTTTGAGCCAATTGTATTGAATTCGCGGTTTAACTCCTGCAGAAGAAAATTCATCTTTCTTCCGGCAGGCTCACCTGAATTCATTATCAGATAAAACTGGCTGATATGGCTTCTTGCCCTGACTATTTCTTCCGATATGTCACATCTGTCAGCGAGGAATGCCGCCTCCTGGGCAATCCTTCCGGCATCCAGATCCACATTATCTCCCGCCAGCAAAGATATCCGCTCTTTCAGCCGTTCCTTGTAATAAAAGGAAAGATCCTGTGATTCATTTTCAATATGTCTCAATGATTTTTCAATGCCCTCAAACCGCGTGGTAAAATCCCCTGCGATGAATTCACCCTCTTTCAACCTCATTTCATCGAGCCGGCATACGGCATCTTCCAGAGCATCCTTTATCAAAGGCCATTCCGCCTCAACGTTCTTAACGATCACGGCAGGCTTTATAACTCCTTCGGCTCCTGCAATAATATCAAAAGGTATTCCGGAGTCAATTTTCAAAAAGTTTTTAAGACGCATAAGGGCATTATAGTATGCAGTCGCCTTTCCCTCGTCTATATCAAACTCTCTGTTATTGTTGACATTATTCTTTACTTCAATCCTGATCTCTATACGGCCTCTTGATATTCTGTCACTAATGAATCTCTTGATCTTTTCCTCCAGTAAAAGATAATCGTGGGGAATGCGCAGATTAATATCAAGATTTTTGCTGTTGTATGACCGGATTTCAGTCATAATTTCGACAGGTTCTTCTATTTTTTCGGACCGGGCAAATCCGGTCATGCTTTTTATCATTTCTCTACGTTCCGTTTAAGATCGGCAATATATCTATAGCGAACATTTTTGAGATAATCCAGCATGTTATCATCTGCATAATCGGGATACGTCCAGGGCAATTTTTTAAATCCACCCTCCTGATAAATAAGGGTTAGATCGGCATAAATGTTGTTTCCGATATATATTCTATGAGTGTAATTCTTTCCTGTTGCAAGCACAAACCGTTCGCACAGCATGTATCCGGGATCTATATTTACAGCCCTTTTCCCGTTTTCAGAGTATCTCGATTCAATATAATTGGTAAAAGTTTTTATTTCGGACAGGCTCTGCTGCTCAATAAGGGTTTTGAAAGCAAGCATCCTCCTGAAAAGGGGGGAACCCATTTCAGACTCATAATAAGAGGTATAATCAAACGAAAACCATCTGCTTATTATATCAACCGGGCCGAATCTTTCTGCAAGTTCATTCACAAGCGTCCCAATCAGCCTCTTCTCCTTCAGGATAATTCCTATCACAAGTTTTGCCGGCTTCGGAAACTTTGGAGTGCTCATGCATTCCTCTGTTATAAAGGTTTTGCCTCGTCTATCAGCATGATCGGGATATCCTCCCGTATTTCATACATGAGCCTGCACTTGTCACAGATAAGCTTATCCCCTTCATTGTTTAAATAAATATCGCCTTTGCATTTCGGGCAGGCCAGTATCTCAAGCAATTCTTTTTTTATCGCCATATAAATCCCCTTCTTATGTTACTGTTTTCGGGCTGCTTTATGAAGATAAGGTTATTTTCTTTTTGGCCATAGTCAACTGATCTTTTTATGTATAGCAAATATAAACTGCGCTTGCAAAAAATTATTTCAGATATAATGACTTTACATAAAATCCCAAGGGGGGC